>MEKT01000239.1 GCA_001767435.1 Acidobacteria bacterium RIFCSPLOWO2_02_FULL_65_29 | reverse complement strand
GCAGCCCTTTCTTCATCGCGCTGGCAACCGCTCGTACCGGGTGGTAATCACCTCCATACTGTCGAGTATGGCCTCGCTCGCGTTAACCACGATCAGCCCGTAGGAGGCCGCGCCCTCGAGTCCCAACGCGTTCTGGAACCACTCCCACTGCAAGGCGACCGCGTCGAGTTCCTTTCTGATCGCTTCGGTATTCTCCGGCGCGGATCGCAGCGTTGCCAAGGCGCCGTCGAACTCGGTGCGTGCCGAGCCGATTTCACGGCTGATGGCTGGCGAGTCCATGCCCCAGGCCCGCAACAGATAATATTTTGCCAGGCGCTGGGATAGCATGCGTTGCCGCCCGGAGATGTTGACCAGCTGCCCCGCGGAGGACGCGGAGCGATTTTGCAACGCCAGCGTCAGTTCATGCGCGGCATTGAGCAGTTCATCATCCATCGCGAGCAGGCGCTCGGCGCCACTGCGACTCACGGCCCCGGTCGCGACCACCTTGAATGGCCGCCATAGCTGTTCCAGGTGAGCGATAGACTCGCGGCTGCGCTTGTCCGGCGCGAGCTTCTTCAGTTCGAGCAATTGCGCCTCGAACAGCAGCACTGCATCGTCAAGCTGCCGCCTGGAGACTTGAGGCGTGATTCCCTGCCCGACTTGCACATAAGCCTTGACGATACGCTGCGTGAGCATGCGCTGGCGACCCGATTTGTTAATCGCCTGCGCGAGCGGGACATCTGCGGCGTTAGCGAAATCGAGCCCAAGGAAGAACATGCCGGCGAACGCCAGCAGCGCGATCGGCCAGGTGCGGTGGTTCTTCAATCTGTTGCCCTTTTCTGAAATCTTCCCGGCGCCGCTTGCATCAGGTGTCTGTCGAGTCAATGTTCGACAAACGCCTAATTCACCGCGGGCTGCCGAATGTGAGCCACCCCGCCAAAACTGCCCACCCAGAGGCCGCCATCCTGGGTGGTCGTGACGGAATACACGTTCTCGCCCAACAAACCATGCGCCGTGGTCATGACCTGAAATTTCCCGTTCGTTAACAGCGCAAGTCCCTTGTCGGTACCGACCCAGAGTCGCCCGCTACGATCGATGTGCAACGTGGAGATCTGGTTGCTCGGGAGACCTTCGGCCACGGTGTACTTCATCCACGCCTTGCCATCGAAGCGGGCGAGCCCCGCGCCGCGAATTCCCGCCCAAACTTCACCGTCTTCACCCACTTTGAGCGCGGTGATGTGCCCATCCTGCTCAGCGCCTGTTTCCGACCCTTCGTGCGCGGGCTTCGCCTGTTGCGGCGAGGGGTGCGACGGGGCACCTCCGCTCGTAACGCTGCCCCCCACTGCTCCACGCGGCCCGCCGAGGCCCTTGGCGCGCGTCCAGTTCGACCACTTGCCGTTCTGAAAACTTGCGAGCCCGCCGCCGGTCGCGCACCACACACTGCCGTCCTTGCCTTGCGCAAGGGCAAAGACCCGATCGCCCGGCAAGCCTCCAGCCGTGTTCTCCACGGTATGAAGATCCCACTTCGCGCGCTCCTTCAGCGCGCCGGCCCGCACCCGGTTAAGCCCCGAACCCGTCGCGATCCAGACGTCGCCGTTGGAAGCTTCGAGCACGTCGTAGACGAAAGCGTCGCCCAACCCCTCGGGAATGCTGTAGTGCTCCCACTTCTGAGCCTTCTGGTCAAACAGCGACAAGCCCCCGCCGTAGGTGCCCACCGCGATCTTCCCTCGCAGTTTGCCCAGATGGAACACGCCATTCGAAAGCAGTCCGTTATTCGCGTCGTAGGTCTTGAATTCGTGGCTCGCCGTATCGTAGCGCACCACGCCCCCGGAGGTGCCCACCCATATGACGCTCCCGTCAGCGTAGATCGCCCGCACGCTATTGTTGCCGACGCGGAAGTGAGTAAAGGCGCGCGCCGGATCCATCTGTACCTTGCCTTCACGCGCTTTGGCGTCTGCTGGTGGGGCCGATTCAGCCACCTGCGGATGGGAGGCCGGCAGTTTTGGATGGGAAGCCGGACTCGACGCTGGCGCCGGCGCCGCTTTCGGCGTCGCGTGAGTGTATCCTTCCCGCTGGTCTCGCTTCGCGTCGAGCACATAGGCGCCGGCTGTGAGCACCCCACCAGCGATCAGCAACAATCCTGCGGTCTTCGGGTCAAATCTCATGTCACCGCGCCATGCGTCATTGAGCTGCAACGCGCGCGACTGCGTGCCGGGTTCCGGCCCACACGTCGCCGTTGGCGGCGACCGCCAGCGCGTAAATGTGATTCTCCGTAAGGCCTTCCCGGCGTCCGTAATTGCGCCAGTTGGCGCCGTCATAGCGCGACAGGCCGGCGTTGGTTCCGAACCAGAATGCGCCTTTCGCGTCCTGCGCGATGCTGTAAACGACGTTGCCGGCGAGGCCGTCGCGAGTCGTATAGTTGGTCCAGCCCTTGCCGTCATAGCGGGAGACTCCTCCGCCCCATGTCCCCGCCCAAATCGTGCCATCGGCCGCCGCAAAGACCGCAAAGACATAGTTGGGCATGAACGTCTCCGCCCCGCCAGCCCTCACGTTGAGTTCATGCCGCGGGGGCGAGCCGGCCCCGCTGGGCGCGCCCTTCATTGCGCCTGTGGATTTGGCCGCGCCAAGGCCGTCGCTATGGGTCCACGACCGCCAGTCCTTGCCGTCAAACATCGACACGCCCCCTTCGGTGCCGACCCATAGCCGGCCGCTGCGGTCGACCGCCATGCCTGAAACCCATTCGCTGACCAGTTCCTTGGCGTAGTTCCTGAATTTCTCAGTCTTGGGGTTGTAGCGGCTCACACCGGCCCACGTGCCGAGCCACAGATCGCCTCCGGCCCCGTTCGCGAACGCCCGCACCCAGTAATCCGCCAGGCCGTGCATGGGAAAATAGGTGCGCCATTTGCCATCGCGGTAACGCGACGCGCCGCCAGCCCTGGTGCCAAACCACTTGTTTCCCGCGCCGTCGATGCCGATCGCATACACATGTTCGCTCGCCAAGCCATGCTGACGGGTGAAGGTGTTGCGCAAGCGGCCGGTCGCAAGATCGACTTCGATCACGCCCGCCGACGTACCGACCCACAGTGTCGCGCCGCCGGGTTCCACGGCCAGCGCGCGCACCAGGACGTTGGCGCCGACGCCAAACGTCTCGACGACCCGTTCTTGCGTGCGCTCCCCCGCCGGCGCGCGCGCGGGCGCCTGCGCCCCCGCGTCAAGAACGACGGCGCAGGCAAGTAGCAGCGCCGGCCCGGTTCGGGAGAGCGATCGCCAGTCCATCAGCGCAGTGTCCGGCTGTAGGCGATGACGTCGAGAATTTCCCGGTCCGTAAGAATGCCAAAGTAAGCAGGCATCGCATTCTTGCCAGCCTTGAGTGATGCGAGCAGCGCCAGGTCCGACTGCATCATGCGTTCGCCGCGCGCGAGATGTGGCGCCCCCGGCATCACACTCACACCGGCGGGTCCATGACAGGCCGCGCAGTGCTTCACGTAAGTCTGCGAACCTTTGATGACATCGGCAGCGCGCGCCGGGCCACCAGCAAACGCAGCCAAGCACACCGCCAGCACCGCGTAACCGGCGCGGCGTAGCATCGCAGCATCCCGCGCGCGCGCGCTGCGACGTGCCTGAGCGTCCGCAGGATCGGCATCCAGCGTGTAGGTGATCATGTCACTTCTTGCCCCTCTTCTTCGCCCCTTTGTCAACGACGCCCTTTGCCGCCCGCACCTTGGCATCCAGCGCCTCGGCCTGCTTGAGATCAACCGCAATCCCATACGCCCCGGTTCGGTAGGCGACGGCGAGATTCTCCATCGCCGGCAAATGGCCGGAGTCGGCAGCGCGGCGCACCCAGCGCAATGCATCGGCGCCATTACGTTGCGCCTCGTCTACGCCAAGCTCACCTCTCATATAGGCCTGCGCGAGCGCATTGATCGCGGTCGCGTGCCCCCTTTCGGCGGCGCGTGTGATCCACTTGCGTGCTTCGGCCGGATCGCGTTTGATGCCCTCGCCCGCTGCGTACATCGACCCGAGGCCGAACTCGCCCTCCGCGTCGCCCTGGGCTGCTGCTTTGCGGTAGTAGGCGATCGCTTCGTCGTTGAATTCGGCCTTGTCCAGGATATAGGCGAGCAGCGACTGCGACGGTGCGTGCCCCGCGTCGGCGGATTTCTTGAGCAGAGCCATCGCCTGTACGACGTCCCCAGTGCGGAAGGCCCGCGAGCCCGCGCGAAAATCATCCTCTGGCGCTGCCCACGCCACGCCCACCTGCCACGCCAAGAACAACGCAAGTACCCTGATCGCCATCATCGCCATGCCTCCCACTCGTCTCAACATCTGAGCAAGACTCCTGTAACGCCCTGCGTTTCCAGCAACCAGCGAGGCTTTCACTCGCTCTTGCTCCCGTGGCGGTTTTGCGTGAGGAATTTGTCGCCTCCAAGTCCGACAAATTCCTAGCGCTCCGCGGGCGGCGCGCCGGGGGTCATACCCGTCAGGAGTCCCTCTCTTTCCAACTCCTCGAGCTTGCGATACAAGCTGGATAACCCTATGCCCAACCGTTGCGCGGCGAGCCTGCGGTCGCCGGCCGCCTGCCCGAGCGCACCTCGCAGGACATCGGCTTCAAAATTGCGCAACTGGTCGCGCAGGCACCCTGATTGAGCAATTCGCGTGCCAGCCTGTGTCCGGGGCGCAACGCCGCGGGTAATCTCTGCCGGGATATCGCTTAGGGCAATGCAATCGCCGTCGGCAAGAATGAGCGCGCGATTGATCACGTTTTCGAGTTGGCGCACGTTACCCGGCCACGCAAAGCCGAGCAAAACCTCTTCTACGCCGGGGTCCGTGGTCATGGGGCGAAACCGGCCGCCACTGTCGCGCGACTTGCCCAGCAGATGTCCGATCAGGCCCCGGATATCGCCTTGGCGTTCGCGCAGGGGCGGCACGTGGATGTGAAACATGCTCAGGCGGAAATAAAGGTCCTCGCGGAACTTGCCCGTTGCCACCATCTCCTGCAGATCGCGATTGGTCGCCACCACGATCCGCGCGTCGACGCGCCGCGCCTGCTCGCTGCCGATGGGGCGCACGATCTTGTCCTCGATCACGTGCAGCAGTTTGGTCTGCATGTGCAGGGGCAACTCCCCCATCTCGTCCAGAAAGAGCGTTCCCCTGTCGGCCTGCAGGAACAGACCCTTGCGCGCGCGGTCCGCGCTGGTAAACGCCCCCTTGGTGTGCCCGAAGAACTCGCTCTCCAGCAGATGCTCGGGAATCGCGCTGCAGTTCACGACGACAAACGAGCCCTCACGGCGCCCACTCTGCTCGTGAAGCGCCCGCGCGATCACGCCCTTTCCGGTCCCGCTTTCGCCGGTAACCAGGACGGTACTTTCGGTCGGCGCAACCCGGCTCACCATGCGCTCGACCTCGCGCATCAGGGCGGATTCCCATTGATAGCGACCGCCCGAGATCTCGCTTACCGCTTTGCGCAGCACCCGGTTTTCGTCGCGCAAACCTCGCACGGCGGCGATCTGGGCCACGCGATGCAGCAACTCTTCGTTGCGCACCGGTTTGACGATGTAGTCGGAAGCGCCCGCGCGCAACGCTTCGACGGCGGTCTCCATCGACCCGTAGGCGGTCACCATGACGAAAGCGGTATCGATACCGGAGGCAAGAGCCTCCCGGACCAGGTCGATGCCGTTGCCGTCGGGCAGCTTGATATCACACAATGCGACATCCACGTCACCGCGCGCGAGCTTGCCCGCCGCCTCCTTGACGCTCGCGGCCAGATCGACCGAGTATCCCGCTTTCGCTACGGCCGCCCCGAGAATCTCGCGCAGTGCCAGTTCGTCATCAACGACCAGGACATGGATCGACGACATCGCGCGTCACTCCCGGGGCGCCGGGCGCTGCAAGCGAACCGAAGCCTGCGTTCCCTGACCCGGCGCCGAGTCCAAGGTGATCCGTCCGCCCTCGGTCTCGATCAGCGACCGGCACATAAACAGGCCCAGCCCGCTGCCCTTTCCCGGTGGTTTGGTGGTAAACGCCTCGTCAAACGCCCGCGCCAGCGTTTGCGTGACCATCCCGCAACCGTTGTCTGCCACCAGAAGCACAACCTCTTCTCCGTTCATCGCCGTTGTCACGTTAATTGTGGGTTTGCGGTCAACGATCTCTTCGGTCGCATCTGCCGCGTTGATGAGCAGGTTCATCAGCACCTGCGTCAAATGGTCGGCAATGGCTTTGATCGCCGGCAGTTGCGGATCGAGGTCGAGATTGAAGTCTATGTTGCGGAAGCGCTTGTCGTAGCGGACGAAGCCGCAGGTGCCACGTACCAGCGCGTTGAGGTCAAGAAGTTGCGGCTCGGGCGAGTACGGCGCAGTCATCTCCGCCAGCTGCCGCGTGATCTGGCTGATCCGCCGCGTCTGCTCCAGTATGAGTTCCGGGCGACAGCCCCTTCTCGGGCACGCGGACGAATTCTGCGTTTCATGGATCGCTTCGGCGACCCCGGTAATTGCGGCGATCGGGTTGTTGACCTCGTGCGCGATGGCTGCCGCGAGCGAGCCGATGGCCGCCATCTTGTCGTTGTGAAAACGCTGCTGCCGCGCTATCTCCAGCTGCCGTTCACGCTCTCTCAGTTCCGACTGCATGCCGTTGACGGACTCCATCAACGATCCGAGTTCGTCGTGGCGCGTGACGTCGATCGGCCTGCCACGATAGCCCGACACTACCTCCAGCGCCCGCGTCTGCAGCTTGCGCACGTCCCATACCAGGCGCGAAAAAAACAGCATGACGACGCTCCCGAAGACCACCACCCCGATGAGCCCCATGACCAGCGAAATGATCGTGATCGAGTCGTAGACGACCCGAAAATTCTCGGACAGCGCGTGTTGGCGGTTGCGCACTTCGCTCGTCACCGCGTCGAGTTGCGCCACCAGCTCGTGGAAGCTCTCGCGCAAGTCAACCAGGCTTGCGCTGCCCCAGTCGGAGCGCACCCGGGCGATGTTGCCGTCGAGTCGGCCGATCCAGGGCCGGATCGCGGGATAGCGCTCTTCGAATCCCCGCAAGCCCGCCTGAATGGCCTCGATGTCGAGCGCGATCGTGTCCGCGTTTGCACGCGAACGCGGATTGGAGTACGCCTCGTTGACGTTGAGTATCGCGTAAGCAAGGGTCGAATTGACGCGCGCCAGCGCCTCCTCGACCGCGTACAGGTCGCGCTGCTGTTCGACCGTGTCGCGCAGCGTGCCGCGTTGCTGCGCGAGCATGGAGCCCGCCAATACGACGTACAGCACGAGGATCACAAACGCGACAATCCCCTTCGTGCGCAGCGATACGCGTGCGCTACCTGCGTTCAGCACGCCTTTCCCATTGTCCCGCGACTCGCCGATCCACTGCCCCGCGAACGTCAATCCGCCTCCTCCGTCTGATCCGGCCGCCGGCGCCGGCCGCCTCGGCAAGGATTGTGCCCCGCTTCCGGCAGCCGCCTTTGATCTACATCAGACATGCGGGGCTTCCGCCCCCCTCGCGCCTGAAGCCGGCGTTCAGTCCGTGCTCCCAAGGCGCAGGCCGAACCCACGTTCCAGAAGCCGAATGCCCTCCGCACCGTCCCAGTCGCGCGCGCCGGCGATGCGCGCCGCAATGGCGCCGTCGGCGTTAACCAGCAGCGTTTCCGGCAACGCCCGCACGCGCAGGGCGGATTGGAGGGTTTTCTCGTGGCCATCGACATAATTGGGAAACGTGAGCCCGTGCGCACGGACGAATTCGCGCGCGAGGTTCAGGTCCTGATCGACCGTGACGCCGATCACTCGCACCCGGTGCGGCGCGAGCCGGCGCGACAGACGCTCAAGGCTGGGCATTTCTCTGCGGCAGGGCCCGCACCAGGTAGCCCAGAAGTTGATGATGAGCGCATCGCCCCGCAGCGCTGCCGTGGTGGTAGGCGCCTCAGCCCTCAGGCTGGTCAGCGCGACCTGCGGCAGTTGCGCGCCAACGCTTGGCTGAACGTTTCCGGGATCTCCGCCGCAGGCGGCCAGCAGCGCCACGGCCACGAGGAGCCCGGCGCGCCAGTGCGGTGACCGCACCGGGTATCGATTTCCGCAACGCTGCCCGAGCCGACCGTTGTCAAAACGCCCCTTTTCAGGCAGCGCACCGGGCATCTGCACGACGGCCGTGAGTCGGCGGGTACCCATGTAATCAAGTCGTTGCCAGAGTGGGATGGGATTCGAATCAGTGTCCGGATCCGCTGCCGACGCGCCGCCCGGAGGTAAATCCCTTTTTCTCAATCCCGGGAAAAATCGTCGTGATTTTGCCAGGAACGGGAATCCGTGTTCACGGTCGCGGCGAGGCGCTGCCGCCGGCCGGATTTTGCGCAAGCGCTTGCGCCTGCGCGATGCTCCCGCGTATCGAGCGGGCGAATTCCGATTCCGGGGGCACCAGCCGCACGATGCGCTCCCAGTAATCCAGAGCACCGGCATACTCGTGCTTCTCGAAGGCGACCGAACCGGCGAGTGCCAGCGCTTTGACGTTTTTCGGGTCCACTGCGAGCGCTCGCAAGACAATTTTCTCCGGCTCTCCCTGCAAGCGCCGGCCCTGCGTCATCGCCAGAAGATCCGCGTAATCTGCGAGCAGTTGCGCGTCCGTGGGCAGACGCGCTACCGCGCTGGCGTATGCGCGCGCCGCATCGTCGTAACGGCGCAGCGACGTGTACGAGCGCGCCAGCATCACCCACCCCTCAACATCCTCCGGGTTCTGCTGCATGCGTACGGCGAGTCGGCCGACCATCGCTTCCACCTGCCGCGCGTCCAGACTGTGCGGAGTTTCGTCGGCAACGGCACCCGCCGGCGCCAGCGCGCGCGGATTCCCCACCGCGAAATAAAGGCCCACCGCCGCCAGCGGCAGCACAACGCCGGTGAGGATGGCGGCGAGGCGATGCCTGCCCACGATCCGCCTTGGGTCCCCCTCGTCTCCCTCGACATCGTCGAGCAGCCGGCGTTCGATTTCGCCGCGCGCCTCGCCGTAGCGTTCACGTGAGAGCACGCCGGCATTGACGTCGGCATCGAGCTCCCGCAACTGGTCGCGGTACACCGCAACCAGGGCCGCGCGGTTTGGCGCGCCCGGCAGGGGCGGCGCGCTCCGGAGCAAGGGAGCAAGCACGAACAGGAGGACGCCGGCAATCAGCAGCCCGGCAACGATCCAGAATGTCGTCATTTCTGCTTCTGCCGGCGTTTGCACAGGGTGGCGAGAGCCCGCACCGGGCGGGCGTCACGCCACGTATCTTCACACGATTCGCGCTGCATGGCAGGGCGTCAGCCCGCGTGCGCCACGGTCGGCTGACCGTACGCGCCCGCGCGAATACTTGCGTCCGCCCGCACCCGGTAACGCCGGTCGGTCACCGCGAGCCCCCCCCCGAGCGCCATCAGCAGGCAGCCACCCCAGATCCAGCTCACGAACGGCTTGTAGTGCACGCGCAAGAGCCAGGAAGTCGGCCCCACCGCCTCGCCAAGCGCAACGTAAAGATCGCGCGTGAACCCGGTGTCGATTGCCGCCTCAGTCATGGTATTGCGCTGAACCGCGTACAGCCGCTTTTCTGGGTGCAACACCGTAACGTGCTCACCGGCGCGCGTCACCGAGATGGTGGCGCGCGCCGCAACGTAGTTCGGCCCTTTTACTTCCGCTACGCCCTCGAACCGGAAGCCGTAGCCCGCGAGCTCGACGCCATCTCCGGGGGCGACACGAACGTCCTTTTCGCTTTCGTAAGCCTTCACCAGCGTTACGCCCGTGACGAATACCGCCACGCCGAGGTGCGCCAGCAGCATGCCGCAAAAACTGCGTGACACGCCCCGCAGCCGCACACGCAATGCCGCGGCGTTTCCCGGCGCTCCCAACCGCCGCCAGAGACTGACTGCGCTGGCGGTAAAGATCCACGCGGCGAGCAACAGGCCGATGCTTGCCGGTCCCGACCAGCGCCCCATGATGAAAGGCACCAGCAACGCAGTCATGGCGCTCACGGCGAACGCCCAGCGCAAACGCAGCGCCAGTTCGGGCACGGAGGCGCTCTTCCAGCGCGCCAGCGGTCCCACACCCATGAGAAACAGCGCGGGCGCCATCAGCGGCGCAAACACCGCTTCGAAATACGGCGCGCCCACCGATATCTTGCCCAGCCCCAGCGCATCGAGCGCAAGCGGATACAACGTGCCGAGCATGACCGAGCCGGTCGCCACCGCCAGCAGCACATTGTTGGTAAGCAAGGCTGCTTCGCGCGAGGCGAGATCGAATCGCCCCCCGAGCCCGATGCGCGGCGCCCGCCATGCGAACAGCGCCAGCGAGCCCCCGATCACGATTATCAGCAGAACCAGAATGAAAATACCGCGGCGCGGATCGGTGGCAAACGCGTGCACCGAGGTGAGCACGCCCGAGCGCACGAGAAACGTCCCGAGGAGGCTGAAGGCGAAGGCGAAAATGGCGGCGAGAACCGTCCAGGCGCGAAAGCATCCGCGTTTTTCGGTCACGGCCAGCGAGTGAATGAGCGCGGTGCCGACCAGCCACGGCATGAAGGAAGCGTTCTCCACCGGATCCCAGAACCACCAGCCGCCCCATCCGAGCTCGTAGTAGGCCCAGACGCTGCCGAGCGCGATGCCGAGTGTGAGAAACACCCACGCCGCTGTCGTCCAGGGGCGCGACCAGCGCGCCCATGCGGCATCGAGCCGGCCGGACAATAACGCGGCAATCGCAAACGCAAATGCCACCGAGAAACCGACGTAGCCCATGTACAGCATCGGTGGATGCAGCACCATGCCCGGATCCTGCAACAGCGGGTTGAGATCGCGACCGTCGGGCGGCGCCGGCAGCAGGCGCAGGAATGGATTCGAGGTGAACAGCATGAATGCGAGGAACCCGACACTCACGAGCCCCATCACGCCCAGCACGCGCGCCGCCATGCGCTCTGGCAGGTTGCGGCTGGCAACCGCGACCGCGACCGTCCACAGTGCCAGCATCAGCGTCCACAGCAGCAGCGAGCCTTCGTGCCCGCCCCACACGCCGGCGACACGATAAGCCAGAGGCAGGGCCGAGTTCGAATTCAACGCGACGTAGGCGACCGAGAAGTCGTTGGTCACGAAAGCATAGGTGAGGCAACCAAACGCCAGCGCGACGAACACGAGTTGGGATTGCGCCGCGGGGCGCGCGACTGCCATCCACGCGATATCGCCGCGCGGCGCGCCAGCGAGCGGGAAAACGGCCTGAACCAGCGCCAGGCAAAGCGCGATGGCCAGTGCGAGCTGTCCGAGTTCGGGAATCATCCGCGTTGTGCCACGACACGCTGCGCGGTCGCACCTGCGCGTCCGAGATGCCTCAGGATGTTGCGCTTTCTCAGATTCAGGAAAATAATCTCGCACGCGACCAGCGCGAACGTGGCTGCATACGAGCCCCAGACATAAAGCGCGTATCCGCCCATGGCGAAAAATTCGCCCCAGCCGCCCCAGTTCATGGCAGTCTCTTCAGCGGGTCCGCGACCCACTCTGCATTGCGCTCGCGTTCGAGTATGATGCAGCGCACCCGCGCCAGCGCCGCCGCCATGCTGTACATCCAGAACGCCAGCGCCATCACGATCATGCCGGCGAACATCGTGGTGGCCATGCTGGGGCTGCGCATCAGGCTGACCGAGGCGCCCTGGTGCAGGGTGTTCCACCACTGCACTGAAAAATAGATGATTGGAATGTTCACCACCCCCACCAGCGCCAGCACCGCCCCGGCACGGTCGGCGCGGCGTGGATCGTCGATCGCCGACTGCAGCG
>MEKT01000238.1 GCA_001767435.1 Acidobacteria bacterium RIFCSPLOWO2_02_FULL_65_29 | reverse complement strand
TGTTCCAGTCGACGTAGTACGGGACCTGGCCTTCCGGCGGGATCGACGCCGTCAGCCAGCCGAGGCCGATCCAGGCGAGTCCAACTCCCAGTGGCGCGCTCGCGATCGCAATCAGCACGCTCTCGGTCAGCAACTGGCGGACGATTCGCCCGCGGCCGGCGCCAAGCGCCGTCCGCACCGCCATCTCACGCTCTCGCGCCGTCGCGCGGGCCAGCAGCAGGTTGGCCACGTTCGCGCAGGCGATCAGCAGCACCAGCGATACCGCACCCATCATCGTCGTCACCATCAACTGCACGTCGTTCGGCATCAGCTCGTCGCGCAGGGTGATCGCGGTGGCGCGTCCCGTGGAGCGACACGAGCGCGCCCGCGTCTCTGAACGGCAGGGGCCGGATCGACACGGTGTCCACGACGCTGAAGATCGTGCTGTTGACGCCGATGCCGAGAGCCAGGCACAGAATCGTCAGGGCCGCGAAGCCCGGCTGCGCGGCGAGATTGCGGAGGGCGTATCGGAGGTCTTGAACGAATGCGTCCACGTCCCGTCAGGCTCCTCGGCGCCCTTGGCGCAGCTTCAGTATTCGACGAGCAAACGCGCCGCCGGTTCCACAGAGCCTCGCCCGGCCAGCACCGCGCCCAACTGACGTCATTCTGCAGGGTCCAATCGATGCTACCTTAGGATTCGTCCAGGACGAATCCTTACGCCGCTATGACGTTCACGACGCTCATCGATACCACCACGCTCTCGCGCCACCTCGACGATCCCTCGTTGGTGGTCGTCGACTGCCGCTTCAAGCTCGACGACATCGAATGGGGCGCCGGCGAGTACGAGGCGCGCCACATTCCGGGCGCGGCCTACGCACATCTCGACCGGGATTTGTCCGGCACAAGGACGGGGGGCAACGGCCGCCACCCACTGCCCGACGCGACTCGGTTTGCCCGAACGCTCGGCGACCTCGGGATCGACGAGCGCGTGCAGGTCGTCGTCTACGATCAAGACTCCGGGATGTACGCCAGCCGATTGTGGTGGATGCTGCGCTGGATGGGACACGACCGCGCGGCCCTCGTCGACGGCGGGCTCGCACGCTGGCTCGCCGGGAATCGGCCCACGCGCGCGGGCCGCGAGCGGCGCCAGCCTCGCGTGTTTCGGCCGAAACCTCGGCCCGGCATGGTCGTCGACAGCTCGGAAGTAGCCGCGCTCCTCGATCGCTCCGATTCACGCCTTCTCGACGGACGTGCACCGGATCGATTTCGCGGCGAGAACGAGATCCTCGACGCGAAGGCCGGCCATATTCCTGGCGCCGCCAACCATTTCTTCAAGTGGAACTTGAAGGAGGACAACACGTTCCAATCGACCGAAAAGCTGCGCGAGCAATTCGATCAATCGCTCGGCGGCATCCCGCCCGATCGCGTTGTCTCCTACTGCGGCTCGGGTGTGACCGCCTGCCACAACCTGCTCGCGATGGAGCACGTGGGGCTGAAGGGCGCGCGGCTGTACGCGGGCTCCTGGAGTGAATGGTCGAGCGACCCGGTACGGCCGACCGATCCGCCTCAAGACAAAGTGAAAAGTTAAAAGTGAAAAGTGAAAATGATCTAGTGGACGCTCACGAGACTCGAGACCTGGGCGGCGGCGTCAAGCGAGTCGCGCCAGTCGTCGTCGACGATGGCGTAGAGCACCTGGTCGAGATACTGACCATTTCGAAGGAACGACTTCCGAAGAACGCCCTCCTGAACAGCGCCGATTTTGAGCAAGGCACCATTGCCGCGGCCGTTCTTCACGTTCGCACGCGCTTCGAGCCGGTGCACGTTGAGCGTCTCGAATGCGAACTCGAGGAGGAGCTCGGCGCCTTGGTGGAACACACCCGAGCCCCAGAAGGCGGAGCCGATGGCGAAACCCCATTCGGCCGTGCTGAAGCCCGGCTCGGTTTCGCGGACCTGGAAGATTCCGATGGCCGTATCGAAGCCCTTGAGCGTCACGGCGAAGCACGCGTACGTGCCGGCGCTCCGCTGGCGGTGCGTCCAGGCAATGAAGCGCTCGAAGCCTCCCACGGTCGTCGGCGGCGGCGAGATGAACCGCGACACTTCCTCGCAGGTGATCAGCGCGAAGAGCGAGGCCGCATCCGACGCGCGCAGCTCACGTAGCACCACCTGCGTTCCAGCCAGCACCGGCAAGCTCTGCTTCCAGTCGCTGCTGGTGATCTCGGTCGTCGTCGTCGGCCGCGTCCCCAACGCGGTCATGTCCAGGTCCGGGCGATAAGGCATTCTTTCCACGGCTAGAAGCCTCCTCCCGGAATCGCCGGGTCAGCAGGTGGAAGCGTCGGGTCGCTCGGAGCCGGTTCGGTCGAAGCGGGCGCCGGGTCGTCGGCCGGAGCCGGCTCGCTCGGCGCGGGCAATGGGTCGCTGGACGGAGCCGGCTCGCTCGGCGCGGGCAATGGGTCGCTGGACGGAGCCGGCTCGCTCGGCGCGGGCAATGGGTCGCTCGGAACCGGTTCGCTCAGCGCGGGTTCGCTCGAAGCCGGCGCCGGGTCAGACGGAGCCGGTTCGCTAGGCGCGGGATCCGACAAGGAGCTGGTCCCGTCAGCCGGAGCCGGGTCGCTCGGCGCCGGATCGGCCGGAGGCTGATCGGCGGGCGCCGGGTCGCTGGTTGGCGTCGACGTATCGCCGGTGTGCGGGCTGCTGATCGACGCGAGCAGCTCGAAGACTTCCTCGTCGGTCAGGCGCGTGACGACGTCGTTCCAGGTGAGTGGCGTAACGTTGGTCGCTCCGCCGATCCAGACGATCTCGTCGGTGCTGGTAACGGTACCCCAGACGATGTTGTCGTCACCGTCGGTGCCCCACACGATGTTGTCGCCGTCATCGGTGGTGCCCCAGACGATGTTGTCATCGCCATCCGTGCCCCACACGATGTTGTCGCCATCCTCGGTGCCCCAGACGATGTTGTCGACTTCGTCGGTGCCCCAGACGATGTTGTCGACTCCGTCGTCGTCGGTGCCCCACACGATGTTGTCGCCATCCTCGGCCGTGCCCCAGACGATGTTGTCATCGCCCTCGGTGCCCCAGACGATATTGTCGCAGTCGGCGCCGCCGCAGTCCGTGCCCCACACGATGTTGTCGGCGTCGTCGGTGCCCCAGACGATGTTGTCGAGATCGCCGCTCGTGCCCCACACGATGTTGTCGTCGTCGTTGGTGCCCCAGACGATGTTGTCGCAGTCGTCGCAGGAGGTGCCCCACACGATGTTGTCGCCGTCGTCGGTCAGCGCGGCGCCCCAGGTCGTGCCGGCGGCGTACGCGTTGGCAAAGGGCACCGGAAGGCCGCCGCCGAGCAGTTGGTTGCCCCAGATGATGTGCTTGCTCCACATCGCTTGGGTCGGGACGGCGTCGCCGGGCTGCGCGGTTGCGTAGAAGCTCGCCAGACGAACCGCGCCGACCGCATTCAGGAAGCCCGCGCCCTCGGTCAGGGCGTTGTAGCTCAGATTTTCCTGCGCGGTGTACTGCAGGACCGCTTTCACGGCGTTGGGCGTCAGCGACGGATTCGCCTGCAGCATCAGCGCGACCGTGCCCGATACGACCGGCGCGGCCATGCTCGTGCCGCTCAACGCGAGGTAGGGCTGATATCCGGTCGGCATCGAGCCGGCCACCAGATACTGCGCCTTGGAGCCGTAGAAGAGGCCAAGGGGATCGGCCAGCGAAATCGTGCCGTAGCCGGGCGCGACCAGGTCGGGCTTGGCCGACCAGTCGAGATACGTCGGCCCGCGCGAGCTGAAGTCCGCCATCGAGTCGTCGTCGCGGCGGGTCGTGCCGTTCGAGCTCGACGCGCCGATCGTGAGCACCCACGGCGCGTTGCCGGGCGCGCTGATGCCCCCGCTCTGGGCTTCGCCGTTGGCGTTCTTGCCGCGATTGCCGGCGGCCGTGACGACCGTGATGCCGGCATCGACGACGCGTTTGGCCGCGAGCGTGAGCGGGTCGGTCCAGTACGATTCCTGGACGTGCGCGCCAACCGAGAGATTCACCACGCGAATGTTGTACTCGGCGTGGTGCGCGAGCACCCAGTCGAGCGCCGCGATGGCTCCGGCGACCGTGCCCTGGCCGTTCGCATCGAGCACCTTGAGCGAGACGAGGCTGGCCTCGGGCGCGACGCCACTCTGTCTGCTCCCCGAGTTGTAGCCATTGCCCGCGATGATGCCCGCCACGTGCGAGCCATGGCCCTGGTCGTCGTAGGGCAGCGGCTGGCCGTTGACGAAATCGACAAATGCCGCGAGGCGCTGATCGCCGTATGGATACGACACCGACGAGCGGCTCGTCAGGTCGTCGTGCCAGGTCGCAATGCCCGAGTCGATCACGGCGATGCCAACGCCGGCGCCCGTCAGGCCGAAGCCGCGCTGCACGGCGCGCGCACCAATCGTGAACGATGTCCGGTAGTTGTCGGCCTTGATGGGCCGGTTCTCGTGAATCTGGAACACTTCCGGCCGAGTTTCGAGCTGGCTGATGACACCATTGGGAAGGTCGAGCACCTGCCCGTTGATGGCCTGAAGCCTCGTGTTCGCGCGCGCAAACTTCTTGAATTCTCGCGGGAGCTGCGCGCCCGGCACGAGCGTCACGATGACGCTCGACGAGTCCTGCGGGCGGAGCGTGCGGCGGCGAGCGATCTCGGGGTCGACCTTATAGCCGCGGACGGCAGAGTTCGGCCGGCCCGGAAGCGCCCGGGTAATGGCGCGGCCGTTGACGGCTTGGCTGCTGAACCCGCCCTCGCCTTGAATGCCGGCGGGCAGGTCCACGAGCGCCTGCTTCACGTCGCCGAGCTCGGCGGTGAGGGTATCGATCTGTGTACGGAGAGCGGCGTCCGTGGCCTGCAGCGCTTCAAGTGTGCTGATCTTCGCGTCCAGAACGGCCATTCGGCTGGCCCGGGCTTGAAGGGCCGGCAGTTCCACATTCAACCGATCGAGCGTCGCCTGAATCTCGGCGTAGCCCAGCCAGAAGCTCCATCCGTCGAGGCGCGTCGCATCGTGACGAACCGCCGCGATCGTTCCTTCGAGGTCGGACAGGAGCTGCGCCGCATCGCTGAGGGCGGCTCGACTCTGTGCGGCCTCGGCGATTTCCCCGGAAAGCTGCCGGCCCGACAGTTGCGACTTCAACTGCCTGAGGGCTTGACGAATCTCCTTATCCCGCCGGCTCAATTCCTCGCGGCCGCTACTGGCCATGTCGCTGGAGCTGATCGGTTTTTCACCGACTTTCGCGACGAGCGGGGTCGCTGAGTAACCAAAGGCAAGAAGGAGCAAACAGATAAACGAGCGACGGGGACCCCAAACCGCTTTCCGTCGCGCGTTCCGAGCAACCGAGATGAACGTCATACGGGCGCCTCGTAGAGCAAGAGGCACGCCACCTGAGCCATTTTTGTCAATTTGATGCAAAACTATGATTTATCAACTAGTTAATCGATTCGTAAATTTTCGCCCACACCTAGCAGATCTGCACGGGTGTTCCGTCCTGACACGTCATTCGGTGCGATTAAAGTGCGGATGAGCACCGGATCGGTGCAAAAACGGCCTGAAAACAAGGAATCTTGACTTCGTGTTCCACATTGGAACGTCGATGTCAAAATTGAGGCACTAAGAGTATGTCAAAGTCCTACTTTGTCTTCTTAGTATATCTAATGTCGTGCGACTCTTCTGGACTTTGGCGTTTTTGGGCCTCAGACGCGGGGAACGCATTTCCCCGCGGGAACGATCTACCCGTCGTTTTGGGGCAATCGCAAGAAGGGCCGACCCCTGGCAGTCGGCCCTTCTGCTTTCCGAACACGCTCGCCGCCGTGGGCAGGACTGAAGTCCTGCACTACACGCCGGCGCCAAGCGCCGTCGTGCCTGGACTACAGTCCTGCACTACACACCGGCCAAGCGCCGTCGTGCCTGGACTGAAGTCCTGCACTACACGCCGGCGCCAAGCGCCGTCGTGCCTGGACTACAGTCCTGCACTACACGCCGGCGCCAAGCGCCGTCGTGGCCGGACTACAGTCCTTACACGCCGCCGAACGCTCTAATGGACCGTGGTGGGACAGAGCGACTCGACCTCCCGGGAGGCTCGCCAGTCCTCATCGACGATCGCGTACAGCGCCTGATCGAGATACTCGCCGTTTCGTAGAAACGACTTGCGCAGCACGCCTTCCCGTACAGCTCCCAACTTCTGCAACGCGCCCGTGCCGCGACCGTTCCGGACGGCTGCGCGCGCTTCGAGCCGATGGACGCCCAGCGTGTCGAACACGAACTGGAGCACCAGCTCGGCGCCCTCCTGAAAGACCCCGGTGCCCCAGAACGGCGACCCGATCGCAAAACCCCATTCCGCGGTCTTGAAGCCTGGCTCGGATTCGCGCACCTGGAAGATTCCAATTGCCGTGTCGAAACCCTTCAGCGTCACCGCGAAGCAGGTATAAGAACCCGCCGCGCGCTGCCGTTGCGTCCACGCGATGAACCGTTCGAATCCTTCCACCGTGGAGGGCGGCGGCGAGATGAACCGCGCGACTTCCTCGGTCGTGAGCATGGAGAAGAGCGACGCCGCGTCCGACGTCCGCATTTCCCGCAGCACCACCTGGTCGCCTGCAAGGATAGGCAGCTGCCGCCGCCAATCAGTGCTGATGACCTCTGTGGTCGTCGGCTGCCAAACTACTTGTGTTTCCAACTCGGGGCGATAAGGCATCTTTTCCATGACTAGATACCTCCGTCCGTTGCTGACGAATCACCCGAGGGCGCCGGCGTCGGATCGCCTGGCGGCGAATCGGCCGGTGGCGGATCGGCCGGCGGCTCGTCCGCAGGTGGCTGCTCGGCTGACGGCTCATCCGCAGGCTGCTCGGCCGTCGGCTCGTCGGCAGGTGGCTGCTCGGCGGGCGGCTGGTCCGCGGGCGGCTGCTCAACCGGCGCATCCCCAAACTCGGCCGCGAGATCGGGCAGAGGCTCAGTGTCGTCGTCGTCTGGGTAGACTACGTCATCGGGGCCGCTGCTGCCCCAGGTGACGTCCTCTTCAGCGGATGTGCCCCAAACGATGTTGTCGAGATCCGCGTTCGTGCCCCACACGATGTTGTCGGCGTCTTCGGCGGTGCCCCAGACGATGTTGTCTTCGTCGGCCGTGCCCCACACGATGTTGTCGCAGTCGGCGCCGCCGCAGTCCGTGCCCCACACGATGTTGTCGTCGCTGGTGCCCCAGACGATGTTGTCGCCATCGAAGTCCGTGCCCCAGACGATGTTGTCGTCGCCCTCGGTGCCCCACACGATGTTGTCGTCCCCATCGGTGCCCCAGACGATGTTGTCGCCGTCGGCATCGTGCGTGCCCCAGACGATGTTGTCGCATCCGTCGCCACATTCCGTGCCCCACACGATGTTGTCCTCATCGTTGAGCGCTTTGGCGGCGCCCCAGACGATGCCGTTCATCCAGGCATTGCCTAGGGGATTGAGATAACCACCGGAGATCCGATGGTTGCCCCAGAGAATCTGCCGGCTCCACACGCTCTGAATCGGCATCCGGGAACCGACCTGGCTGTGTGCATAAAAGCGAGCCAGACGGACCGCGCCGAGCGAGTTGAGGAATCCGGCGCCCTGACGCAGCGTGTTGTAGCCAGGATAGGACTGTGCCGTGTACTGAAGAATCGCCTTGACCAGATTCGGCGTCAGGGTCGGGTTCGCCTGCAGCATCAAGGCCACGGTGCCGCTCACGACCGGCGCCGCCATGCTGGTGCCGCTGAGCGCCAGGTACGGCTTGAAACCAAGGTCCCACTTGCCACCGACCAAAGCGCTGGCCTTGTTCACATAGAACGTGCTGCCGAGGGCCGCCATCGAGACCGTGCCGGTCCCGGGCGCGACGAGGTCGGGCTTGGAGTCGAAATCGATGAACGTCGGCCCCGCCGAACTGAAGCCGGCCATGACGTCGTCGGAGCGGCTGAGCGTGCCCAT
Source organism: Acidobacteria bacterium RIFCSPLOWO2_02_FULL_65_29 (assembly GCA_001767435.1). GTDB lineage: Bacteria > Acidobacteriota > Vicinamibacteria > Vicinamibacterales > CAVVIG01 > 2-02-FULL-65-29. The sequence continues at coordinate 27,429 of MEKT01000238.1, read as the reverse complement.
CGTGCTCGTGGCGCCAACCGTGAGCATCCACGGGGCGTTGGACGGTGCGGCAATGCCACCGTACTGAAGATTGCCGGCGGCATTCTTTCCGAAATTGCCGGAAGCGCCCACAACCACGATCCCTTCGTCGACGAGCGCCTTGGTCGCCAGCGTCAGCGGATCGGTCCAGTACGACTCCGTGATCCGCGCGCCCACCGACATGTTGACGACGCGGATGTTGTAGGCCGCATGATTGTTCTTGATCCAGTTCAGAGCCTGGATGATCTTGCTGATCGTGCCAACTCCGTTCGCGTCGAGTACTTTCAGCACGATCAGGCTGGCATCGGGCGCAATACCCCTCTTGTACCCGTACGAGTCGTAGCCGTTGCCCGCGACGATGCCGGCCACGTGGCTGCCGTGGCCGTTGTCATCGTACGGCAGCGTCTGGCCCTTGTCGAAATCGACGAACTTCGTCACGCGCTGGTTGCCATACGGAAACTTCACCGGGTCGAATGCGCCGGTCAAGTCGTCGTGCCAGGCCGCGATGCCTGAGTCGATGACCGCGACGCCGACACCGGCGCCGGTATAGCCGAGATACGAGCGCACGCTCGCCGCGCCCACGGTCACCGCCGTGCGGTAGTTCTCCTTGCCGGCGGGCCGGTCGTAGTGCACGCGGAAGATGTCGGGGTGCCGCTCGAGCTGACGGATCACGCGGCTCGGCAGCTCGAGCACTTGCCCGTTGATGATGTCCAGCGCGCCGGACACCTGGGCGAACTTCTTGAGCTCGGCCGGGAGCTTCGCGCCTGGCTGCATCGTGACGATGACGCGGACGAGCGTGTTGGAACTACCTTGCCTGACGCGGCGTTCAACCTCGGCGTCGAGCTTGTAGTTCTTGACGCGCGCGCTGGGAGCCGCGGGCTTGGCCTTTGGAGGCTGCTGGCGGTGACGGCTGTCCCGAGAGCCGGACCCGTTGGGTCCATCCGCTGCCCACGCGCTCGTCGAAAGTCCGAAGAAGACGAGCAGAATTGCCCACAACGTCCGCTTGGGACCCCAAACGGCTTTTCGCCGCACTGAAGCCACACTGGTGAATGGAGTCATAACGCCACCTGGATGAGCAAGCGGCGGGCCATAAGGAATTGGCCTTGAGACTAGACTCTAAGACTTTGTATTACCTACACTTATATGATCTTGGCATCCGATTTAGAAATCGATCGCCCAATCAAATGTTCTATTTAAGAACAAATAAAGACGAATTAGTGGTTCGTTTGGCTGATTTACGACAATAAACACTAGATAAATTGGGCACTTTTTGGATTCGTTCTATATTTGAACAATACGGTCATTATCGGACATTACAAACTCCTAAGTACGTCATTGTCCTATTGTGATTGCTTTCTGGGTCAGCCAGGGAGAAAGCCAGCGTTCGACCTCGCTCAGGGTCCGCCCTTGGCGCCGAGCGTAGGCGGCGACCTGATCGTCGCCAATCCGCCCGACGGAAAAATATCGGGCCAGAGGATGTGCGAAGTACAACCCGCTCACGCTGGCGGCGGGCGTCATCGCCGCGTGATCGGTCAGGTGCATCCCGACCTCCGACGCCCCGAGCAGCTCGAACAGCTTGAACTTCTCGCTGTGATCGGGGCAGGCGGGGTAGCCAAATCCCGGTCGAATGCCGCGATGCCGCTCGGCCAGGATGTCGTCGGGGGACAACCGCTGGTCGATTCCCCACTCACGCCGAGCCGTCGCGTGCAGGTAAGCCGCGAACGCCTCGGCCAGCCGATCGGCGAGCGCCTTCACGAGAATTGCGTTGTAGTCGTCGTGCGCGCGTTCGAACTGGCGCGCGAGCTCGTCGGCGCCGAAGCCCGCCGTCACGGCAAATGCACCGAGATGGTCGGCGACCTCGGTCGATCGGTCGGCGACGAAATCGGCCAGCGACAAGTTGGGTTTGCGGTCGGGAATCGCCTCCTGCTGCCTCAGCATATTGAACCGCGTCAGCTCGCCGGAGCGCTCGCGATCCCGGTAGACGACGATGTCGTCGCCATCGCTCGCCGCCGGCCAAAAGCCATAGACGCCTTTCGCGGTCAGCAGACGCTCGGCGACAATGCGATCGAGCAGCGCCGTGGCGTGCCCGTAAAGCTCGCGCGCCGCCGGTCCGTACTGCGGGTGGTCGAGAATGGCCGGAAACCGGCCTTTGAGCTCCCACGCCGCGAAGAAGAACGTCCAGTCGATATAGGGCACGAGGTCGCCGAGCGGCACGTCGAGCATGCGGCGGCCGATAAATGAAGGCGTTGGCAGCTTTTCGGCGCGCCAGTCGATCTTCAGCCGATTCTCGAGCGCCGCCTGGTACGACAGGAGCGGCCGCTCCCGCCGGGCGCTGTACTGTTGGCGTAATTCGCCCTGAGCCGTTCGGTTGGCACGGTCGAAACCCGCGCGCTCCGACTCGCTCAGAAGCTTGGACACCACGTCGACGACACGCGAGGCGTCGAGGACGTGCACGGTCGGCTCACGATACTCGGGGGCGATCTTCACAGCCGTGTGTTGCCGGCTCGTGGTCGCGCCGCCGATGAGGAGTGGCACGCGCAGGCCGCGGCGATCCATCTCTTTGGCGACAAACACCATCTCGTCGAGCGACGGGGTGATGAGGCCGCTCAGCCCGATGAGGTCGGCGTCGATGTCGGCCGCCGTCTGGAGGATGCGGTCGCAGGGCACCATGACGCCAAGGTCGATGACGTCGTAGCTGTTGCAGCCGAGGACCACGGCGACGATGTTCTTGCCGATGTCGTGCACGTCGCCCTTCACGGTGGCGAGCACGATGCGTCCCTTCCCCGTCCGCCCTGTCGGCCCGGCCCGTTCGGCCTGCCCTGCCTGCCCTGCCTGCCTCTCCTGCTCCATGAACGGCTCGAGGTAGGCCACGGCCCGCTTCATCGCGCGCGCGCTTTTCACCACTTGAGGCAGGAACATCTTCCCGGCGCCGAACAGATCGCCGACGACTTTCATGCCGTCCATCAGCGGACCCTCGATGATATCGAGCGGACGCGGATAGGTGCGGCGCGCTTCTTCGACGTCGGCTTCGATGAAGTCGACCACGCCGTGCACGAGCGCGTGCGAGAGCCGCGCTTCGATCGTGGCCGACCGCCACGCGAGGTCGTGCTCCTGTCGGCGGCCGGCGCCCTTCACGGTGGCGGCCAGTTCGACCATGCGCTCGGTCGCGTCGGGCCGGCGGTCGAAAATGATGTCTTCCACCCTCTCGAGCAGGTCCTTGGGAATGTCCTCGTAGACCGCGAGCTGACCGGCGTTGACGATCCCCATGTCCATGCCGGCCTTGATGGCGTGGTAGAGAAACGCCGAGTGGATGGCTTCGCGGACCAGATCGTTGCCGCGGAACGAGAAGGAGAGATTGCTGACGCCGCCGCTGACCTTCACGCCGGGACAGGTGGCCTTGATGATGCGCGTGGCCTCGATGAAGTTGATGGCGTACCGATTGTGTTCCTCGAGACCCGTGGCGATGGCCAAGATGTTCGGGTCGAAGATGATATCGGACGGGTCGAACCCCGCCCGCGTCGTCAACAGGTCGTAGGCACGCTGACAAATCGCGACCTTTCGGTCGATGGTGTCGGCCTGTCCCTGCTCGTCGAAGGCCATCACGACCACGCCCGCCCCGTAGCGCCGGACGAGCTCGGCTTTCTGCAGGAAATCGTCTTCGCCTTCCTTCAGGCTGATCGAGTTGACGACAGGCTTACCCTGCACGCATTTGAGCCCGGCGAGGATGACCGACCACTTCGAGCTGTCGACGACGACAGGCACACGCGCGATCTCGGGCTCGGTCGCGATGTAGTTCAGAAAGTCGGTCATCGCGCGCTCGGAATCGAGCATGCCTTCGTCCATGTTCACGTCGATCAGGTTCGCGCCGCCACGCACCTGCTCGAGCGCGACGCCGGCCGCTTCGGCATAATGGCCCGCGCGGATCAGGCGCGCGAAACGCGCCGAGCCGCTCACGTTGGTCCGTTCGCCGATCATGTGAAAGTTCGCGTCTGGGCGGATCGTGAGGGTTTCGAGGCCGGCAAACTGGGTGAACGTCTCCGCCACAGGCGCAATGCTCTCCACGACAGAGGACACGGGGGCCACAGAGGAAGCATCTTGTACGTGTCGACCTCCGTGTCCTCGCTGTCCACCGTCGCGGAGATTTCGCGGCGGCACCCCGTCGACAGCCCTCGCGATTGCCGCGATGTGCTCCGGTGTCGTGCCGCAGCAGCCGCCGACAATGTCGACGAACCCGCTCGTCGCGAACTCGGCCAGGCAGCGGCTGGTGTCGGAGGGATGCTCATCGTATTCGCCGAACGGGTTCGGTAGCCCGGCGTTGGGATAACAGCTCACGTAACACGTGGCGATCCGCGCAAGCTCCTGGACATAGGGACGCATGTCACGCGCGCCGAGGGCGCAGTTGAGGCCGACGCTGAACGGCGCGGCGTGGGCCACCGTCACCCAGAAGGCGTCGATGGTCTGGCCCGACAGCGTGCGCCCGCTGCGATCGGTGATCGTGACCGAGATCATCAGGGGCAGACGGATCGCCTGGGCGGCAAAGACCTCTTCGATCGCCACGATGCCCGCTTTGGCGTTGAGCGTATCGACGATCGTTTCGAGCAGGAGCAGATCGCAGCCGCCGTCGATGAGGCCGCGCACCTGCGTCTTGTAGGCGTCGCGAAGCTCATCGAACGTCATGTTGCGGAACGCCGGGTCGTTCACATCCGGTGAGATGGACAGAATCTTGTTGGTCGGCCCGATCGAGCCGGCGACGAACCGGGGTCGATCGGGTGTCCGGGCGGTCCACTCGTCGGCGGCCGCGCGGGCCAACGTCGCGCCGGCGACGTTCAACTCGTACGCGAGGGGCTCGAGCGCGTAATCGGCCTGAGAGATCGCCTGCCCGTTGAACGTATTGGTCTCGATGATGTCGCTGCCCGCTTCGAGATACGCGTGATGCACGGCGCTGACGAGGTCGGGCCGCGTGAGGACGAGCACGTCGTTGTCGCCCTTCAGATCGCGCGAGTGGTTCTTGAACCGATCGCCGCGGAAGTCGGCCTCCGTCAGCGCGTGGCGCTGGATCATCGTCCCCATGGCGCCATCGAGGACGAGGATGCGGGAGCTGAGGAGTCGGTCGAGCGTGTGTCGAACGTTGGCGGTCATTCTAACTTTCTCGCGCGGCCCGGTCGCTGGCCTCGGACGTTTCGTGTTCTCGCGGTTTCGCGGCCGTGTGGCCGAGTCTTTTTCGTGGTTTCGTGGTGTCGTGGCGTGCCTTCGTGGCTGGCTTGGTCCCGGTGGCCACGAGCACGGTGAACGGATCGCCGGCTTTGCGCGCGCCGACGCCGACGCGCACGTCGCGCAAACCAGCCGACGTCAGCAGCCGTGCCAGCTCCTCGTCTCGAAACCCGAGGCGGCGATCGCCGAGCTTCGTACGCACCCAGTCTTCGCCGTGCGCGCGGAGATCCAGCAGGAGGACGCGCCCGCCGGGCACCGTGATGCGGGCGGCTTCCTGGACGGCGCGGGCCGGATCGTGTGCGTGATGCAACGCCTGCGAGAGCAGCGCCACGTCGACCGTTTCGTCCCGGATCGGCAGTTTTTCGAGCTCCCCGCGCTTCCAGAACACGTTCGACACCCGCCGGCGCCGCGCAAGTCCCTTGGCGCGATCGAGCACGACCGCCGAGCGATCGACGGCAATCACCCGAGACGCGAACCCGGCGGCTTCAATCGCCAGATAGCCTTCGCCACACCCCAGATCGGCGACGCGGAGCGGCGGCAGGAGCAGGCCGAGGGCACGCGACCATGCCGCCCAACTTCGACCGGGCACGAGCTGCCTCGCGTCGCGCGTGTCGGCGGCGCCGTGCGTGTCGAAATTCTCCTTTCGGAGCCGCAGCACCTCCTGGAGGCGCGCCTCGTCGGCGCGGACGGCCGGATCGGATTCCCCCCGATCGAACTGCTCCTCGAGCGCGTGCCACAGCGTACGGCGCTCTTCTGCCTGAAGCCCCGGCGACAATCGGTAGTAGGTGAAACCCGCGTCCTTGTCCTCCGCGACCAGGCCGGCGTCCTTCAAGAGTCCGAGGTGCCGGGACACGCCCGACTGCGCGAGGCCCAGGATGCCCGTCAACTCGGTCACGTTGAGCCGTTCGCGCCGGAGCACCCGGAGCAGCCGGAGCCGCGCCTCGTCGCCGAGCAGACGGTAGAGGCTCGAGGCGTCTCTCACATCATTAAATCTACATTTATGGATGTCTGGATGCAAGTCTTCGCATCTGGACGCTCGGGCTCGGGACTCGGAAGCGCGACAGGCTTGACCAGCGACCCAATTACCCGATTACCCAATCATCCAATTACCCGATGCAGGGTTCTTACCGGTCAACTCCCATCCAGCAGATCTCGAAATGGGACCTGTCGGGCTGCTCGGCGCAGAACTGGGCGATGGCGCGCGTGACCTCCTCGCGCGCGTTCTTTTCGGCGCGCTTGCGCTCCGCGCCGGTCAGTCCGTTTTTCATCGCTCCGCCGAGCCAACGGCCGATGAGGCCTTCGATGGCGAGCGTGATCAGTTCGCCGCCGCTGAACGCCGCGTAGGGCTGCACGAGCGGATGGTCGGTCGGGTTGAACAGAAGCCGCTGCATTTCGTAGGCGTAGAGACCGCCGGGGGGCGCAGGACCCATCTTGAGCTCGAGCGCACGAAACAGCTCCTCGAGCCGGTGGGCCTCCTCAATCGTCACGCTGAAATCGGGCTTCCTGTCGAGTCCGCGCAGGACAGGCGGCCTCGCGAGCGCCTCCCGGATGTTGTCCAGCGACACCGGCAGGGTGAACGTGGGGGTGTCCGCAGAAGAGGACCGAACGGCGGACGAGGGCGTTCCCTGCGCGGCCGCCGGGCCCGCCGCCAACGTCGCCGCAAGTAACAGCGAAACCAGCCGCATACACAGTAAGACGCCCGTCGCGCGAGCCGGGCTCTGTCGGGGTCAGCCTACCGCTAACTGCACGATCAACGCCACTTTTCGCGTGCGGACAGGTCTGATCAGCCCTCTCAGCTATCAGCTCAGAGCCTGTGAAGAAATCGCTGTAGTGTCCGCCGTAATCCATAATCTGCTCAGAGCTGACAGCCGAAAGCTGACAGCTGAGAGCTGAACGCTGACAGCCGATCATGCCCGAGCTCCCCGACGTCATCGTGTACGTCGACGCCCTGAAGTCCCGAATCGCGGGCCGACGGCTCCTGCTCGTGCGTCTGCACAGCCCCTTCGTGCTGCGCTCGGTCGAGCCGCCTCTGGACCTGGTCGGCGGCCAGATCGTCCGCGACGTCCGCCGGGTCGGCAAACGCATTGTGCTCGAGTGCGACGATCCCTCGTCGGGTTCCGGGTCGGTCTTTCTGGTCATCCACCTCATGATCGCAGGCCGGCTTCGATGGCGGGATCGAGATCAGACGCTCGGTGTGGGCCCGAAGATCGTGCTCGCGACGTTCGCGTTCGATCACGGCACGGTCGTGTTCACCGAGGCCGGTTCGAAGAAGCGTGCGTCGATCCAGATGGTTCGGGGAGAGGCCGCGCTCGGCGCGATCGATCCTGGCGGGATCGAGCCGCTCGATGCGTCGCTCGAGCAGTTTCGGAACGCGCTCACACGCGAGCAGCACACGTTGAAGCGCGCACTCACAGACCCGCACCTCTTCAGCGGCATCGGCAACGCCTATTCGGACGAGATCCTGCACGCGGCGCGCCTCTCGCCGCTCAAGCTGTCGCGCGCGCTGGCGGTGGAGGAGATGCGGCGCCTCCACGACGCGACGCGATCGACGCTGGCCTCCTGGATCGCGCGGCTGCGACAGGAGGCGGCAAACGGATTTCCAGAAAAGGTCACCGCGTTTCACGAGGGCATGGCGGTGCACGGGCGCTTCAAGAAGCCGTGCCCGGTGTGCGGCTCGCCCGTGCAGCGGATTGTGTACGCAGAGAACGAGTGCAACTACTGTGCGACCTGCCAGACCGGCGGGCGGCTCCTGGCAGACCGATCGCTGTCGCGGCTCTTGAAGGACGACTGGCCGAGGCGGCTGGACGGGCAGTAACGGCCCGAGCCCCCAGGCCCGAGCCCCCAACTAGCCCCTAGCCTCCAGCCTGTTCTTGTAGTATCCTATCATCCGGTTATACGGATGAATGTGAGAGCCCCAGCGATTCTCGACCACCTGGCCTCGCTGGCCGACACCACGCGCAGCCGCCTGCTCTTGTTGCTCGACCGCCACGAGCTCACGGTTTCCGAGCTGTGCGCGATTCTGCAGCTCCCGCAGTCGACGGTGAGCCGCCATCTGAAGGCCCTCGCCGACGCCGGCTGGGTCGCAGCACGGCCCGAAGGGACGAGCAACGTCTACGTGATGTCGGCAAGAGACGAGATGGACGCGGCCGCACGCAAGCTGTGGCTGCTCGTCCGTGAGCAGGTCGGGCCGACTCCCGCGGCCGCGCAGGATCAACGGCGGCTGCAGCGCGTGCTGTCGGAACGCCGCACCAAGTCGCAGGAATTTTTTTCCTCGTCGGCCGGGCAGTGGGACCGCGTGCGCGACGATCTCTTCGGCGATCGCTTCCACCTCACGGCATTCGCCGGGCTGCTCGATCCGGCGTGGGTGGTTGGCGACCTCGGCTGCGGCACGGGGCAGGTCAGCGCGGCCCTAGCGCCCTTCGTCTCGCGCGTCGTGGCCGTGGACGCCTCGGCCGCCATGCTACAGGCCGCACGAAAACGCCTGCACGATCTCCCCAACGTCGACGTGAGGCGCGGCGATCTCGAATCGCTGCCGATGGACGCTGCACGGCTCGATGCGGCGACGTTGATGCTGGTGCTCCATCACGTGCCGGAGCCGGAAAAGGCCCTCGCCGAGGTGGCACGGGTACTGAAGCCCGGTGGGCGGCTGGTCGTCGTCGACATGCTGCCACACGATCGCGAGCACTACCGCCAGCAAATGGGCCATGTCTGGCTCGGTTTTTCGGAGGACCACGCACGCCGGTTGCTGAGCGGCGCTGGTTTCGAGGAGATCAGGATCGTCCCGCTGGCGCCGGATGCCGCTGCCAAAGGGCCCGCATTGTTCGTCGCAACGGGGCAGGCAAATCAAGGAGGATAGATCAGCATGGCTACCGCAACTGAAAAGCTTCATCCATTCGCGGCCGCGACGGCCGCCGGCCGCGAGCCGTACAAGGTGAAAGACCTGTCGCTCGCCGACTTCGGCCGCAAGGAAATCCGTCTGGCCGAGCAGGAAATGCCGGGGCTGATGGCGCTGCGCACCGAGCACCGCGCAAGAAAGCCCCTGACGGACGCACGAGTCATGGGAAGCCTGCATATGACCGTGCAGACGGCCGTGCTCATCGAGACGCTGACCGAGCTCGGCGCGGACGTGCGCTGGGTCTCCTGCAACATCTTTTCGACGCAGGACCACGCCGCCGCCGCGGTTGTCGTCGGGCGTCCTGAAACCGGGGGCACGCCCCAGTATCCGAAGGGCACGCCGGTCTTCGCGTGGAAGGGCGAGACGCTCGACGAGTACTGGTGGTGCACGAGCGAGGCGCTCGAATGGCCGGACGGTTCCGGCCCGACCCTCATCGTGGACGATGGCGGCGACGCGACGCTCGTCGTGCACAAGGGCGCCGAATTCGAGAGGGCCGGGCACGTGCCGCCGTTCGATCCACACGGCCATCCCGAGGAATGGGGCGTGATTCTCGACCTCATTCGCCGGTCGATCGCGAAGGACGCGAGGCGCTGGTCGCGTCTGGCGTCGTCGATCCGCGGCGTCAGCGAGGAAACGACGACCGGCGTGCACCGGCTGTATCAGATGATGGAAGCAGGCACGCTGCTCTTCCCCGCCATCAACGTGAACGACTCGGTGACCAAGAGCAAGTTCGACAACATCTACGGCTGTCGCCACTCGCTACCCGACGGCATCGCGCGCGCGACCGACGTGATGCTCGGCGGCAAAGTGGCGGTGGTCTGCGGGTTCGGCGAAGTCGGCAAGGGCTGCGCGCAGGCGTTACGCGGCCAGGGGTGCCGCGTCATCATCACCGAGATCGATCCGATTTGCGCGCTCCAGGCGGCAATGGAAGGCTACGAAGTGAACACGCTCGAGCACCTCGTCGAGCGCGCCGACCTGTTCATCACGGCCACGGGCAACCACCTGATCATCAGCGCCGCACAGATGGCGCGGATGAAGGACAAGGCGATTGTCGGCAACATCGGTCACTTCGACAACGAGATCGACATGGCCGGGCTGAAGAAGTTCCCGGGCATCGACCGCATCAACATCAAGCCGCAGTACGACGAGTGGCGCTTCCCCGACGGCCACAGCGTGATGGTGCTGGCGGAGGGACGGCTGCTCAATCTCGGATGCGCGACCGGGCATCCGAGCTTCGTGATGTCGGCGTCGTTCACCAACCAGGTCATCGCGCAGCTCGAACTGCACGCCAACACCGGGAAGTACGAGAAGAAAGTCTACATGCTGCCGAAGCACCTCGACGAGCAAGTGGCGCGGCTGCACCTCGATCACCTCGGCGTGAAGCTCACGACGCTGACGAAGGAACAGGCGGATTACATCGGCGTGCCGGTCGAGGGGCCGTACAAGCCGGAGCACTACCGGTACTAGCGAGAAACCATCTTCAGCTCGGCGGCGGCAATCGACATCGTGCCGTCCTTCTCCTTCGTCACGTCGCCCGTGATGCTCACGGTATGGGCGATGTGGGGCTGCAGCTTGCCGTTCATGTTCTCCGCCAGGCCGCCCTTCAATGTGTAGACTTTCCCGTCGGTCGTGAGGAGCGCCATCGGCCTGCCCATCTTCGCGCACGCGAGCGCGCAGCCCGCCATGTCGGCAGGCATCTTGTGGTCGGCGCCGGTGTTCGCCTTGTCCTTCGTGTAGCACATCTGGTCGATGATCTTCCCGGTCACGGTCTCGGTCGCCGCCATGAGCGGCGCGGCCAGAACCGAGACGAACGCGAGCGCCGCCGAGCCAGCAAGCCACTTACGCATGTCATCTCCTCCTGAAACGAAAGAACGCGGATCTATTGCTTATACGCCTCGCTCGCCGGGGTGTCAATACCCCGTATCCGCGTTCTATCAACGTTCGGCGTTCTACGTGCGACGTGCTCGACGTTCTCTACTTGCGGTGTGCGGCCACCATCTTCTCGAGGATCGTCACAGCATCGGGAATACCGTCGCGGGCGGCGACGCGTGTGCCGAGGGTTCTGGCGTTCTCGCGGAACGCGGACGACTCCACGAGCGAGCGCAGGCGCGGAATCAGCTGCTCGGTCGTCAGGTTTTCGACCGGCAGCGCTCGCGGCCCGAGGCCAAGCGTCTGGACGCGGTGGGCCCAATAGTACTGATCGAGGATATGCGGCACGATGAGTTGCGGCCGACCGGCACGGGCCACGGCCGCCGTCGTGCCGGCCCCACCATGGTGAACGGCGGCCGCGACACGCGGAAAGAGCGCGGCGTGCGGAGCCTCCTGAATGGCCATCACGGTGTCGGACGGTTCGACGCCGCGATCGATCCGCGCCCATCCTCCGGCCACGACGAGGCGGCATCCGATCGAGCGTGCCGCCGCGACGGCGTGCGACGCGAGCGTCAGGCCAGGCTCGGCGACCATGCTGCCCAGGCCCACGTAGATCGGCGGCGAGCCCGCGCGAAGAAAGTCGTCGAGGCCCGGATCGATCGCATGCTGGTCGTCGAAGATCCACGCGTCGGTCCCCACGACCCGCGGCGGCACGTCGCGCGGAAACGGGCCGAGCTCGCGGTCCGACGCCACGATCATCAGATTGCCGCCCATGAGCAGCGTCGGCCGCTTGTGCGGCGGAAGGCCGAGCCGATCTCGCCCGGCGTTCATCGCCGGCCGGAGCGCCGCGTCGGCGAAGGGTGCACCCCAACGCCAGAGCCCGCGGTTCAGCCACGCAGGCAGGGTTTGACGATGAATCATCGGCGGCGGCGCGTCGCTCGACGGCACCGCACACGGCGCGAAGACGACGCTCGCCCCAGGCACCCCACACTGCTCGGCGACCGAGGTCGCCGCCATCTGCGCGCCCGCCCCGACGATGAGCGCGGGATTCACGGCGTCGGCGGCGGCCGCAACCGATTGGAACAGGCGCGGGATGACGACGCCGATCACATAACGAACCTGCCACCGGAGCGACTGCAGCTGCGTCTCCGGCGCCCGAATCGTCTGTTCGACGTCGATGCCGTCCGGACGGCACTCGAAGCCGAAGCTCGCGATCCACTCGACGCTGTTGGTGGGCGCGACGAACGAGACCTCGTGTCCGCGCGACGTGAGGGCCACGGCAAGCGCCAGCATCGGCTGCACGTCGCCGCGGGTGCCATGCGGCGCGAGGAGGATGCGCATCGACCGTTGCCGCCTTACGTGGCCGGGCGGGCCTCGATGCGGGCGCCGTCGGAGAGCGTGTCGGCGGGATGCAGGATCACACGCGCGCCTTCGGTGAGGCCGCTGATGACTTCGGCCTCCTGGCCGGTCTGCCGGCCGAGCTCCACGATCGTGCGGTGGGCGCGATCGTCGGCGCCAAACACGTACACAGCCCACGCCTCGCCCTCGCGGAACAACGCGCTCGTGGGCACCTTCAGCGCGCCGGGGGTTTCCCATGTCACGATGCGGACCTCGACGCGGTAAGCGTCGCCGAGCGCCGCCCAGGCCTCGACCGGGTTCACGAAATCGAGCACCACGTTCACGCGCTGCTCTTCGACGCCGAGCGCCGAGATCTTCGTGAAGCCGGCAGGCTCGATCCGTCGAACGCGCGCGTCGAGCGCGCGATCGCCGCCCCACTGCTCGATCATGACGCGCGCACCCGGTGTGACGCGCACCGCGTCGGTCGACAGCAGATCGGACACGATCTCGAGCTGGCGGGGATCGCCGATCTCGATGAGCGGATCGCCCGCGGGTACCACGCTTTCGCTCTCGCGGAGTCGTTTCAGCACGACGCCGTCCACGGGTGCCGTCACCGGCACCACACGCCCCTCGAGATCGGGCGAGGTCGGCGCGAGCCGGGCCTCGGCGCGTTGAAGCTCGGACGCCGCCGCGCGCACGGCGAACACGGCCGCGTTCACGGCCTCCTGGGCAGCGCGCGCCTCGGCCTCTCGCGTGTCCACCATCTGCCCGGTCGCCAATTCGTTCCGCGCCAAATCGCGCGCCCGTGTCAGCTCGCGCTCGGCCTGGGCGAGGGTGGTCCGCGCGCGCTGCTCATCGGCCCGCGCGCGTCCCACGGCCGCGCGCGCGCTGTCAGCAGCCGCCTCGGCCTCGGCCCTCGCGCGCGCATCGAGCAGCGGCGGCGCTTCCGCGCGCACACGCGCCACGACGCTCCCTCGCCTGACCGGGTCGCCAGGCTCGAGCTCGATCCGGAGGATCCGGCCCGCCACCGGCGCCGAGATCACGAACCGGCTGCGGACGCGCGTGACGCCCTCCTCGTCGACGGTGACGACCAGCGGGCCCCGGGACACGGCGCCGACGTCCACAGACATCGTCGTCGGCCACAACGCCACGGCGACGAGCGCGCCAACGCCCGCGATCACGAGGAGCACGCGCCGATTGATCAGCAGTCGCAGCATTGCTGTTCCATGCGCGAAACCCCACGACGATCCACGCATCCCTCGACAGGCTCGACATGCCCTGAGCGTGCCGTCCCTCGACTGAGCTCGGGACGACCCTGAGCCAGTCGAAGGGTCGATGGGGTCGAGTCGAGGACGTGATGTCGCATTGGCGGTTACTCCCTCGTCTTCAGCACGGCAACCAAATCGAGGCGATCGAGACGGCGCCGGACGGCCAGGCCCGACAACGCCGCCGCCGCAATGACGGTCAGAAATGCCCAGGCAACCGTCGGGGCCGCGACGTGAAACGACAGCCGGTAGACCTCGTTGTTGAATCCCGACATGATGAGCAGGCCGAAAAGATACCCGATCACGCCGCCGACTGGCAGCGCCAGCACGGTGAGCAGCGCGAGCTCGCCGAGCAGTATCAGCGAGATCTCGCCGCGTGTGAAGCCGAGCACGCGCAGACTCGCCAGTTCGCGGCTGCGCTCCGACAGCGAGACGCGCGCCGAGTTGTAGACCACGCCAAACGCGATGATGCCCGCGAAGATGACGTTGATGAAGATGGTCAGGTTCATGTTCTCGGCCATCGTGTTGCGGAAATTCTGCAGCATCGTCTCGCGCAGCGCGACGCCGGCCACGGCAGGCATCACCTTCACATCGGCGTAGAAGCGCGGCGTCGCCCTGGGATCGAGCGTCACCGCGGCGCTCGTCACCGTGTTGCCCTCCCTGAGCAACGCGCGGACGGCGTCGATCCGCATGTAGGCCTGGAGGCCCATGCTGTCGTCGACCAGGGCCGCCACGGGAATCGCTCGCACCTGCCGCGCCCCCTCGAGCACTTCGACCTGCAGCAGGTCGCCGGGCCCGACGGCGAGAATATCGCCGAGGATCTTCGACAGCACCAGTCCGCTCGGGGGCATCCGCTCCGGACGACCGTCGCGATTCACGACGCGGTTGAGATGCGGAACTTCCGGCAGGCCCATGATCGCCACCGTCCGCGACCCGCGCGCGCCGCGCAGGCGCGCGGCGACCGCGCGCATGGGTTCCACATCCATGACCCCCGGCAGATGGCGGATGTCGTACGCCGCGCGTCCCGATCGGGGCTCGACGAACGAGACCGTGGCATCCTGCCGGATCACCTGATAGAACTGCTGGTCGATGAGCACCTCCATGATGTCGATGAACGAGAGGCCCACGAACAGCACCGAGACGGCGAATCCGATGCCGACGACCGACATGGCCGTCCGGAGCGGCTGGCGTTCCATGTTGCGCAGCACCATGCGCGTCGCCAGCGTGAGGCGCAGGCCGCGCCAGGGCCGCTCGAACAGGCTCCGGCGATAACGGGCGGGCGGCTCGGCGCGCATGGCCTCGGCAGGCGGAATCCGAATGGCGCGGCGGACGGCCGACTGCGCGCCGAACGCCGCGACGATCAGGCTGCCGAAGAGCGACATCACCGCCACGCCGGTCGACAGGTGGTACTCGAGCACGGGAAAACGGAAGTACCGGTTGTAGAGGCCGATCATCGCCGCCCCGAGCCACGCGCCGCTGACGACGCCAAGGACCGCCCCGAGCGCGGCAATCGCGAGCGCCCATTTGATGTAGTGCCACCCGAGCTCGCGGTTCGAGTAGCCGAGCGCTTTGAGCGCGGCGATCTGTGGCCGCTGGAGCGACAGGGCGCGGGCCAGCGCGACGTTCAGGATGAAGGCGGCGACCCCGAGGAAAATGAGCGGCAGGATGAAGCCAAAGCTCCGAAGCTGCTCGAGCTCGTTGTCCAGCATCCACGCCGAGCTCTGCAGCGATTGCGGCACGGCGCCGAGCCCGCCGTAGGGCTCGATCAGCCGATCGAACGAGGCAATCACATCGGGCCGTGACACGCCGCGCGCCAGCGCCAGCGACACGTCGTTGAACCCGCCTTCCATGTTGAATGCCGAGGCGAGCGCCTGACGGCCCATCCAGAAAATGCCATAGCGGCGGGGATCGGGGACCATTTCGCCAGGCCGGATCGCATACACGTATTCCGGCGAGAGGGCCACGCCGACGATGGTGAGCCACCGCCGCCGGCCGTTGATGATCGCGGCCACTCGATCGCCGGGCACGAACCCGTTCGCTTCACAGAACATCTCGCTGGCCAGGACTTCGTCGGGGCGGCCGGAATCAACCCAGCGCCCGCGGCGGAGGTACACGTCGTTCAGCGGCGGCCGTCCGCGGTCGGGCAGCGAGATCAGCCGTCCAGCCGCGGGCTCGGCCATTCCCGGTACATCGAGGGTGACATCGGCCACGACCCGCGTCGCGACGACCTCAACGCCGGGAATCGCGGCGATGCGCGGTTCCAGGCTGGCCGGCGCGCGCTTGAGCGCGGCGAAGACATCGGCAAACCGCGCCCGGTCGTAATACACCTGGCGCGTGCGCTCGAGGGAATCGAAGTTCGACAGGTACGTCACAAACATGGTCACGCCCGCGGCGATGACGGAGGCGATGGCAAACGCCTGCCCTTTCATCTCCCACAGATCGCGCAGGAGTTTTCTGTCGAGAATCGGGATCCCCGCCGGCATGCTCACCATTGGAGCTCGCTCACCGAAATCTTGTGAACGTTCCGTTCGACTGACGCCACCCGGCCGTCGGCGAGCCGCACCACGCGATCCGCCATTCCCGCGATCGCCGCATTGTGCGTAATCACGGCCGTGGCCGTGCCGAGCTCCCGGTTCACACGCGCCAGCGCCTCGAGGACGACGATGCCGGTGGTGATGTCGAGCGCGCCCGTCGGCTCGTCGCAGAGCAGCACGTCGGGCCGCTTGGCAATCGCGCGGGCAATCGCCACACGCTGCTGCTCGCCGCCCGAGAGTTGCGCCGGAAAATGATCGAGGCGATGGCCGAGGCCGACAAGCGCGAGCGCCTCCTCCGGCGTCATCGGATTGCGCACGATCTCCGTGACGAGCGCCACATTCTCGCGGGTCGTCAGGCTTGGAATGAGGTTGTAGAACTGAAACACGAACCCGACGTGCGTTCGGCGGTATTCGGTGAGCGCCGCCTCGCCCGCCGTCGTCAGGTTGTGGTCCTGATAGATCACCTCGCCAGCCGTCGGGACGTCGAGGCCGCCGAGGATGTTGAGAAGGGTCGATTTTCCAGAACCCGACGGGCCGAGGAGCACGACGAATTCGCGGGGAAAGAGATCGAAGTCGACGCCACGCAGCGCCTGCACGCGCACCTCGCCCATCTCGTAGACCTTGGTCAGGCCACGGGCGACAAAGACGGGTGCGACCGTTTCGACCATCATGGCGATCCTGTTGGCCGGTCCTTCCGCCTTCCCGCCTTCGCTGAAGCTTCGGCGGACCGCCGTTGCCTTGGGCGGAGGCTGGTCGGATCCGGCTTCTATCAGCATGTGCGGAAACCCGCGACGGAACAAGGCGGCCGTTTGACAGCGACGATTCGGTACAGGTAGTCTTCATGGGCAGGTCTGAACACCTGCGCTCTACGAACATGTTCGGTCGCCACCATCACGTGCACCATGATTCCCACCGCGTCAGCGGGTGGCGGAGTTGCGCGTGATCTAGGGCCCGACCAGGACCTTCGAGGATTGCAACCCCGCCACCGAGGCGGGGTTTTTTGTTGTTAGGGAAGCCACGACGTTCACCGCGGAACGCGCAAAGCGCGCACAGCACTTGAATATCGGCGCCCCCGGATTCTTTTGCCAGAGGAGTGACAGGATGGATTTCACGAAACTGGACGGGCTCATTCCAGCCGTCATTCAGGACGTCGACAGCGCCGAGGTCCTGATGGTCGGCTTCATGAACGAAGAAGCGCTCGCCATCACGAAGCAGACGGGCTACGCCACCTTCTTCAGCCGCACGCGCAACACACTCTGGGCCAAGGGGGAGACGTCGGGCAACCGCCTCGAGGTCGTCGAGATGCTCACCGACTGCGATGACGACACCGTGCTCCTGAAGGTCAAGCGGCTCGGCGACGGCAACGTGTGCCATACGGGACAGCGAACGTGCTTCTTTCGTTCGCTGCCGGGACTCGGGGCTCGGGACTAGGGATCCGGAACAGGCAGACCCATGAAACTGAAACTTGGCTTACCCAAAGGCTCCCTGCAGGACGCGACGATTCAGCTCTTCGCGCGCGCCGGGTTCAACATCTATGTCAACCCGCGGTCGTATTTTCCCGCCATCGACGATCCCGAAGTCGAGTGCATGCTGATCCGGGCGCAGGAGATGGCGCGCTACGTGTCGGACGGCGTCCTCGACGCCGGGCTCACCGGTCAGGACTGGATCCTCGAGCACGAGCTCGGTGACGGCCGGACGGGCGTCATTGAGCCGATCGTGGATCTCGTCTATTCGAAGCAGAGCTTCGGCAAAGTGCGGTGGGTGCTGGCGGCTCCAGAGGATTCCAGCTTCAAGTCGGCGAAGGATCTCAACGGCAAGACGATCGCCACCGAACTGGTGCGCACCACGCGCCGGTACTTCGAGAGGCAGGGTGTGAAGGTCAACGTCGAGTTCTCCTGGGGTGCGACCGAGGTCAAACCGCCGGTGCTGGCCGACGCCATCGTCGAGGCCACGGAAACCGGATCGACGCTTCGCGCAAACCGGCTCGCCATTCTCGACACGGTCATGGAATCGAACACGCAGCTCATTGCCAATCGTGCCGCGCTGGCCGAGGGACGGAAGAAGACCAAGCTGGACAACATCGCCTTGTTGCTGAAGGCGGCGATCGAAGCGCACGGCCGGGTCGGGCTGATGCTCAACGTCCGGCGCGCGGATCTCGCGACCGTCTTGGCGCTCCTGCCCGCGCTACAACGACCCACGATCTCGGCGTTGAGCGACGAGGACTGGGTGGCGGTCAACACCATCATCGAAGAGAAGACCGTTCGAGACTTGATCCCGAAATTAAAGGCGGCCAGAGCTCAGGGAATCGTTGAGTATCCACTGAACAAGATAGTGCTGTGACATTGTGATTCGAATCATCAGCTCGACCAATCGGCGGGCTCTCGACCGGGTCGTCGCGCACGATCGCCGCGGCGACCGCGCCTTCGAGCGGCGCGTGGCGGCCATCGTCGCGCGCGTGCGCGATGGAGGCGATGCCGCGCTTCGCCGCCTCGCCCGCCGCTTCGACGGTGTCACAGGCCCGATCGAGGTCTCGCACGACGAGATGATCGCGGGAGCCGCGGCGGCGTCGCCCGACGTCCGACGCGCCATCCGACAGGCGGCGCGCAGCATCGCCCGTGTGGCGTCCCGACAGGTTCCCAGGCACTGGGACCTCGACGTCGCGCCAGGCGTATCGGTCGAACAGCGCGTCGAGCCGCTCGCCCGCGTCGGCTGCTATGTGCCGGGCGGACGGTTCCCGCTGCCCTCGTCGCTCCTGATGACGGCCGTCACCGCGCGTGTGGCGGGTGTCCGTGACGTCGTCGTCTGCTGCCCGCGGCCGGAACCCGCCGTCATGGCGGCTGCGCTCGAGGCCGGCGTGACCCGGCTCTTTCGTATCGGCGGCGCGCACGCCGTGGCCGCGCTGGCTTACGGCACGGCAACCGTTCCCCGCGTGGACAAGATCGTCGGCCCGGGCAACCGGTACGTCGCGGTCGCCAAGGCGTTCGTCTCGCGCGACTGCGCGATCGACTTTTTTGCCGGGCCGACCGAGATCGTCATCGTCGCCGGGAACGGAAGGCCGGACTGGATCGCTGCGGATCTCGTCGCGCAGGCGGAGCACGATCCCGACGCCCGCTCGATCTTCATCACGTGGCGGCGTCGCCTGGCGGCGCGGGTGGCCACCGCCGTGTCCGCACGGGCCAGGGGCCGCAACATCGTCACGCGCTCGCTCCGCGCGCACGGCGCCATTGTCGTCGCGCGATCGGCAGACGAAGCGATGGAGGTGGTCAACCGCCTCGCGCCCGAGCATCTCGTCGTCGATCGCGAGGCTCTCATCGCCCGATCGATTACGGCCGGCGCGGTGTTTGTCGGCGCGTTTGCCGCGCAGGCGGCCGGCGACTACGCAACCGGCTCGAACCACGTGCTGCCGACCGCCGGCGCCGCCAGATTCCGCGGCGGGCTGAGCGCCGCGGATTTCGTGCGCGTGATGGCCGTTCAACGCGTGACACGACGGGGGCTCGCGCGCCTTGCGCCGACGATTCTGGCGCTCGCGCGCGCGGAGGGTCTGCTGGCGCACGCGGAATCGGTTGAAGTCAGACTGGACAGGTGACGCCCTGTTCTAGATACGCCCGAGCGCCACGGCGCGAAGGGCTTCGCGCGTGGGGGTGGGGCCCCACGCCGGAGCGAGCGGGGGTGGGGCCCCGCGAGCATTGGACGACGCCGGCATAAAACATGTCTATTGACGACTACGACAAGCCGCCCGAGCTGTACGACGGCCTGAGGCTGCACCAGAACGAGAACACCGGCGGCTGCTCGCCGCGCGTCCTCGAAGCGCTGGCGGCGCTCCGCGCAGATCAGATTGCCTTCTATCCGCCCTACAAGACGGCTGTGGACGCGTGCGCTCGGCACCTGGGCGTCGCACCCGATCGCCTCGCCCTGACCAACGGCCTCGACGAGGGCATCATGGCCGTGGCGATCGCCTACCTGCGACCCTCGCGCGATAACACGTCGCCGGAAGCCCCAGAAGCCATCGTCCCGCAGCCGGCCTTCGAGATCTTCGCGATCGACGCGTCGGTCGTCGGCGGCCGCGCGGTCCTCGTGATGCCGAGGCCCGATTTCGCGTTCGCGCTCGACGAAGTGCTCGCGGCCATCACCCCGAACACACGTGTCGTGTTTCTGACCAACCCCAACAATCCGACCGGCGTCTCGATGCCGATGGATGCGATCAAGACCGTGGCGGCGCGTATGCCTCGGGGCGGCGTCGTCTTCGTCGACGAGGCGTACGCGGACTTCGCAGGGACGACATTCGTCCCCGAGCTTCCGGCGCATCCCAACGTCGTCGTTGGACGCACCTTCGCGAAAGCGTACGGCCTGGCCGGGTTGCGAATCGGCGCGCTGGTCGGCGCGCCCGCCACGCTGGCGCCGGTCCGGCAGGCGATTGGCGTCTACAGCGTGAACGTGGCGGCCACCATCGCGCTCGAGGCCGCGCTGCAGGACACCGCGTACGTGGAGCACTACCTTCGGCAGGTGCGCGAGTCGAAAGCGCTGGTGTACGCGACGTGCGATCGGCTCGGGCTGAAGTACTGGAAGAGCGATGCCAACTTCGTGCTCATCCGCACCGGCGAACGGACCGGCGCACTCGTCGACGCCGCCTCCGCGCGTGGAATCTACCTCCGCGACCGCAGCAGCGATCCCGGGTGCGAAGGGTGTCTTCGCCTCACCGCCGGCATTGTCGAACACACGCGCCGCGGCCTGGCGGTGCTCGAAGAGGTACTATGCGCCGCGCTTTGATCGATCGACGGACGACGGAAACCCGGGTGCGGCTGTCGCTGGCGCTCGACGGGAAAGGACGGTACGGCGTTCGCACGGGCATCCGATTTCTGGACCACATGCTGGAGCTGTTCGCCCGCCACGGGGCGTTCGACCTCCAGGTGGATGCCACGGGCGACCTCGACGTCGACCAGCATCACACCGTCGAGGACCTCGGCATCGCCCTCGGCGAGGCGGTTTCGCGGGCGCTTGGCCACCGCCGCGGCATCAACCGGGCGGGCTACTTCGTGATGCCCATGGACGAAACGCTGGCCGTCGTCGCGATCGATCTCGGCGGCCGCCCGCACACGGCCGTGGATCTGAAGAGAACGGCCGCGCGCGTCGGCGATCTGCAGACCGAGCTCGTGCACGACTTTTTCGAGGGCTTCGCGATCGGCGCACGGGCCAACGTGCACGTCAGGGTGCTCTACGGGCGATCGAGCCACCACAAGGTCGAGGCCGTGTTCAAGGCGTTCGGCCGCGCGCTCCGGGTCGCGTGCGCGAAGGACAAGCGCCTCGCACGCATGCTGCCGAGCACCAAGGGACTGCTGTGACCGCCGCTTCCATCGCGCTCATCGACTACGGCGCCGGGAATCTGACGTCGGTGAAGAAGGCGCTCGCGGCTATCGGCGCGCGCGTGTTCGTGCCGGCGTCACCGGGAGCGCTAGACGGCGCCGGCGCGATCATCGTGCCGGGCGTCGGCCATTTCGACGCCACGCGCGCGCTCGATCGAGCCTGGATCGACGCCATTCTCGAGCGCGTGGGCGAGGGACGTCCGCTCCTCGGCATCTGCCTGGGCATGCAGTGGCTGTTCGAAGGCAGCGACGAGGCGCCAGATGTGCCCGGGCTGGGCGTTCTTTCGGGCCAGTGCCGGCGCCTACGGGTGCCGCCGGAAGGCCACGAAGGCACGAAGACACGAAGAAGATCAGGCCACGAGAACGGGCCAGAAGCGAGGCTGAAAATCCCGCACGTCGGGTGGAACTCGATCGACCGCACGCGAGACGCGTCGATTCTCGAAGGCGTCGCGCCGGGCGCGCAGGTCTACTTCACGCACAGCTACATCGCGCCGCTCACCGGAGACACCGTGGCCTCGACCGAACACGGCGAGGTCTTCGCGTCTGTCGTCGAGCGCGGGCAGATTGCGGGCGTGCAGTTCCATCCGGAGAAGTCGGCGGAGACGGGGCTGAAGATTCTGCGGAACTTTGTCAGTTCGGTATGAGGGAAATTAAGAATTGAGAATTAGGAATTAAGAATTCGCGATCGAATTCGACCTCCAATTCTCAATTCTTAATTCTTAATTCTTAATTTTCTTATGCTATCCAAACGTATCATCGCCTGCCTCGACGTGCGAGACGGCCAGGTTGTGAAGGGCATCAACTTCGAGGGCCTCAGAAGCGCCGGCGATCCGGGGGAGCTCGCACGCCGCTACAACCGCGAGGGCATCGACGAGCTCGTGATCCTCGACATCACGGCTACGATCGAGAGCCGCCGCGCGCTCGCCGCCACGATCCACGCGGTGGCGCGCGAGCTCTTCATTCCCCTCGCCGTCGGCGGCGGCATCCACACCGAGGCCGACGCGGCCGCCGCCGTCGACGCGGGAGCCGACAAAGTCAGCCTGAACACCGCTCCCCTTTCCAATCCGGCGTTGATCACGACGCTCGCCAGCCGGTACGGCAGCCAGGCGGTCATCGTGGCGATCGACGCCAAGCGGGACGGCGATCGATTCGCCGTCTATTCACGAAGCGGCACGACCGCGGCCAGCCGCGACGCGGTCGAGTGGGCGCGCGAGGCCGAGTCGCGCGGCGCCGGCGAGATTCTGCTGACCTCGATCGATCGCGATGGCACCAAGGCTGGATTCGACTGCGAGATGACCGCCGCTGTTTCCCACGCCGTGTCGATTCCAGTGATCGCCTCGGGCGGCGCCGGGGGGCTCGACGATTTCGTGGATGTCTTCACGAAGGGCGCCGCCGACGCGGCGCTTGCGGCGTCGATCTTTCACTATGCCGAAACCAGCGTGCGGTCGCTCAAGCAATACCTGAAACAGCACGGCATTCCGGTGAGGATCTAGCCACGAAGACACGAAAACACGAAGAAGACTCCAAGAAGGATCAACCGCCTGGATCCAGCCACGAAGACACGAAGACACGAAGAAGACCGGTAGAATCCAATACGGATCTCGCCACGAAGACACGAAGAAGACCCGACCTCAGAGATCGAGGACGAGGCGCAAGCCGTCGGCGATGGCGCCAAGCTGATGGCCAGGCAAAATGTTCAGGCGCTCGATGAAATCGGTCCGGAGCACCTTTTGGACGTCGTAGACATTTGCGACGGACGTCTTTGCCAGGTGAGTGTCTCGACGGTCGAGCCGAACGTTGCCGGGCAAGCCCTCGAGGTGAAGACGACTCGCGAGGGGGACGACGAGGAACGATCGCACGCGAGGCTCGCGGACCTGGTCGGTCTGCACGACCACGGCGGGTCGTCGCTTGTCGACACGAACCCACCAGACTTCTCCGCGTCGAGGCAGGGCGTCACCAGTCGTCGTCACGGTACTCTTCCGCCATCCGGCGTCGCTGGTACCGGCGCCAGGCCTTGTCGTCGTCCGCCACGTCCCAGCCGTGGCGGTCGAGGTACTCTTGGGTCTGTTGGCGCACGCGTTCGGCCTCGAGCAAGCGCGCGAGCAGCTCGGACCGCGAAGTCCCCCGCCGTTGCGCGGCTTCGTCCGCGAATGCGATGAGATCCTCCGGCAGAGAAACCCCGATCTTCACAGGAGCATGATAACACCATACGGAATACCATAGTATTCCTTGCATTCTTCCTATCGACTGGCTTCGCCTAAGATTGAGAGATGAGTCTCGCGTGTTGATTCCGGCGATCGACCTCCAGGGCGGCGCGGTCGTCCAGCTCGTGCAGGGCGAGCGCCTCGCGATCAGGGACGAGGACGTCGCCCGCTGGGTGAAGCGGTTCGAGAAGTTCCCGAAGGTGCAGGTGATCGATCTCGACGCCGCCATGGGCATCGGCGACAACCTGGCCATCGTCCGGCAGATCGCGGGATCGCTCACGTGTCGAGTGGGCGGGGGCATACGAACCGTTGAACGCGCACGCGAGATTCTTGAGGCCGGCGCGCGGCAGATCATCGCCGGGTCGTCGCTTTTCAGGAATGGCGCGCCCGACCTCGCATTTGCAAAGGCGCTCGCCGACGCCGTCGGCGCCGATCGTGTGATTGCCGCCGTGGACAGCCGTGGCGGCCGCGTGGTGATCCACGGCTGGAAGACCCCGCTGCCGATCACCGCCGTTGAAGCCGTGCGGGCGCTCGAGCCGTACTGCGGCGAATTCCTGTACACCCACGTCGACACCGAGGGGCTGATGGGCGGCATCAACCGCGAGGCGATCCTCGAAGTCCGCCGCGCGACGAGCAACCGCCTCACGGCGGCCGGCGGCATCACGACGCAGGAAGAGATCGACGACCTCGACAGCCAGGGCGTGGATGCGGTCGTCGGCATGGCGCTCTACACCGGCAAGCTCGATCTCAAGTCATAAACACCGTCGCGAGCACCGCCGATGGTCGATGGTCGAAGTCGCTGCGGACACCTGGCCGCGAGCTCGGAGCTGTCTCTCTCACGGCTGAAGGTACGCGGTTTCGGCACCACACTGAATCGTGGCGCGGTGCAAGAACTGCCGCATCGAAAACGGATCATCCCGATCGAGCATGATGCCACCGCCGAAACTGCTCGATCGCGTGCGCGACGCGATACGCGCGTACGACACTACAGCCGCCGGACCGAGGAGGCGTACGTCTACTGGATCCGCAAGTACATCGTCTATCACGACGAGAAGCATCCGTCTCTGATGGGCGCGACGGAGATCGCGGCGTTTCTGACTTCGCTTGCGGTTCAACAGCAGGTGAAGGAATGATGTCAAATTCCTTGGCGGAGCGATGACCACGGCTTCCAACATTCTGTTTACCGGAGTATGGGGCGACTACTACTCCGGGCCTGAAGCGGCGCGTCTCGGCGACGGGTACTTTTACGCGCTCGACGCGCGCACGGGGGAGGTGTTGTGGCAGATGGCCCTCGGCGGAAGCGTGCAGAGCGGTGCGATGACCTATTCAGTGGATGGCAAGCAGTACGTCGCGGTCGCTGCGGGTAACACGCTGTTCGCGTTTGGCCTGCGGCGGTAGCTTGTTCCAGCTCCCATTCGACGTCACGACGAAGATCGTCGCAAGCAGCTGGCTAACATCGCAATGGAGCCGTCGGCGCTGATGGATTTCGCGCGCCGCGGCTCATTGCGAATCGTTATGCGGACATGAACTGGGACAACAAGCCTCATTCCTGAGTGTTACCTCTCGTGGTAACATCATGCTCTCGTGGGCAAGCACCGGCGTGGGGGGGTACGTGTTCATCACCTGGAAAGGCGACCATCCTCCCCGCCACGTTCACGTGTATCGCGACGCCAAGTTGGTCGTGAAGTGGGACTTGGACAACAAGGTTCCGATGAAAGGCGTCGCGTCCCGTCGGGTAGTGGCGTTGATCGCCGCGCTCGAAGCGGAGGGCGTACTGTGAAGATCCGCGCCGTCAAGCACAACAACCGAAAGAAAACGTTCGAGATCCGCACGTCCACCAAGACACTTGTCCTGCCGTTTTCTCAGGGCGACCCGACGCCAACGGTCGAGGATCCGGTGCGCGAGAGCTTCGTGGATGAAGAAGCCGGTCGGGAAGGGTTCACCTATGTTCTCGACTCTGGGCGCAGCGGGACGGTGCACGTGGAGCAGGTGCTCGAGTACAACCAAGATCCCAGCTATCTGCGGAACCTCTTGCTCTACCGGCTCACCCTCGAAGCGCAGAAGCGAGCCGCCGCCAGTCCGCTCTCGAAACGGGAAATCATGCGTCGGCTCGGAACATCGGCGGCACAGCTGTACCGGCTGCTCGATCAGACCAACTACCGCAAGTCGGTCGACCAGGTCTTGGCTCTGCTCCAGGTACTCAACTGCGAGGTCGACCTCGTCGTTCGGACGAAAACGGCGTGATCTCGCGACGGCCGCCTAGCCCCTATCAGCCCTCCCCGCGTCAAGTGCGTAGATTTTCTCCGTCCGGTCGTCGAGTCAAGAAGACGCGCGACCGTCAGAAATAGCCTCCGAACCTCGGTCCCGTTCAGTGCCGTCCTCGTTTCCAGCGCTGATCGCGACCGGCGACATTGGGACTTAGTCTATACTCGTGTCTAGACTATGACGACGAGAGGTGCTCGCGCGAAACTGTTCCAGAACGGGGGAAGCCAAGCCGTTCGACTGCCGAAGGCCTGCCGGTTTCCGTCCCAGCAGGAAGTGCTGGTGCGTCGGGAGGGCCGCCGCGTCATTCTCGAGCCCGCTGACGAGTGGCCAGCGGAGTTCCGCGCCTGTCTGGGTGCGTGGCGCGAGGAGATTCCGCGGCCTAGACAGCGGCCTGTACGGGATGTGCGGAATCCCTTGACATGATGTCGGAGTTCATGCTCGACACGGACACGGTCAGCTGGGCCCTTCGGGGACAAGGCGCCGTTTCGGCGCATGTGCTCGAGCATCAACCATCTCAACTCTGCATCAGTTCGATCACGTTGGCTGAACTGCGGTTCGGTGCCGATGCGAAGGGATCGCGCAAACTGCACGGTCTCATCACGACGTTCGTCTCGTCGGTGGGCGTCGTGCCATTCGATCAAGCGGCGGCGGATCGGTTCGGCCCCGTCGCCAGTGCCCTCGCAAGGCGTGGTGAGCCTATTGGCACGTTCGACACGCTCATCGCCGCCCATGCGCTATCGTGTGGCCTGACTTTGGTCACAAACAACACGAAGCACTTTCAGCGCGTCGCCGGACTCAGGCTGGCGAACTGGGCCTGAACATGAAGAACGCCGCCGAACACCGCGCGCTGCACCCGTCCCGCGCAGTGGCGTCGTGAGCGCCGGCGGGTGAGCGCGCACGTTGGCCAGACAAAAGTGGATCGGAGCGACGCGATGACCGAACATGACATCGCAACGGAATGCGACGAAGGCGTACGGCTATGCCGCGATCTTTCCGCTCTCGACGTAGCCCAACGGAAGCGACGGGTACTATAACAACCGATCGGCGACCGACCCGCCGACGAGGCTGCCGCAGCCCAGGCCGCCGATGAACGCGCCGATCGATGATCGTCGAGGCGTAGACATCGGCGCCGGAATAGAGGCCGAGCAGCCGCTGCCAGACGACCTGGTACATCAGAGCCGTGAACCCCGACAGGAAGAACAGGAGTGATCCGACGACCAGCATGGATGACAGAGCCGCTCTGTCCCGCGGCGTGGGGGCGGCAGTGTACCATGGCATTCTAGGTTTGTGACTACCGCCGCTCGGGTTGATCTGAGTCTCCATCGTGAGGCGGCCGCCTCTTCGACCGATCGCGTCGCGGCCGATGGAAAATTCCTGCGAGTGAACGAAGCCCGGTTCCTCGTCAAGGGCGTCACCTACGGCACCTTCGCGCCCGACGCCGACGGCTACCAGTTCCCACCCATCCGTCAG
>MEKT01000237.1 GCA_001767435.1 Acidobacteria bacterium RIFCSPLOWO2_02_FULL_65_29 | reverse complement strand
GGCCATCGCAAAGTTCAGCATGGCCACCACGGAAAAGTGGACGGACAAGTCGGGCGGGCCGCAAGAGCGCACCGAGTGGCACAATATCGATCTGTGGGGCAAACAGGCCGAGTCGTTGAAGGAGTACCTCACCAAGGGGAAACAGATCTACGTCGAGGGCCGACTCCAGAGCCGCAAGGTCCCTCGGTGTCGTCAATGCGATGGGTTCTTCCCCGACCGCGATTTTCGCCCGAACAGCCGGGAGCCGATGCGGTGCCCGAAGTGCAGCCATGAGGCGCCCCCGTACGTCGACACGCGAGTCGACGTGCGAGTCGATCGGATCACGTTGCTCGGCGGCGGTGGCGGCCGCGGTGCGGACCGCGGCGAGGGCGTGGCCCACGCGGCGCCGGTGGAATCGACCGAGGCCCTGACCGACGACGACATCCCGTTCTGAACCCGCAAGATTGAGGATTTGAGAATTTGAGAATGTGAGGATTTGGAATCAGGAGCGAGTCACGCTGCGTTAAACGCGACAGATCCTTGACGCCGACGCGGTGTGGGCTCTTGACGTTAAATCCTGAATTCCTCAAATCCTGAATTCCTCAAATCCTCCATTCCTCAAATCCTCCATTCCTCAAATCCTGAATTCCTCAAATCCTCCATTCCTCAAATCCTCCATTCCTCAAATCCTCCATTCCTCAAATCCTCAAATTCCACTTCCCAGCCGGTTAGGTCTTCCTCCCGTATCTGTCCTCCAGCCGCACGACATCGTGCAGTTCGGGTGTCGAGACCTCGAAGATGTCGCTGTCTTCGAGGGCCGTCATCCGATGGATGGTCTTCGCCGTGATGTGAACCCGCTCGCCGGGGCGCATGTCGCGCCTGACGAGCGTGTCGCCCTCCTGAATCTCGAAGAGCAGCAGCCCGGAATGCAGATAGATGGTTTCGTCCTTGATGTTGTGGTACTGCAGGCTCAGTGCGTGGCCGGCGTTCACGTGGATCAGCTTGCCCACGTAGCGGTCGGTTTTCGCCCAGTGCAGCTCGTACCCCCACGGCTTGTCGACTCGCGGAATATCGCTCACGTACGTTCTCCGTTCTGCGTTCGAGGTTCGACGTGCTCGAGGGTGACGTGCTCCGTTCGACGTTCGAGGTTCGACGTGCTCACGATTCGACGTTCGAGGCTCGACGTTCAAGGTTCGACTGCAAGGTGGCCGCGAGCTCGTGCTCGATCTCTTCGACGGTCGGCAGCCGCAGGACGCGCCGCGCGAGGGCCCGCAATTCGTCGTGGCGGACCTCGGCAAGCGCCTGCCGCGCGAGGCCGATGGCGCCGGGCGTCATGCTGAACTCGGTCAGCCCCAAGCCCACCAGAAGGGGCACCAGCGCAGGATCCGAGGCCATCTCGCCGCAGAGCGACACCGGGATGCGGCGGCGGGTGGCCGCCCGCCGGACCATGAGAATCATGCGCAGAATGGCCGGATGGAGGGGCGCGTACAGTCCGGAGACGCGCTCGTCGGCGCGGTCGACGGCGAGGCAGTACTGAATGAGATCGTTGGTGCCGATGGTGAAGAAATCCGCCTCGCGCGCCAGCAAGTCCGCGCTGTAGGCCGCGGCCGGAATCTCGATCATGGCGCCGACGGGCACGTGGGGAGGCGCATGCTCGCCTCGCCGGGCGATCTCGGCGGACGCCTCGACCACCATCCGGCGTCCCTCCCTGAGCTCGCCGACTCCGGACACGAACGGGAACATGATGCGCAGCGAGCCGTGTCGCGCGGCGCGCAACAGCGCGCGCAACTGCACCCTGAAGAACTCGGGCCGTTTGAGACTGAGGCGCAGCCCGCGCAATCCCTGACCCGAGCTGCGGCCGCCCTCCGCCCCCCAACCACGCGCCGCCGGCTCACGAGACGACCGGCGCTGCAGCTGATCCTCGTCGACATCGAACGTGCGCACGGTCACGGTTCCCGGGGCCATGCCCTCGAGCAGGCCTCGATAGACCTCGTACTGCCGATCTTCCGCGACGGCGTCGGCGCCGCCCGCCAGCAGGAACTCCGATCGGTACAGCCCGATGCCCTCGGCGCCGGCATAGCGCGCGGCGGCGAGATCGTCTGGGAACTCGATGTTCGCTTCGAGGTGGACCCTGACGCCGTCGGCGGTCACGCCGGGGCCGCGTGGCTCGCCCTCGATGCCTTTGGCGGGCCGCCGGTCGTCGGCCCACCGGCCGGCGCGCGCCAGCGCCTCCGCGTCCGGCTCGACGATGAGCTCGTCGGCATCGCCGTCGAGCACGACGAGCTGCCCTGCCAGCACGAGATGGCTCGCGTTGTGGAGGCCGACGACGGCGGGCACATCGAGAGAACGAGCCAGGATGGCCGTGTGGTACGTGCGGCTGCCGGCGTCGGTGGCGAACCCGCGAACCCTGGTCCAGTCGACCTGCGCGGCGAGCGACGGCGCAAGCTCGTCGGCAATCAGAATGGACGCCTCGTCGACCTCGCGCAGCAGGTCGCGCGTCGCCACGCCGTGCCGCAGGTTCATCGTCAATCGCCCGACGAGGTCGGCCACGTCACCTTTGCGCTCGCGGAAGTACGGGTCGGCGACCTCGTCGAACTCGCTGCTGAGATCGTGAAACAGTTGCTGCACCGCCCACTCGGCGTTCACGAGCTCGCCGCGCACCAAGGCGGCCGCCCGCGGCACGAGCATCGGGTCGTCGAGCATGAGCAGCTGGGCGTCGAAGAGCGCGGCAAGCTCGGGGCCGCGTCTCCGGGCCACGCGCGCTCTGATCTCGACCAGCTGCTCTCGTGTTCGGAGCCGTGCGCGATCGAGCCGGGCGGTCTCCTGTTCGAGCCGAGCGGGCGTCACGCGATATCTCAGCGCTTGTGAGTGCTGCGTCAGAATGACGGCTCGCCCCGACACCACGCCGGGTGATACGCCGACGCCGGCCAGACGTATCATCGAGCGCCGCCAGAGGCGCCTGGCATGGCACCATGGTCTTCGCCGAACCCGGAGGCGACGAGCGAAGCGAGCGCGCTCACGGCGTCTGCCTCGTCGGATCCCTCGGCGCTGATCGTCACCAAGGTGCCGCGCGCCGCCGCGAGGAGCAGGAGTCCCAGGATGCTCTTGCCGTCCACTTCGCGTCCCCTGGCCGCCACACGGATCCGCGAGCCGAACCGCGCGCCGAGGTGCACGAACTTCGCCGCCGCACGCGCGTGCATGCCGAGCTCGTTCACGAGCGTCACAGAGTGGCAGGTCATCGCCGTTCGACGGTCCTACGCATTGGTCTTTTCGCTGCGGAGCAGGTCCGACGCGACCCAGATGGCGTTGCGTCCGTCCTCGCGCATCTCTCGCGCCGCGGCCTGGAGGCTCTGGGAACTCCGAAGCGAGGCCAGCTTGATGAGCATCGGCAGGTTGACGCCGGTGATCACCTCGACGCGGTTGGCTTCGAGGAACGTCAGGCCGAGGTTCGACGGCGTGCCGCCGAACATGTCGGTGAGGATCAGCACGCCAGCGTCGCTCTGCACGCGCTCGATGGCCCGGGCGATATCCTCGCGTGCCTCGTTCACCTCGTCGTGCCAGCCGATCGACACGGCGGCGAACTGCGGCAGGTCGCCGACGATCATCTCGGCGGCGTTGACCAGCTCGTTGGCGAGCTGGCCATGAGTGACGACGACGACTCCAATCACGGCCCTTCTCCTAGGCGCAAGCCCACCTGCCCCGCCCGACCCACCCGGCCTACCTGACCCGCCCGGCTCTCGACCTCACGCACGGCCGATGTCTCGGTGGCGGACGCGCACGCGCGCACCAGGGACGCTCGCAAGCGGGCGGCGCAGCCGCTCGGCGATCATCACCGATCGATGCCGTCCGCCCGTGCACCCGATGGCGACGGTGAGGTAGCTCTTTCGTTCGGCCACGTAGCGCGGCAGCACGTAGCGCAAGTACTGTTCCAGCCGGTCCATGAACTCGCGTGTCGAGCGTTCTCGCTCCATGAACGCGACGACCGCGCGGTCGCGGCCCGTCCGGCGGCGAAGCGCCGGCACGAAATGCGGGTTCGCCAAGCACCGGACATCGAACATCAGATCGGCGTCAACCGGCACGCCGTGCTTGTAGCCGAAGCTGAGCAGTGTGACCACCAGGCCCGCGTGCGAGCGGGTGCGCGACAGGCCCATGAAGAACTGCCTGAGCTCGTGGACCGTCAGGTCCGAGGTGTCCACGATTTCGTCGGCGTGAGCGCGAATGGGCGCCATGCGCGCGCGCTCGGCGCGGATGCCCTCGCTTGCGGATCGATCCGGTGCCAAGGGGTGCGGCCGCCGCGTTTCACTGAACCGGCGCACGAGCGCCGCAGTGCTGGCTTCGAGGAAGATCAGCACCGGGTTCAAGCGACGCATCCGGCGCAGCCGCCCGAAGATTCTGGGGAACGAGGACAGGAAGTTGCGCTCACGCACGTCGACCACAATCGCGACCTTTTCAAGGTCGCCGCGGATCGCGAGCTTGGCCAGCGTGGGGATGAGCGTGGTCGGCAGGTTGTCGACGCAGAAGTAGCCGAGATCCTCGAGCGCACGGATCGCCTGGGACTTGCCCGCCCCCGAGAGGCCCGTCAAGATGATGAACGGCTGCCCGCCCGGCCGGCCCGATGGGCCGGGTCGACCGCTTCGCCGCTCCGGCGTCACCGCCCTCCTCCGGCCTCGAGGTCCTCGGCGTCCTCGACGTCCTCGGCATCGTTGACCGGTTCGGCGGGAGCCGCCTGGCGCAGCGTGCGCTCCAGACGCTCGGCCAGAAGGCGCGCCGCGTGGTGGCCGCGGGCACGGAGCAGCTGGTTCCTGGCGGCGACTTCGACCAGGATCGCGATGTTTCGCCCGGGCGCCACCGGCATCCTGACGAGCGGAAAACGCAGTCCCACCAGCTCGAAGAACTCCTCGTCGAGGCCGAGCCGCTCGTACTCACGAGCCGAGTCCCAGCGCTCGAGCTGTACGACGAGCTCCACGCGCTTCGATGACCGGGTCGAGGCGATGCCGAACAAGTCCTTGACGTTGATCACGCCCAGCCCGCGCAGCTCCATGTGGTGCCGCGTCATCTCGGGGCACGTGCCGATGGCAATCGATTCGGCGCGCCGCCGCACGTCGACCGTGTCGTCGGCCACGAGCCGGTGGCCCCGGACGATCAGGTCGAGCGCGCATTCGCTCTTGCCAATCCCGCTTTCGCCGACGAGGAGCACGCCGAGCCCGAGGATGTCCATGAGGACGGCGTGAACGATCGTGCGTTCGGCGAGACTGTCGTCGAGCAGCGAGCTCAGCTTGGCGATGGCCGCTGGCGTGGCGACGGCCGTGTGCAGGAGGGGCAGGTGCGCTCGCTCCGCCTCGACCACGAGCCCGGGCGGCGGCGGGAAGCCGCCCGTGATGAGCACGCACGGAAAGTCGCGGGCCAGCGCCAGGCGAATCGCGGTCATCGCGGCAGGCGGTTCGAGCCTCTCGAGATACCGGATCTCGCTCTCGCCGAAGACGAGCACGCGGCCGGGCTTCAGGTACTCGTGGAAGCCGGCCAGCGCGAGGCCGGTCTTCTGGATATGGGGGCTGGTGATGATCCGATCAAGGCCGTCGGCGCCTGCCAGCAGGTCGAGCGTGAGGCCGAAGGCTTCCGGGCGGCTCGCCAAGAGCCCACGGACGCTCACACCGGGAGGGGGGGTCACGGTTCGGTCTCGACCAGCATCAACTCCCCGTCCGGGCGACGGAACAGCACGCTCACGGCCGCAGTCTCGGAGTCGCGAAAGACGAGCACGCCGTCGCCATCCGCCGCCACCTGGCGCAGCGCGTCGGCGACTGACATCGCCTTCAGCGCCTGGCGCGTGGTGCGCAGAATCCGCGGCATCCGTATCTTTGGCGACACGCCTCCGCCCCGTTCCTGCCCCGTGGACTCGCGCTGCGAGGCAGGCGCCCCGGCCGCGGGCGCCGGCGGCTTCGGCCCGTGCCGCGTGCGCGCGCGCCACTTCCCCTTCACCCGCTGCGCCTGCTGCGCCAGCTTGTCCACCGCCTGGCGCATGGACGCGTCCCAGGTGGCGGCGGCACCCACGCTGTGCAGGAACTGCTCGCCGCGGGCATGCAAGCTCACGTCGGCGCGGCGGCCGCCGCGCTCGTGGCTGAGGACCACCGCGGCCGACACCGCGCTATCGTTCAACATCCGTTCGACACGGGCGAGCTTCTTGTCGACGAGACGGCGAAGCGTGGGGGTGATGTCGACGTGACGGCCGGTCAATTCGAGGCGCATGATCAGCTCTCAGCTATCTTGGACATCGACAGTCGGTCAGTTCACAGTTGACAGTCCCCAGTTGACAGTTCGACCGGCTTTCCTCTGTTGACGGTGAACTGTCGACTGTCGACTCGCTGTCGAGCGCGTCAGTACATCACTTTCCGCTGATTGGACGTCGGGATCTTCAACTCCTCACGATACTTCGCAATCGTGCGGCGGGCCAACTCCAGACCCTCTCGCTGCAGGATGCTCACGATCTTCGAATCGCTCAGCGGTTTGCGCGGATCCTCGTTCTCGATGATCTTGCGGATGCGCTGTTTGATCGTCACCGACGAGACGCTCTCCCCATACGAGCTGCTGATCCCGCTGTGGAAGAAGTATTTCATCTCGAACACGCCCTGCGGCGTGTGCATGTACTTGTTGGTCACGACGCGGCTGACCGTCGACTCGTGCATCCCGATGTCGTTGGCCACGTCGCGCAGGACGAGCGGCCGCAGGTGCTCGATGCCGTGGTCGAGGAAGTCTCGCTGGAAATTGATGATGCTGTTGGCGACCTTGTGAATGGTCTTCTGCCGCTGCTCGACCGACTTGATGAGCCACAGGGCCGATCGGAACTTGTCCTTCACATAGGCCCGCGTCTCGTCGGTGTTGCCCGCCGCGCCCTTGTCGAGCAGCCGCCGGTAGACGGGGCTGATCCGCATCTGCGGCAGGCCGTCTTCATTCAGCACGGCGACGTACTGGTCCTCCACCTTCACCACGTACACGTCGGGGATGACGTATTGCGACTGCGTCGGGTTGTAGCGGCTGCCCGGCTTCGGGTCGAGGTGGCGGATGATCTCGATGTGTTCCTTGAGGTCATCGATGGTCAAGCCGACCTTGCGCGCGATTTCGGGCACCTGATGGTTTTGGAGCAGCCGGAGATGGTCGCTGACGATTCGTTCGGTGGGTGTGCCCTCGAGACCCAGGTGACGAAGCTGAAGGAGCAGGCATTCCTGCAGGTCCCGCGCCGCGACGCCCGTCGGATCGAAACTCTGGACCAGACGGAGCGCCCGCTCGACCTCGGCGACCGGCCACGGGCCCATGCCCGCAAGCTCGTCGAACGACGCCACCAGATATCCGTCGTCGTCGAGGTTGCCGATGATGGCCGACCCGATCTCGCGCATCAGCGCGTCGTCGGTCTGCATCGACAGCTGCCACATCAGGTGATCGGCCAGCGAGGTCAGCGTCGACAGCGTGTTTTCGATGGGCGGCAGTTCCTTGACTTCCTGCGGCGCCTTGGGCCGATAGCCGTCGTCGAGATAATCCCCGAAGAAATACTCGTAATCCTGGTCGTCCCACACGTCGTTCTTGACGCCTTGCTGTGGTTCCGGCTTTTCAGGGGTGGCGGCGGCGTCGACGGGCTGCAGGTCCTCGGTCGGCACCTCCTCGAGCATCGGATTCTCGACCATTTCCTGGTTCAAGAGGTCCGACAGCTCGAGCGTCGACATCGGCAGCAGCTTGATGGCCTGCTGCAGCGACGGCGTGAGAATCAGTTTCTGGACGAGCTTGGTATGAAGCTTCTGGTGGATGCCCATGGGCCGTTAGGCCGCCCGTCACCGGGCCGGCGCCGCGCATGCAATTCCTAGGCCTTATCTTAGTCCAATCGGAACTCGGTCCCCAGATAAATCCGGCGGACTTCCTCGTCGGCGGCCAGGCCGACGGGCGTCCCGCTCTTGAAAATCACGCCGTCATGCACGATGTAGGCACGGTCGGTGATGCGCAGCGTTTCCCGAACGTTGTGGTCGGTAATCAGCACGCCAATGCCGCGATCGCGCAAGTGAAAGATGATCTTCTGGATGTCCGATACCGCAATCGGATCGATGCCGGCGAAAGGCTCGTCGAGCAGGATGAACTTCGGCGAGGTGACCAGGGCCCTGGTGATCTCGGCCCGCCGCCGTTCGCCGCCCGACAGCGTGTAGGCGGGCGACCGGGCGAGCGGCGTCAGATTCAATTCCGCGAGCAGCTCGCGAAGCCGAGCGCGCCGATCGGAGCCGCCGAGCCCCATCGTCTCGAGAATGGCGAGGATGTTCTGCTCCACCGTGAGGCCCCGAAAGATCGACGCCTCCTGCGGCAGATACCCGATGCCCTTGCGGGCCCGGACATACATCGGATCGTCGGTGACGTCCTGGCCGTCGAGCTCGACGCGCCCGGAGTCGGGCGCCGTCAGGCCCACGGTCATGTAAAAGGTGGTGGTCTTGCCGGCGCCGTTTGGCCCGAGAAGTCCGACGATTTCCCCGGACGCGACGTCCAGGTTGACGCCGCGGACGACCGTGCGGCCGCCATACGACTTTGTCAGATTGATGGTGCGGAGCGTCGCCGGCGTCATTGCGGAGGACAGTTGGCGACGCCGCTCGACCGGGTCCGGGTCTGTTCGTTGCCGTCGACGACGATCGTGTCGGCCGTCTTGTTGAAGGTGACGGTCTGGCCGGTCGTGACCCTCCCGCACTCGTCGGTGATGGTGACCGGCGCGCCCGTCACGACGTAGCGCTCGTCGGCGCTGAAGTAGGTCATGCGCGCGCCCCTGGTCTCGCGATTCTGATCGCGGAGCGTCACGGCGTCGTAGGCCTCCGCGCGATCGAGCTGGTCGCCCGATGGTTTCAAGTACAACTCGATCCGGGCCGCAGCCATGTCGCCCTGCGGTCCGTTCATGTGGGCGTCGGCCAGATACGTGGCCCGTCGCGATGATTCTTCGTAGGCGAACGTCTTCGACGAGCCGGTCGAGCGGATACGGTCGCGCTTCCCGTCCTTGCCCTCCTGCTCGAGCGCGATCGAGGTGACGACCGATCCGGTCGCGGTCAGATCGCCGCTCGCCTCGTTCAGGACAATCGTCGGTGCCTTGATGGATGTCTCGCCCTGCCAGAGCTGCGCGCCGCCGGAATAGGTTGCCGTCGATCGCTCACCGTCGTACACGAGACTGCCGGCGGCCGCCGCCACCAGCTGGTCCTGCTTGAACATCGAGGGGACCCGCGCGCCTCCACCAGTGGCGTCGTTGGACCGCGTGGGGGTGCGCGGGGGCTTGAGCTCGCTCTTGACCGCCCCCTCGGCCTTCACCACCGGACCGACCAGCGTCACGTCGATCCGAGAGGCCCCGACGGCAATTCGATCGTTCTCGACATGCGGAGCGGAGGCGGCCGGCTCCGATCCGCTGAGCTCCAGGGCGCCCTTGCCAACGAGGTAGCGGGCGCGCGCCGCGGTGGCGACGAGGCCACGATCCTCGAAGCGCACTTGCTGGGCAAAACGCGCGTCCTCGATCGCGCCGAAGCCGCGCTCGAGCGTGACGTCGAGTACGGCGGAGCGCGCCGTCCGCTCCAGGCTCGGACCGTACTCGCGGAACTGCACGGCGCCGGTGAAGCGAGCGTTCGTCAGCCCGTTCGGTGCATCGCCGGACCCGTCGAGCGCCCTCGCCCGAATCGTGCGCGCGGGCGTCTCGGGATCGGCCGGCATCGTCAGCTGCACCGGTTCGCGGGCGATGAGCGAGGTGGGTGTCGATCCGTCTGGGGCGAGCGCGATGTCGATTGTGGACGCCGTGATCTCTCGATCGGCCTGTCCCCGCCCGCCGCTCATCCGGATCGCGGCGTCACCGGTGAGCGTTGCGCGCTCCAGCGTCTGGCCGTCGGGACCGTATGTCAGCTCGATCTCGCGGGCCTCCATGGCGCTGACGCCGCCAACGCCGGTCGGGTCGGCGGCGATCCGCCCGTTGCCGCGCAGGTCCATCCCCTGAAGTTGTTGCTCGTCGACGGTGAGGTGGGCGGTTCCGGCGTCGGCTTGAAGGATTCGACCGCCGCGAGAGACGGTCATGCCGCCCGTGAACTCGATGAGGTGGCTTCGATGGTCGAACGCCACGGCGCCGGAGGCGATCTCGGCCGCACCCGAGCCGGCTTGGTCGGCCGCCAGATGCACGACGGCGCGCTCGCTGATGGTCAGCACGTCGAGGTTCTTGTCGTACGTCGCGCCGAGTCCCGATCCGGTGAGCCGCCCGCGCGAGAAGGCGACTGGTCCTGGCGCGCGGACGAGGGCATCGGCCTCCGAATAGGTGGCGCGGTCGGTCCGAATCTCCATGCCGTCGGACGCGGTCACCCGAACGTCTCCAGAGATGGCGAGGCTTCCCTCGTCCTTGCCGAGGTCTGCGTCCTGGCCCGTGATGACGAAGGTGCGCCCGCCGGCCCGGACCGTCGTGACTTTCACGCCGCGCATTCTTGTGGAGCCGTCGGGGTAGGACGTGAGCGTGTCGTACGCGATGCGAACCTCTTCCTGTTCGCGATTGTGGCGGCCCCGAAAGCCGCTGGCGCTCTCCACCACGGCCTTCGGATCCGCGGGCGCCACCAGCGCAGGCACGCTCGAAGGCGGACGGCGCTTGAACGCCGCGACAACCGCAATCGCCAGCGCGACGGCGGCGACGAGCAGGACGAGGCGGGTTCTCCGCTGCCACACAGACATAGACGGGTGGATCGCGGAACTTGAGGATTTGAGGACTTGAGAATCTGAGGATTTAGAGAATCTGAGGATTTGGAGAATCTGAGGATTTAGCGCACTTGGCGGCCGTGCGCACCGCCTCGCTAGATTCTCACATCCTCAATTCCTGACGCCAAATCCTCAACTCCTCAAATCCTCAACTCCTCAAATCCTCGGATCTCCTCAAATCCTCGGATCTCCTCACGTCAGCTAGCGTGAGCTCCACGTATGTCTCCCCATTGTACTGGTTCTGCTCGAGCGAGAAGGCGACGTCGAGAGCCGCCCGGTGCTCGGCGATGAAGTCGTGGCGTTCGGCGGCGCGCCACGCGATGGCTCTGAAGATGCGGCCGTCCTGCTTGAGGGCCATCTTGAGATGGCGTTCCTTCAGCGTGCGGGGGCCGTCGACCAACTCGACGCGCCGGGCCGCGAACACTGGCCGAGGGTTGCCGGCGCCAAACGGCGCCAGCGACGCCACGCCCGCGGCCACGCCGCTCGTGATGCCTCGAAACCCCAGGTCGCTGTCGATGCGCAAACACGGCATGAGGTCCTCGGGGCCGAGCGACTCGTCGGCGACATCGTTGACGGCCGTCCGCAGCTCGCGGATGCGGGACGACTCGATCGTGAGCCCGGCCGCCTGCTTGTGGCCGCCGAATCGAATCATCAGACCCGCCGAGCGCTCGAGCGCCGCGAGTATGTCGAACTGCGGGATGCTCCGGCACGACCCGTGCGCGACGTCTCCGTCGACCGACAGCACGATCGCCGGACGATGAAACGCGTCCACCAGTTTCGAGGCGACGATGCCGATGACGCCGCGATGCCATCCTTCGCCCGCCACGACGAGCACCGACCGCGCGCCGACCGCCGGATCGGTCTGGATGATGGTTCGAGCCGCCGCGAGGATACTGGCTTCCTCCTCCCGGCGCCGCACGTTCTCGCTGTCCAGTTGAAGAGCCAGCGCACGCGCCTCGTCCGCCTGAGTCTCGTCGCTGGCGAGCAGCAGCCGCGTGGCGATGTCGGGCGTGCTCATGCGTCCGGCGGCGTTCACGCGCGGCGCGACCATGAACGAGATGTGGTAGCTGTCGATCGTCTTTCCCGCGAGCCCCGCCACGTCGAGGAGCGCGCGAAGCCCGACCTTGTGGGGCCCGCGCGACAACAGGTCGAGGCCGAGCTTGGCGATGACGCGATTCTCGCCGATGAGCGGCACCACGTCCGCCAATGTGCCGATGGCAGCGACTTTCACGAAACCCGGCAGCCAGCTCTCCCGGCCGGCCTCGCGGCACAGCGCCTGCACGAGCTTCAGCGCCACGCCAACGCCGGCCAGATGCTTGTCGGGGTACGAGCAGTCGCGCCGCTTCGGGTTGATCACGGCGAGCGCCGGTGGAAGCTCGGCATCGGGCTCGTGGTGGTCGGTGATGATCAGATCGACGCCCAGTTCGCGCGCCCGGCGCGCGGCGTCGGCGCCACGGATGCCGCAGTCCACCGACACGACGAGCGAGACGCCGTCGGCGTGAAGCCGCTCGATCGCTGACCGCTGCAGCCCGTAGCCGTCCGTCATGCGCTCGGGAATGAAGTGCACGACGTCGGCGCCCAGCAGGTCCAGCGCCCGCCGCAGGATCACCGTGGACGTGATGCCGTCGACGTCGTAATCGCCGTGTACGGCAATCCGCTCGCGCCGGGCTACCGCGGCCATGAGCCGATCGACGGCCGGGCGCATGTCGGCCAGGCCCATCGGATCGTGCAGCTGATCGAGCGATGGATTCAGGAAGCGCGCGGCCGCCTCAGGATCGCCGAGCCCGCGCTGGCACAGCAAGCGCGCCACGATCGGCGAGAGGCCCAGCGCCGAAGCGAGTTGGCTCGCCGCGGCCTCATCAAAGGCGAGGGTCTCCCATCGGGGCGGGATCACCAGGCCCTCCTTCGAACCGGGCGCGGGACTTGCTTCACGGCCGGTTCACCACAAGGGACGACACCTTCATCACTGGCGCGGAGGCTGACCTTTAAGAGATCTCTCTGTCCTTGGTGTCCTTCGTGGTAATTCAGCGTTCGAACGATCTCGGAGGGGTAATGAGCTCCCGCTGGGAACCTCGTTCCCCTCATCGACGAACTCCCTCCCGAGTCGCCCAATGTTCCGGAACTTGTCGTACCTGGCCTTCAGCCGCGCGGCGGCGTCGACCGCGCTCACGTCGGCCAGCGCTCGCTGCAACGCCTCGTCGACGAGCCGCGTGGCCGTGTCCGGGTCGGCGTGCGCGCCGCCCACGGGCTCCGGGATGATCTCGTCGATGATGCCGACCTTCAGCAGATCGGGCGCCGTCAGCTTGAGCGCGGAGGCGGCTTCGACCTTCTTGTTCGAATGGCGCCACAGGATCGCTGCGCATCCTTCGGGCGGAATGACGCTGTAGATCGCGAACTCCTGCATCAGCACTCGGTCGCCGACGGCAATCCCAAGGGCGCCGCCGCTCCCGCCCTCTCCGCTGACCACGACGATGACGGGAGTGTCGAGCAGCATCATGTCGCGGATGTTGACGGCGATGGCTTCGGCCACGCCGCGCTCCTCCGACTCGATGCCCGGATACGCCGCCGGTGTGTCGACGAACACGATAATCGGGCGCCCGAACTTCTCGGCCAGTCGCATCGCACGCAGCGCCTTGCGATACCCTTCGGGCCTCGCGTAGCCGAAATTCCGGTAGATCTTCTCTTTCGTATCGCCGCCCTTGACGTGCCCGACGAGCAGAACGGGCTGCCCGTTATAGTCGGCGAACCCCGTCATCAGCGCGTGATCGTCGGCGAACCGGCGGTCGCCGTGAAGCTCGACGAACCCTGAAAACAGGACGCGGATGAACTCCTCGAGACCCGGTCGGCTCGGGTGGCGGGCGACCTGCACGCGTTGCCACGGCGTGAGCGTCGCGTAGAGGTCCGCGCGGGTCGAATCGAGTCGCCGCCTGAGGGACGCCACTTCGCGGTCGCGGGCGTCGGTCGCCGGCAGAAGATCGAGCGCGTCGATCTCCTTCAGCAGGGACGCGATCGGCCCCTCGAATTCCAGCGTCTCAATCACATTCACACCGTTCTGCGCGCTACGGCCCTATCGGAGAGAGACCGCGCCCTGGCCGACGACCTGCTCGAGCTCGGCGACAAGGGTCGAGGACGGCCGCACGCGGATCTGCGACGACACGTCGGCTTTCACCCGGAGCCGGTGCGCTGGCGCCCCCAGCTCGAGGTCGAACGACACACGGCGGTCGCCGCGATGCCGCGAGAAAATCTCGCCAATCCTCTCGAACACGCCGCGGTCAGCGGGCATGGTCAGGCGGATGGCCACCTCGCGCGTCAGCCGCTCGCGTACGGTCTCGAGCGGCACGACTTCGGTGGCCAGAATCCGCACCGAGTCGTCTTCTCGCTCGAGTTTGCCTCGCACCAGCGCCAGGCTGCCCGTTTCAATGAGCGAGGCGGCGCGCTGGTAGGCCTCGGGGAACACGATGACTTCGACACCGCCCCGCGAGTCCTCCAAGGTGAAGACGGCCATCCGATCGCCCTTGCGGGTCTTGAGCAGCCGGCACGCGGCGACGATTCCGCCGACGCTGGTGTCGGGCTCGATCGGCTTCGGTCCACTCGCGGTCCAGCCGTCGGCTCGCGCGCCGTTGGCGGGCGCCTGCGCGAGCTCCGCAATCGTCTTCGCACCGAACTGCTGGAGATCGGCCGCGAAGCGATCGACGGGATGGCCGCTCCAGTACAGGCCGAGCGTTTCCTTTTCGAACGCCAGCTGCTCGATGTCGCTCCACGGCGCCGCGGCGGGCAACACGGGTCCTCCCTCCGGGCTCTCCTCTCGCTGTTGGTCGCCGCCCAGCGCGCCGAACAGCTGGGCCTGACCCTCGCTCTTGTCGCGCTGCAGGCGCGCCCCATGCTCGCAGGCGGCATCGATGGCCGCACACAGCCTCGGCCGCAGCGCGGCTGACGGCAGCCCCGTCAGCGCCGGGTCGCCCTGCGCCAGCGAATCGAAGGCGCCGGCCTTGATCAGGCTCTCGAAGACGCGCTTATTGGCGAGCCGGAGGTCCAGCTCTTCGCACAGCGCGTGCAGGGATCGGATGGCTCCCTGTTTCGCGCGCACGGCCAGCAGGGATTCGATCGCGCCCTCTCCCACATTTTTGATCGCGGTCAGTCCGAATCGGACGCCGCGACCCGGTTCGACCGTGAAACGCAGCTGGCTCTCGTTGATGTCTGGCGGCAACACCGGGATCCCGCGCTCGCGGCACTCGCCGAGATAGAGCGCCAGCTTGTCGGCATTCTGCGCCTCGATCGTGAGCAGCGCCGCGGCGAAATACCACGGGTAGTTCGCCTTGAGGTACGCAGTCTGGTAGGCCAGAAGCGCGTAGGCCGTCGAGTGCGACTTGTTGAAGCCGTATCCGGCGAAGTGCTCCATCAGCTCGAAGACATGCGCGGCTTTTCGCTCGCTGACACCGCGCTGCTTGGCCCCGTCGATGAACTTGCCGCGCTGCTTCGCCATCACCTCGGGGTTCTTCTTGCCCATCGCCTTGCGCAGGATGTCGGCCTCGCCCAGGGTGAAGCCGGCCAGGACGTTGGAGATCCGCATCACCTGTTCCTGGTACGCGATCACGCCGTAGGTGTCGGCGAGAATGGGCTCGAGTGCCGCGAGCTCGTACTTCACCTCCGTCCTGCCCTGCTTTCTGGCGATGAAGTCGTCGACCATGCCGCTGCGCAGCGGGCCAGGACGATAGAGGGCGTTGAGCGCGATGAGGTCGTCGATCCGCTGCGGCTTGGCCTTGCGCAGGATGTCGCGCATGCCACTGCTCTCGAACTGGAAGATGCCGTAGGTCTGCCCCTCCTGGAACAGTTGATACGTCTTGGCGTCGTCGAGCGGCACGTGGGCGATATCGAGATCCACGCCCTCGGTGCGGCGGATCTCCTCGATGGCGTCGAAGATGAGCGTCAGCGTGCTGAGGCCCAGGAAGTCCATCTTCAGGAGGCCGATCCGCTCAATCTCCTTCATCGACCACTGGGTCGTGATTTCGTCTCGGGCGCCTCTGTAGAGCGGCGCGTACTCGGTGATCGCCTCGGGCGCAATGACGACGCCTGCGGCATGCACCGAGGCGTGGCGCGTCATCCCTTCGAGGCGCCTCGCCACGCTCAGCAGCTCCTTCACCTTCGGGTCGTGCTCCTCGAGATCCTTGAGCGCCGGGCTCTCTTCGAGCGCCTTGTCCAGGGTCATGTCGAGGGAGGGCGGGATCAGCTTGGCGACCTTGTCGACGTCGCCAAACGGCATCTCGAGCACGCGGCCGACGTCGCGCACGACGGCTTTGGCCTTCATCGTGCCGAAGGTGATGATTTGCGCGACGTTCTTGCGGCCGTACTTCTGCGTGACGTACTCGATGACCTCGCCCCGGCGGCGCTCGCAGAAATCGATGTCGATGTCGGGCAGCGAGACGCGCTCCGGATTGAGGAACCGCTCGAAGATGAGGTCGAAGTCGATCGGATCGACGTCGGTGATCCGCATCGAATAGGCGACCAGGCTGCCGGCCGCCGATCCGCGCCCGGGCCCGACCGGAATCCCCTTTTCCCTGGCGTACCGAATGAAATCCCAGACGATCAGGAAGTACCCGGCGTACCGCATCCGCTCGATCATGTCGATTTCGTACGAGAGGCGCCGCTCGTACTCGTCGATCGTGTGGCGAAGCGTGCCGGCCGCCGCCAG
The DNA here is from genome assembly GCA_001767435.1 of Acidobacteria bacterium RIFCSPLOWO2_02_FULL_65_29. Taxonomy (GTDB): domain Bacteria; phylum Acidobacteriota; class Vicinamibacteria; order Vicinamibacterales; family CAVVIG01; genus 2-02-FULL-65-29. The sequence continues at coordinate 39,267 of MEKT01000237.1, read as the reverse complement.
CTGCTGCAGGCGCGGCAGCCGCTGGCGGAACCCTTCCCGCGCGACATGCTCGAAGTACCCGTCGAGCGTGAACGGCGCCGGAACGTCGAAGTTCGGCAGGAAGCTGCCCCCTTCCGGCAGCTCCACGCGGCACCGCTCGGCGATGCGACGCGTGTTGCTCAGCGCGTCCGGGAAATCCGAGAACGCGACAGCCATTTCCTCGGCCGTCTTCAGGAAGAACTGCCGGCCGTCGTACCGTAGCCGCTTCGGATCGCTGAACGCCTTCCCCGTCCCGATGCAGAGGAGCACGTCGTGCGGGTGCGCGTCGGCCTCGCGCAGGTAATGGACGTCGTTGGTGCAGACAATCGACAGATTGAGGTCGCGCGCGATGCCGGGAATACCGCTGTTGACCGCCCGCTGCTCCTCGATGCCGTGCCACTGCATTTCGAGGAAGAAGTTCTCGGGGCCCAGGATGTCGCGGTACGCGCCCGCCGCCTCGACCGCCCTCTTGTACTGATGGTGCGTCAGCCCTTCGGCTACTTCGCCCTTGAGGCAGCTGCTCAGGCCGATCAGGCCCTTGGCGTGCGACGCCAGCAGCTCTTTGTCGATGCGGGGCTTGTAGTAGAACCCCTCGGTGTAGCCCGCGGACACGAGCTTGATCAGGTTGTGGTAGCCCTCGAGCGTCTCGGCGAGCAGGACCAGGTGATTCTGCGTCTCGCCAGGGGTGCCGCTTTTCGTGAGGCGGCTGCCGGGCGCGACATACACCTCACAGCCCAGAATCGGGTTCACGCCCCGTGCCCGCGCGTGATCGTGAAAGATGACGGACGAAAACAGGTTGCCGTGCTCGGTCACCGCGATCGCGGGCATCTTCAGGTTGACCGCCTGGTCGAGCAGCTCGTCGATGCGGCACGCGCCGTCGAGCAGCGAGAACTCGGTGTGGAGGTGCAGGTGAACGAAATCGCTCATCAATCTGGACTCAACATCCTCAGATTCTCAACTTCCCAAATCCTCAACTTCCCAAATCCTCAACTTCTCAAATCCTCAACTTCTCAAATCCTCAAATCCGGCTGTCATTCCCATTCGATCGTCGACGGCGGCTTCGAGCTGATGTCGTACACGACCCGGTTGATGCCGCGAACCTCGTTGACGATCCGAGAGGAGATGCGCGCGAGCAGGTCGTGCGGGAGCCGCGCCCAGTCCGCCGTCATGCCGTCGCGGCTCTCGACCGCCCGGATCGCCACCGTATATTCGTACGTCCGTTCGTCGCCCATCACGCCGACACTCTGCACCGGCAGGAGCACGGCAAAGCTTTGCCACAGTCGAGCGTACCAGCCGTCTCGTCGCACCTCCTCGGCCACGATGGCGTCGGCGGAGCGAACGAGGGCGAGCCTGGGCGTGGTGACCTCGCCGAGAATTCGCACGGCGAGTCCCGGTCCGGGAAACGGCTGGCGTCCGACGAACGCTTCGTCGAGGCCGAGCTGGCGGCCGACGGCCCGCACTTCATCCTTGAAGAGCTCGCGGAGCGGCTCGACCAGCTTCAGGCGCATCCGCTCCGGCAGGCCGCCGACGTTGTGGTGGCTCTTGATGACCGACGATTGTCCGACGATCGACACCGACTCGATCACGTCGGGATAGAGCGTCCCCTGCGCCAGGAAATCCACCGTTCCCAGTTGGGCGGCTTCACGCTCGAAGACCTCGATGAAGGTCGCGCCAATCGCCTTGCGCTTCTGCTCCGGATCGGTCACGCCGGCCAGCCGTTCGAGGAAGAGCGCGGACGCGTCGACGAAGGCCAGCGGCAGATCGAGGCGCTCGAAGCGCCGCCGGATCTGCGCGGCCTCGTTCAGCCGCAGCACGCCATTGTCCACGAAGATACACGTCAACCTGGCGCCGACGGCGCGGTGGATGATGAGCGCGGCCACGGTGGAATCCACGCCGCCGCTCAGGGCGCAGACCACGCGGCCGTCGCCGACCTGCGCGCGAACCTTCGCCGTGGCCTCCTCCACGAACGACGCCATGGTCCAGTCGCCCGTGCAGCCGGACACTCCGTAGGCAAAATTCCGAATGATATCCAGCCCGCTCTCGGTGTTGGCGACTTCCGGGTGAAACAAGAGCGCGTACAATCGGCGGTCGGCGTCGGCCATGGCGGCCACCGGCGCGTTCGCGCTCGTGGCCACGACCGAAAAACCGGCGGGAGGCACCGCCACCAGGTCTCCGTGGCTCGCCCAGACGCGAAGCTCCGACGGGACATTCGCAAAGAGTGCGGCCGGATCCGCCGTCGCGACCGACGTGCCTCCACCCGAGCCGCCGTCCGTCCGCGTCCGGTGCACACGCACCGTGGCGTGGCCAAACTCCCGCTGACGAGCGGGCGCCACGCGCCCGCCGAGCGTGTCGGCCATCAACTGCATGCCGTAGCAGATCCCGAGCACCGGAATACCGAGATCGAAGAGCGCGCGGTCGCACGTGGGCGCGCCCGGGTCCGAGACGCTCTTTGGCCCGCCCGACAAAATGATGCCGGCCGGCCGGCGGGCGGCCATCCGCTCGGCCGGCGTGTTGGGTGGCCAGATTTCCGAATAGATCGATAGTTCCCGCAGGCGCCGCGCGATGAGTTGTGTGTATTGCGACCCGAAGTCGAGAACGAGGATGGTTTGATGGCTCACTGAGAACGGCCAGCCCTGTGAGTAGTATGACGAGTGTGACTAGTGACCAGTGAGGAAGAGCAACCGCTATTATACCGGTGTGAGGAACGCCCGAACCACAATATGTTGTAGTGCACTTGCCCTCACGCTGACGTGCACGGCGACGATCCGCGCGCAAACGCCGCCCAGTCCCTTGCCGCCGCCGTCGCTTCGCGCGGTCTGGACCATTCCGATCGAGGCGCCACTGCGCGTCCCACCAGCCTTCAGCGAGGACCGCGGATATTTTCCGTTCGGCGATGGCCGGATCGAGGCTCGCGACCTGGCGACGGGTGCCGTCCTCTGGTCCGTCGACGCGCAGGTCGTGTCGCAGCCGGCGGTGGGCGACGGTTTGCTGTTCTTCGTCGAGCGCGACGCGATCGGCGCCCGGCGTCAGCACGACGGCGCGCTCGTGTGGCGGCTGCCATTCGCCGAACCGCTCGCCGCGCCTCTCGTGTGGGACAACGGGTGGCTGGTCGCCGTCAGTGCCGGCCGTGTGCTCGCCTTTCGTGCGTCGGACGGCCATCTGATCTGGAGGCGCGACATCGCGTCGGCGCCGAGCGCCAAGCCCGCGCTTGCGGCCGATCGCGTCTATGTCGCGGCCGGCGACTCTCGCATCGTCGCGCTGCAGGTCGAGACAGGCGCGCTCGTCTGGGAACGGCGCCTTCGCGGCGTCCTCAGCGAGATGCTCGCCCTCGACGACCGCCTGTACGTCGGGTCGGATGACAACTTTTTCTATTGCCTGGGCACGAAAGACGGCGAGGTGGATTGGCGATGGCGCACCGGAGCGGACGTCGTCGGTCTGCCGATCGTCGACGACCGAGCGGTCTATTTCGTCTCGAAGGATAACGTGCTTCGCGGACTTGATCGCAGAAGCGGCAACCAGATCTGGAAGCGGGCACTGCCCCTCCGACCGAGCGGTGGGCCCGTGAAGGTACGCGAGACGATTGTCGTCAGCGGCGTGGCGCCGACCCTACGCGCGTTCCTGGCCAAGGACGGGACTCCCGCCGGCGATGTCGCGACGGAGGGCGAGCTTGCGGCGGCGCCCCATGCATTCGAGGGCGCGACCGAGCCTGTCCTCGCGGTCGTCACCCGCACGCTGACGGGCGGCGCGGCCCTGACCCTCGTCACGCGCGCGAGCGACCCCCCGCCTACGCCCGCCACGCCGACGGCGAGTGCTCCGCCGGCCGCCGCTGCACGGTGACCCGTGTATCCTGTGGCGCAGGACTCAGTGAGCGCGACACCCTCCATGACCCGGGTCAGTCTCAGGCTGGCCGCTGCCGGCCTGTCGCTCGCGGCCGTCGCGGCCGGCGCCGGCGTGGTGCTCGAGCGCGCGCGTTTTGGCGCCGACGACCAGGCGTCGATGGCGCACATCGAGGCCGAGCTGCGCCAACGCTTCGATCGAGCGGCCGCCACGCTCGGCACGATCGCGGCACGCGTCGCCGAATCGAGTGGCTTCGTGCAGAGCGCTTCGCGCGACACCACGGCGGCCCGGCGCTTGTTCGATGTCCTGTCGGACGCGCTGCCGGCTGAAGCCGTCCGCACGACCGGCGTGACGGTCTATTCCTCTCCAGACGGGGCCCCCGTGGCGTGGTCGGGTCGCGTCTCGGACCTCCCCAGGGAACGCATCGAGGGGCCCGCCGCGCTCTTCGTGGCGCCGAGAGGACGGCTGATTCGTCTCGAGCCCATCGCCGACCCCGCGCGACCGGGTTCCGGCCGCCTCGGCACCATCGTCGTCGAACAGTGGCTGGGCGAGGACCGCACGGTCCCGGGGGCCGACGATACGCTGACGCTCCCCACTGCCCTCGGTCCAGTTTCGCTCAGAGCGGGACTCGGCCAGACGACGACACGATCGCCCTACACCTTTCTCATTCCCTCGGGTACCGGACAGGTCTTGATGGAGGCCGTCGTCCGACCGTCCGATCTTGCCGGCGCGCGCCAACGCTGGCGGCGCGGCGTCGTGGCCATCGTTTGGTCGATCGTCGGCTTGACGCTGCTCGTCGGCGGTCTAGCGGTGCTCACGGCACGCCGCGTCGCGCGCGAGCCTCGCGAGGTGCTGCTCTTGACCCTCGCGGCGCTCGCTCTGCTTGGTGCGGCTCGAGCGGCGTGGGCGCTCGCGGCCTCGCCATTGACCGACGCCTCGTCTCCGGTGGACCCAGTCGAGCTGATGCTGATGGCGCTGCTGCTCGCGGCGATCGTGTGGGTCCTCCTCGATCTGGTCGAGCGATTCCGGTTGGCGCCGCCGCGCCAGCGACTAGTCGGCGAGGGCGCCCAGACCGTGGCCGCCACCTGCGCGATCTACCTCGTCGCCGGCGCCGCCGGAGCGGCGATCCTGTGGTCGTACGAGCGGTTCCTGCGGAATGTCGTCTTCCAGACGACGCTGGACTTGGCGCATTTCTCCCTTCATCCGCTCGTGCCCAGCCGTCTCGGCCTCGCGTTCGGGCTCGCCCTGCTGCACGCGGCCGTCATGTGGAGCGTTGTCCTGCTCCTGCGCGTCGCCGCGGTCGCGTGGCGGCGGGTGCGATCCCGCCGATTGCTCGGGGCGGCCGTCCTGTCGTGGATGGCCGGCGCGGCGTTGGCCATCGGGACGGTTCCGCGCATGCCCGAACCAGTCCCGATCGCGCCGCTCGCCACCGCTCTGGCCGCGGCGGGTGCGCTGGCATGGGTGCTCGCGCAACCGCGCGGCCGGGTCCGGCGCGTGTCCGAAACGACGCGGCTCCTCGCCCTGTACCTGGCCTTGCTCGTGCCCGCGATGGCCATGTACCCCTCGCTTCACGCCTTCTCCACCGAGGCGAAGGAACGGCTCGTGGCCGAGAGCTTCGCACCCCTCGCGGAGAGCCAGCGGGTCAATCTGCGCACGCGCCAGCTGCCGCGGGCGCTCGAACAGATCGACGCCATGCCGACGCTCGTCGACTTCGTGACGGGCTCGGCCGAAGACGCCGCGCCGACGACGGACCGCGCGTTTCTGGTCTGGTCGCTGACCGAGCTGGCCCAGTACCGCCTGAGCTCGGCGGTCGAGCTGTATGGCGCGACGGGCCGCCTCGTGAGCCGGTTCGCGCTCAATCTGCCCGAGTACACGACGACGCCGTACCTGCCGAGGACCTGCGCCGACTGGGACCTCTACGAAGAGGTGTCCCCGTTTGGATCGCGCGAGCGACACGTGCTGCGCGCCAGTCGCGGTATCTGCGATCGCGGGGGGCTGGTTGGGGGCATCGTCGTCCGGGCGATCTTCGCGTACCGGGATCTGCCGTTCATCTCGTCCACGCCTGCGAGGTATGTCGACGCGTTTGGGCCCGATCCCCGGCGCTTCGAGGAACACACGACAGGCCGCGACGTCGAGTTCATCGTGTACGGCTGGAGCCGCGCGCCGCTCTACACGTCGGGCACGGGCGTGTGGCCGCTGTCCGACGCCGTGTTCGACCGCATGTGGCAGTCGCGCGCGACCGTCTGGGACACGGTGACGAGAGGAAACGACTCGTTCCGCGTCCACTATTCGAACGATCGAGGTGGCATTTACGCGCTCGGCTACCCCTCGGTCACGCCGTTCGGCCACCTCGTGAACCTGGCAGAGCTCGTCACGCTGACCTTCGTGTTGTACGGCCTGCTGCTGTTGGCGTCGACCGTGTTCAACGCGCTCGTGTCGCCGGCGCCGGCAAGCGGACGGGCGCTCCTCAGAGAGCTCCGGTCGAGCTTCTACCGCAAGCTGTTCCTGTTCTTCGTGATGGCGTCGGTGGCGCCGGTAGCCATTCTGGCGCTGGCAACACGGGCGTACTTTCTCGCGCAGCTACAGGCCGGGGTCGAGGAGACCGCGATTACCACCGCCACCGTCGCCCAGCGCCTGGTCGAAGACTACGCCGCGTTGCAGCAGCAAGGAAACCTGCGCGCGCTCGATCTGCTCGACGATCAGATCATGATGCTCGTCGGGCGTGCGATCGATCAGGACGTCGACCTGTTCGACGGGGCCCGCCTGCAGGCCACCAGCGAACGCGATCTGTACGCGTCGGGGATCCTGTCGACGCGCACGCCGAGCGAGGTCTATCGCCAGATCGCCATCGACCGCCGCCCCACGTTCGCGGGCATCGAGGCCGTGGGTCCCTCGTTCTACCAGCTGGCGGCCGCTCCGGTCCGCGCCGGCGGCCGCGAGGGCATCGTCACGGTGCCGCAGACGCTGCGGCAGGTTGAAATCGAACGGCAGATTGACGAGCTCAACCGTCAGGTCGTGCTCGGCCTGGTCCTGTTCGTCCTGCTGGGGGCCGGCATCGGCTATTCGATGGCTGAACGGATTGCAGACCCCGTCAATCGGCTCACGCGTGCCACGCGGCGCATCGCGCGGGGCGATCTCGACGCGCGGGTTGCCGCGACCTCGTCGGACGAGCTCCGGCGGCTCGTCGAAGACTTCAACCGCATGGCCGACGACCTCAAGCGCCAGCGCGCCGAGCTCGAGCACACGCAGCGACTGGAGGCGTGGGCGGACATGGCGCGGCAGGTCGCGCATGAGATCAAGAACCCGCTCACGCCGATCCAATTGTCGGCCGAGCATGTCCAGCGGGTGAACCAGGATCGCGGCCGGCCGCTCTCGCCCGCGCTCGACGAATGCATGGCGTCCATCCTGACGCAGGTGAAGCTGCTTCGACAGATCGCCGCCGAGTTCTCGAGCTTCGCCTCGTCTCCCACGGCGCATCCCGAGCCGACGGGGCTTCCCGCGCTCATCGAGAGCGTGGTGGAGCCGTATCGCGCCGGGCTCACCGGCCGCGTGTCGATTGACGTGCAGTCGGCGCCGGATCTGCCCTTCGCCTTCATCGATCGCACGCTGTTTGCCCGTGCGCTGACGAACGTGATCGAGAACTCGCTGCACGCGATGCCGGGCGGGGGGAAGCTGACAGTCGACAGTCGACAGGCGGTCGTCGACAGCCTGAGGGTGACAGTCGACAGTCGACTCGACGGTCAGTCGGCGCCGGTCGGCAGCCGGCAGTCACCGGTCGGGGGCCGAACACCGGAAGCCGGCCGGATCGTCACCGTGCGCGTCAGCGACACGGGTGCGGGCATGGATCAGGAAGCGCTCGCGAAAATCTTCGAGCCGTATTTCTCGACCAAGGCGACGGGCACCGGACTCGGATTGACGATCGCGAAGCGAAACGTGGAGTTGAACGGCGGCTCGATCGCGGTCACGAGCGAGCGCGGCGTGGGGACGACGGTCACGATCGCTTTGCCGGTGGCAAGCTGAAATTTCTGTCCTCATTGGCCGTGGAATCGCGGGTCGGCGCCGACTCGTCTCGCCGTGTGTCGGCGCGCGACGATTTGTCGCCGCGCTGTCGGAGGCGCGTGATGGCCATCCCGATGAACGCGGAGGCGAGGTAGGTGTAGGCCATCACGAGCAGCATGAGCTGCGGGTGGGTGACGACCAGCATGATGCCGGCCGCCACCAGCAGCAGCACCGTGTAGGGTCGGCGGGTACGGAGGTCAATCGTCTTGAAGCTGCGGAACCGGATGGTGCTGACCATCAGGACGGCCGGCACGAGCACCAGCGCCAGCACCGGGAGCGCGGCGCGATAGTCGGTGAATCCCCCCGGGTACGCGAAGACGGTGGCCGCGGGAACCGACGCGGCGGCAGGGCTCGGCATGCCGACGAAGTAGCGCTTGTCACCGCCCGCCGCCGTCTGAATATTGAACCGTGCAAGCCGCAACGCAGCCGCGGTGACGAACACGAATCCGGCAGCCCAGCCGAGGCGCCCAAGCGGTGCCAGTCCCCATTGGAACAGCAGGATCGCCGGAGCCATCCCGAATGAGATGACGTCGGCCAACGAATCGAACTGGACGCCGAACTCGCTCTCGGTCCCCGTCAGGCGGGCGATGCGGCCATCCAGCATGTCGAGCGCGAACGCGATGCCGATGAAGGGCGCGGCGGTTTCGAACTCCCCGCGCATGGCGTACACCACACAGGCGTAGCCGCAGAACATGTTGGCGACCGTGAACAGGCCTGGCAGCAGGTAGACCCCGCGCCTGAACCGTCGTCGCGGGCGGTCGGCGGTGCGGCGGAGGAACCGAAGCCGGCTAGGCGCGGCGTCCATTCCCAGAGTCTAGCATTGCGATGACTGTTTCGCCCCCGCGCACCACATCGTGCTCGGCGACGCGAAGGATCGCCGTTTCGGGCAGAAACACGTCCATGCGCGACCCGAATTTCATGATCCCGTAGCGATCGCCCGCCTTCACGTCCGCGCCGGCCGCGAGCCGGCAGACCACCCGGCGCGCCAGGATGCCGACGATCTGCCGCGCCACGATGGGCTGGCCGGCATGGTCGATCCAGATCTCGCTGCGCTCGTTGGTCGTCCCGGCGTCGTGCCGATACGCCGGCAGAAAGCGCCCAGGCGTGAAGCTCACGCGGGTGACCCGCCCCGACACCGGCACGCGATTGACGTGCACGTCGATGGGCGAGAGGAAGATGCTCACCTGCTGCCAGACGCCGGGCGGCGCAGCGCCCGCCACCGCGGGACCCGCAACGAGCACACGCCCGTCGGCCGGCGAGAGGACGGCGTGCGCCTCGCCTGGGATCCTCCGGTCGGGGTCTCGGAAGAAGAATGCGAAAAACGCGGCGAGCGCGAGACCAGGGAGCGCCAGGGGCCATCCGAAGACGGCGCCGGCAAGGGCAAGCACCGCGGCGCCGCCGATGAACGGCAGCCCCGCAGAATCAACCCGCACGAGACATCTTCTAAGGCCATGATCGTGACGCATGAAGCAAGTTCTTGTCGGCGAGCCTTAGAAGCTGTCTTAGGCGCGGCCGCTCCGGCGGCCGCGCAACTAGTAACGAAGCTTCACCGACCCAGAGGCTTCGTCTTGCTCGTCGGTTTGCGGCGGAGCTTCGTTACCGATGCGGCGCCGCACTGGACATCGGGGCGAGCGGCTCGCGAGTCTGTCGATGCCGCCGCAGGATGTCCTCCATGCGATCCTTGATTTGCAGCTTGCGCTTCTTGAGGGTGACTTCTTCGACTTGTTCGGGCTCCGAGAGGTAGGGCTTGGCGGTCAGTTGGTGCAGGCGATCGTCGAGCTCGTGATGCTGGACGGCGAGCCGGTGAAACTCCTCGTCCGTCTGCAGCAACAGCTCCTTGGGATCCTGCGACTGCTCATTCATGTGCCGCCTCCTGTCGAGTTGGTCCTGAACGTCCGGTTGGCGCGTGGGGGCTCAGGCGTCCGTCGTACACGGCCGAAACCTAACACAAGGCCACAGGCGTTTCAAGGTCCGCCAGCCGGAGCACGAGTGCATCCTCGACCGGCTTGGTGTAGTACCCGCGCCGCACGCCGGCGACAGAGAACCCGAAGCGCTCGTAGAGCCGCAACGCGCCTTCGTTGGATCGCCTGACCTCGAGCGTCGCGCTCTTCGCGCCCAGACCGACGCCGTCGGCAAGCACGCGCGCCAGGAGCGCCGAGGCCACGCCCTGCCGCCGATGCTCCGACCGTACGGCCAGGTTGTTGATGTGCAGCTCGTCGAGGACGCGCCAGAAAGAGCAGAACCCGACCGCGCGGCGCGACGCATCTCGGGCGAGCAGGAAAAACGACACGTCGGTCTTCTGGATCTCGGCCAGATACATCTGGCGCGTCCAGGGATTGGTGAACGACGCCTCTTCGATCGCCAGGATGGCGTCGATCTCGTCGGGCGACGTCAGGGGCTCGATGATCCAGTCGGGCATAACGGGCGTCTCACGGGCCGAGGATGAGGACGCCTCATCCCGGAAGGCACTTGTGTTGACGTGTGTAGCGGCGGTACGTCGACTCACGAGCCCTCCGGGATCAGGAGCAAACCGGTGTTTACTTCCGTGTCCTCGGCGATTGATCATCTCCTGCGCGCCGTTCGCGCGCCAGCTCCGCGTCGGGACGGCGAACGTACAGTGGTTGGACGCGCGAGGGATCAGACGCGGCGCCTGCCCGCGCAGGATGGGCCGCCATCAAGCCGATCGCGCCGGAAAGCGCCGGCGACGGCACGACCGGTCCGCGCGCGCCCACCGCCGCGGCATACAACACGGCGCCGTCGCCGACCCAGAGATCCGGGACACGGCCCTGCCCCGCCCATCGCGCCAGGGTGGCCGCCGGGTCGCCCGCTGTGGGTCCCTCGATCTCGGCGACGCGCGCCGGCGAGTACTGTGCCGCGTCCCCGACCCGGTACAGAGCGCTGAAGACTTCGCGGCGATACGCGTCGGTCCAGACGCCGACGATGCGGCCGGACGACAGGTCCCCGCTGGCCCACTCGGCCAGCGCCTCGAGCGCCGAGACGGGAACGACTGACCGTCCACTCGCGAACGCCAGTCCCTGAATCGTGGAGATCCCGATCCGCAGGCCGGTGAACGAACCGGGACCCGAAGCCACTGCGAACACGTCCACCGCCGACAGCGGAACGCCCGCCTCGCCGACCAGGCTCAGAATCTCCTGCGGCAGCCGCTCGGCGTGTGTCCGCGCGGGATCGCCGGCACGCTCGACGAGCACGCGCGTGTCGCGCACGATCGCGACGCTTCCTGTGCGAGTCGTCGTGTCCAGGGCGAGTACGAGCATCGGTTACACTACAGGCAGCGGCTCCGAAGTCGACAGTCGACAGTTGACAGTCGCCATTCTCTCTCAAGGTCAACTGTTGACTGTGAACTGTTGACTGTGAACTGTTGACTGTCAACGAAGGTCCCCCGATATGCCAACGGCGGCGACGCCGGCGATGCGTCAGTATCTCGACGCCAAGGAACAGCACAAGGACGCCATTCTCTTCTTCCGGATGGGCGACTTCTACGAGATGTTCTACGAGGACGCCCTCGTCGCCTCGCGTGCGCTCGATCTCACGCTCACCTCGCGGTCGAAAGCAGCCAACGGCGGCGGCATTCCCATGTGTGGCGTGCCCTTTCACGCCGCCGACGCCTACGTGGCCCGCCTCGTCAAGAAGGGCTTTCGCGTCGCGATCTGCGACCAGGTCGAGGATCCGCGGACAGCCAAGGGGATTGTCCGGCGCGAGGTGGTGCGCGTCGTCTCGCCCGGCACCCTGACCGATGCCAACTATCTCGACGCCCGCGAACCGGCATTTCTGATGGCGCTCGCGCCGGGTGGCGCCCGCGGGGCGAACGGCACGACGGGCGTGGCCTTGCTGGACGTCTCGACCGGCGAGTTCACGACCGCCGAATATCGCGGCGCGGATGGTCTGCAGGCGCTGGCCGACGAACTGGTCGTGCTCAGGCCCCGCGAGGTCATTGTTCCGGAAAACGCCGACGGCGATCGGTCGCCTCCGGCCGAGCGCTGGCCCATGCTTGCTGTCGCGGGCGTGCGGGTGACCACGGTCGAGGGCTGGTCGTTCGATCTCGAGGCGGCTCGCCGGACGCTGCTCGACCAGCTTCGGGCGGGCGGCCTCGAAGGGTTCGGGCTCGAAGGCCATCCGGGCGCCGTCTCGGCCGCCGGCGCGCTCGTCCATTACCTGCGGACCACCCAGAAGGCCGACCTGGCGCACGTCCGCGCCGTCAGCTTCCGCGAGCGCGCCGACGCGCTGCTCATTGACACGACCACACTCCAGCACCTGGAGATTCTCGAGGGGTCGGAAGGTGGCCGCGAGGGCTCCCTGCTCGACGAGCTCGATCGGACCGTCACATCGGCGGGCAGTCGCATGCTGCGAGCGTGGCTGCTCCGGCCGCTGGTGGCGCTCGACGCGATTCGCGATCGGCTGGACGCGGTCGAGGAGCTCGCGTTTCGCACGACCGACCGCGGCAAGTTCCGGGAGGCGATCAAGGGCGTGCAGGACCTCGAGCGCCTCGTCGCGCGCGCCGCGCTCGGAATCGCCGGCCCCCGCGATCTGGTCGGCCTGAAACAGTCGCTGGCTGCGGTCCCGCGCGTGCGGACCGTGCTCGCCAGCCTGCAGGCGCCGCTCGTCTGCTCGCTCGTGTCCGCGCTCGACGATCTGGCCGAGCTTCGCGGCCGGATTGACCTGACGCTCGTCGACGACCCGCCGGCGCTTGCCCGCGACGGCGGCTTCACCCGCGACGACGTGAACGCGCAGCTCGACGAGCTCCGGAGGATCAGCCGGTCCGGCAAGCAGGTGATCGCCGAGATGGAGGACCGCGAGCGCGCCCGCACGGGCATCGCCTCGCTCAAGATTCGCTACAACCGCGTGTTCGGCTATTACATAGAAGTCTCGAAGTCGAACCTGCGCGCCGTGCCGCCCGACTATCACCGCAAGCAGACCATTGCCGGCGGCGAGCGGTTCATCACGCCCGCGCTCAAGGAGTACGAGGAGAAAGTTCTTGGCGCCGACGAGCGCATCCTCGAGTGCGAGATCGAGCTGTTCGAAGCGCTGAGGACCGAGGTCGCCGCCGAGGCGCCCCGCGTCCAGGCCACCTCGCGCGCCCTGGCCGGGCTCGACGTGCTCGCCACGCTCGCCGAGGACGCGGCGCTGAACAACTACACGAAGCCCCACGTGCATGACGGCGACGACATCGCCGTTGCCGACTCGCGGCATCCGGTGGTCGAGCGCCGTACGTCGGCGGCCGGCCAGCCGTTCGTGCCAAACGACATCGCGTTGAACGGCACGACCGCCCAGCTCGTCGTGCTGACCGGGCCGAACATGGGTGGCAAGTCCACCTACCTGCGCCAGACGGCGCTCCTGTCGGTGATGGCCCAGGCTGGATCGTTCGTCCCGGCGCGCGAGGCGAAGCTGGCCCTCGTCGACCGCATCTTCGCGCGTGTCGGCGCGTCCGACAACATCGCGCGTGGCCAATCGACCTTCATGGTCGAGATGCAGGAGACCGCCAACATCCTGCACACCGCCACCTCGAAGAGTCTGGTCGTGCTCGACGAGATCGGCCGGGGCACCGCCACCTTCGACGGCCTCAGCATCGCCTGGGCCGTCGCCGAGTTCCTGGCGACCCATCCGAGGCTCCGGCCCAAGACCCTCTTCGCCACGCATTACCACGAGCTCACGGATTTGGCCGACGCCACGCCAGGCGTCGTCAACTACCACGTGGTGGCGCGCGAGTGGAAGGACGAAATCATTTTTCTCCGCAAGATCGTCCCGGGCCGGTCGGATCGCAGCTACGGCATCCAGGTGGCCAGGCTCGCCGGCCTGCCCAAGCCGGTGATCGATCGCGCTCGCGAGATTCTCGCCGCCCTCGAACGCGACGAGCTGACGCGCGGCGGCCGCCCATCGGTCAGCGGCACCTCGACCGACCCGCAGCGGCAGCTCGGACTGTTTCAGGCCGGGCCCTCGAGTGCCGCCGACGCGCTGCGCGAGAAGCTGGCGGCGCTCGACCTCGATCGCATGACGCCGCTCGAGGCGCTTGGGCTGCTGGCCGAGCTGAAGAAAGAGGCCGCGGAATGAGGCGCCGGCGCGCGGTTACGCTCGCATGGCCGAGCGCCCGCGCAGTAGGAAATATTGTGCTCCTCCTCGCCGGCTGCACCAGTTGCCTGCAGCGGCCGCTCGATCACCCCAACGTCATCGTCGTCGCCATCACCAGCGGCCCGAACAATCTGGATCCGCGCGTGGGAACAGACGACGTGTCGCAGAAGATCCATCAGTTGATTTTCAACGACCTGATGGAGCTCGGGAACGATTTACGAGCGGGGCCCGGACTCGCCGCGCGGCTGGACAACCCCAACCCAACAACCTTTGTTGCGACGCTCCGCCGGGGTGTGACATTCCACGACGGCCACGAGCTGACGTCGACCGACGTGGTTCATACGTTTCGGTCGTTCCTCGACCCGGAGTTCATCTCGACGCGAAAGGTCGCGTTTCGCGGGCTCGCGGCGGTCGAGGCGCGCGACAGCTACACGGTGGTGTTCACCCTGAAGGAGCCGTTTCCGTCGTTTCCCACGGCGCTGGTGATCCCCATCGTGCCGGCGGGCGCCGGGGCCGACTTCCGCAACCACCCTGTCGGCACGGGTCCCTATCGCTTCGTGCGCTATGCGGTCGACGACCGCGTGGAGCTCGCCCCGTTCGCCGATCACTTCGCTGGAGCGCCGCCCAACGGCGGACTGGTGCTCCGGGTTGTTCCCGACGAGATCATGCGGGGCCTCGAGCTCGAAAAAGGGACCGTCGATCTCGTGATCAACGACATCGGACCCGACATCGTCCATCAGCTCGCCACGAGCGACCACCTAACGGTGACGACGTCGCCAGGTACGGATTACCAGTATGTCGGCCTCAACCTGCGGGATCCGGCCCTGCGCGACGCTCGCGTGCGTCAGGCGCTCGCCTACGCCATCGACCGCCAGGCCATCGTCGACCATCTTCGCCGCGGCCTCGCGACGCCCGCCGTCGGCCTGCTGCCGGCGATCTCGTGGGCGTTCGAGCCGAACCAGCGGACGTTCGACCACGATCCGGGCAGGGCCCGCGCCTTGCTGGATGAGGCCGGCTATCCGGATCCGGACGGCGACGGTCCGAAGCCCCGATTGCGTCTCACGTTGAAAGTGTCGAACCTCGAGTTCAACCGTCTGCAGTCGACGGTCATCCAGCACGATCTTCAGGCCGTGGGCGTCGCGCTCGACGTGCGCACGTACGAGTTCGCCACGCTGTACGCCGACGTTCTGGCCGGCAACTTCCAGATGTATACGCTCCAGTGGGTCGGCGGCGCCATGGCCGACCCCGACATCCTGCGCCAGGTGTTTCACTCCGCGCAGACTCCGCCTCGCGGGTTCAATCGCGGCTTCTTCGCGGACGCTCGCGTCGACGCCCTGCTCGACGCCGCGTCGGTCGAGACGGACCCGGCGCGCCGGATCGGCCTGTATCGCGAGGTCCAGCGGGTCCTGGCCGACCAGGTGCCCTACATCAGCCTCTGGACCAAAACGAACTTCACGGTCGCGCAGCGCTCCATCACAGGCGTCCACCTCTCCCCGTTTGCCGACTTCTTCTTCTTGAAAGACGTCGGGCGCCTTCCGCAATCGGCCGCCAACTGAGCCCCGCGCGCCTTTTGTGATGTAATGTCCCGCGCATGACGAAGAAATCGCGCTTTCTGCACACGCCGATCGAGCCGTTCGGCGTCGAAAGCGGCCTCGGCGCCGATCAGGTCTTGGCGCGGATGGAGCGGATCTCGTTTCAGGGCCGCAACCTCGCCACCGCCTACCGCATCTGGCTCAAGATGCTCGAGGACGACGTCACGATCTTCCTGGGAATGGCCGGAGCGCTGAGTGCCGGCGGGCTTCGGCTCGTGGTGGCGCACCTCATCGGACAGCGCTACGTCGACTGCCTGGTGTCGACGGGCGCGAACCTGTATCACGACCTGCACGAAACGCGGGGCCACCGGCATTTCGTGGGTTCGCCACTCGCCGACGATGCCGCGCTGGCTGAGGATCGTATCGACCGCGTGTACGACACCTACGCCGACGAAGAGGAATTCATCACCAACGACATCTGGATCGCGGATTTCGCCGCCACGCTCGAGAAGCGCCCGTACACGACGCGCGAGTGCCTCTATCAGCTCGGGCACCACCTCTGGGAGTCGACGGGACGCGACGGGATTCTGACGTCCGCGTACCGCGCCAACGTCCCCATTTTCTGTCCAGCGATTGCCGACTCCTCGATTGGCATGGGCCTGTCGCAGGCGCGGCAGAAGACGCCTGGCGCCGGCCACATCGACATCATCGGCGACATCGTCGAGTCGGCGAACATGATCATTCGGCGGCCGCGCACCGCGTCGGTCGTCCTCGGCGGCGGCACGCCCAAGAATTTCATCAACCAGGCGAGCGTGCAGGCCGAGTTCTATAGTGCGGCCGTCGGCGGCCACCGGTATGCGCTGCAGATCGTGACCGACGTGCCGCATTTCGGGGGCGCCTCGGGATCGAGTCTCGAGGAGGCCCAGAGCTGGGGCAAGCTCGCGACCGACTCGGCGCGCGTCTCGGTGCAGGCCGATGCCACCATCGCGCTGCCCTTCCTGGCCAGCGCGCTCGCGACCACCGCGCCGCCGCTTCTCGCCCGGCGCAAGAAGCCCGTCTTTACGCTGGCGTCGCGCATCATGACGATCGACGGCCAGACGGTGCCCTCTGACCGCTTCGAGGAGATGAATGAATCTGCCGTTTGAGTACGAACAGATGGCTGTCGGTGAGTTCGGCGGGACAACACCCACGGGGCTCTCGCGGCCACGCCTGACCGAGTTTCAGAACGCCCGCATCGTCATCCTGCCGGTTCCCCTCGATCGCACGACGTCGTACGTCCCGGGCACCCGCACCGGACCGCACGAGATCCTCGTCGCGTCCTCGCACATGGAGTTGTGGGACGAAGAGACCGGGGCCGACGTGCACGCGATCGGCATCTGCACACTACCCGAGATGGATTTTCCCTTCGCGAGCATGGACGAGGTCGTGAGGGACATCGGGCGTGTGGCCCAGGAGATCGTCTCGCGCGATAAGTTTCTGTTCGTCCTTGGCGGCGAGCATTCGATTACGCCGCCGATCGTCAGGGTCGTGGCCCGTCAGCACCCGGGGCTCAGTGTGCTCCAGATCGATGCGCACGCCGATCTGCGCGAGTCGTTCATGGGCACGCCCCACAACCATGCCTGCGCCATGCGGCGGACGCTGGAGCATGCGCGCACCACTCAGGTGGGCATCCGAAGCTTGTCGACGGAAGAGGCCGCGGCGGTGCCGTCGCTGAACACGACGATCTTCTACGACTTCAACATGCGGAAGGATGCGAACTGGATCGATCGGGTCGTCGAGTCGCTCGGCGAGACGGTCTACATCACCATCGATGTCGACGGTCTCGACCCGGCGATCATGCCGGCGGTCGGGACGCCGGAGCCCGGCGGGCTGTCGTGGTACGAGACGCTGTCGCTCCTGCGGAAGGTCATCGAATCGCGCCGCCTCGTCGGGTGCGATCTGGTCGAGCTCTGCCCGTCGCCCGGCAACGTCGCGCCGAATTTCCTCTGCGCGAAGCTGATGTACAAGATCTTGACGTATCGCTTCCGAAAAGAGCTTTCGGGAAATTAAGAATTCTTGATTCCGAATTCCTAGTTCTTGATTTCCCGTCCGCTCTACGTCTTCTTCAAACCATCCAGCTCCCGGCGCGCGTCGCCACTGAACGGCGACTCCGGAAACTCGGCGATCAGGCGGTTGAAGGTCTGCTGGGCGTCCGCGGTCTTTCCTGCCACGAGATACGTCTGGCCAAGCTGCATCAGGATGCCGTCGACGGGCAGCGGGCCTTCTTTGTCCTGCGACAGCGCGGTGAACGTGGTGATCGCCGGATCGAACTGCCCCGCGCGCGCCTGTGCTTGCGCCTGACCGAGCCGCGCCATCGTGCCGTGAAGGCCGCTCCCCGCTCCATCGATCACCTGCTGATAGGTGTCGACGGCCTCCTTCAGACTCCCGAGGGCGACATATGTCGTCGCCTGGCGGTACCTGGCAAAGACTCCAGCGTCGGTGGACGGATACTGGTCGGCGGCGACCTTGAACTTGGTCAGCGCGGCCTGATACTTCTCGCGTTCGGTGATGAAGCTCAAGCCGGTTGACGGCGAGCCGGGCGCCGGCGGTGGGCCCACGCGCGCGCCTTCGATCGCCAGTGCCTCGGCCAAGAGCGCGTTTGCCCGGCTTTGGACGCTACCGCGCCAGGCCAGGTAGCCCAGGCCCACCACCAGGACCGCAGCCACGGCCGCAACGACTATCCAGGCTTGGCTCCCGCGGGTTTCGAGCGCGTCGCGGGCGCTCTGCGCCAGATGGGCGAGCTCGTTTTCTTTTAGATGACGGCGCTCGGTTCTCTTCATGAAATATCCTGATGGCGGCGGGCCCTTGCGCGTTCGAGCCCCGCCGGCCACGGTCATTGTAGCCTGAAAGCCGACTCTCGACAGCGGCGCGCCGGCCCTCGGACCGAAGGCCAGGCCGGAGACACGAGACTACGGCAGTGTTTCCCGCGTGTGTGACCAGACGTGGTCGGCAGCTGACAGTTGACAGTTCACAGTTGACAGGACGGATCGACGGCGTCGATGACCTGTCGACTGTGAACTGTTCACTGTGAGCGACGCGACTCCGAAGTGCAACGCTGCTCCAGCTTCTATTTGACACAACGTTACGCGTGAGACATACTCGTCTCACGCCATGGCCCCCACCGCGACGATTCGCGACCTGCGTAATCGCTTTCCCGCCATCAGGAAGCTGGTCGAGGCGGAGGGCGAAGTGGTCGTGACCGACCAGGGCACGCCCGCGTATCGGCTGACGCGGTATTCGCCCCCCGGTCGGAAGAGGCCAGTCCCCAAGGACTACCTGAAACGGCTGCGGTGCCTGCAGCCTCGTCCGATCAGCGCCGCCGCGGCGAGGGCGCTCCACGACGCCAACCGTGGCGACCGCTGAGCGAACGTACGCCGATCCCAGCGCTCTGCTGAAGCTGTACGTCCACGAGACGGAATCCGCCGCCATGAGCGTGTGGCGAGCGCGCACGAAGGGGGCCCTGCCGATGACTCCGCATGGCCGCCTCGAAATCGTCAACGGCATTGGTCTGGCCGCGTTCCGGAAAGCCATCAGCGCCGAGGCCTCGACCGACGCCCTGGCCTCCTTCGAGGAGGACCTTGCCGGGGACCGCTATGTCGAGGCCGGTGTGCTCTGGCGCGCGACACTGAAGCGGGCAACCGAGCTCAGCCGCACACACACGTCGGCGCTCGGATGCCGGTCTCTCGACGTGCTCCATGTCGCCACGGCGCTGGAGCTTGGGCTCCGCTGCTTCGTCACCTTCGACGGGCGTCAACAACAACTGGCACGCGCGACCGGGTTGAAACTGATCACGCCCGGAACGTGATCCACGCGAGCGACCATTTTCCACCCTCCGTAAGCGACCACCCCGGGGAGATCGCAGGGTGTTGCAAGGGCCGACATAAAAGCTTGCAATAGACTTTATAGTCCTATATAGTCCTTCTAACGTCTCTAAACTGGCGGGAGCTGTATGAACTTGAACGAGCGATCCGAGGCCCTGGCAGCTTTGGCGTTAGCGCTCGACGACCGGCGGCTGCACGACCGCGTGACGGGCCCATTCGATGGACGCCGTGTCAACGCGCTCGAAACGCCCGTCCGAATCTTCGACCTCAGCGAAGGCGGCTGCTTTGTCAATTCGCTCCACGATCAGCAGCCCGATGTCCACTTCGTCCTGCAGATCGAGCTCCCGTACGAAGGCCGGGTGACGTTGACTGCCCGGACGCTCTATCGAAAGCCGGGATTCGGCTTCGCCGTGTGCTTCACCGAAGTGACAGACGAAGGCTTGACGCGCTTGAGAAGAACGGTCGAGCGCCTGAAGCGTCGGCAGCCCTACGACTTCTAGAGGCACGCCGCGGCGATCGACACCCGTGAAGAGGCCTGCGGGATTCGGCGGGCGATGGAGCCCGGTCGAGGAGGGAGGGAAACGGGATAGTATGCAGAGATTCTGATGCGTGTTGGTCTCCGGCTTGTCGCCGCCGCCGCGTGGTGTGCTCTCGCCGGCGTGGCCTCCGCGCAGCTTGGCGACTCGAGTTTCGATCAACTCGATCATCCGGCGATCCAGTACTCGACTCGCCCCGCACGCGATCCTGTCGCGGCGCTCAATCGCAGGATTCAGGCCGGCGATCTTCAGCTGTCGTTCGACACCGGCCACGGCTATCTGCGATCCCTGCTCCAGGCCTTGGAGATTCCGATTGAGTCGCAGGTCGCCGTGTTTTCCAAGACCAGCATGCAATTGAACCAGATTCATCCGCGGAATCCCCGGACGATCTACTTCACCGACTCGATCGCCGTCGCCTGGATACGTGGCTCGTTCGTTCTCGAGGTCGCAGCCCAGGATCCCGCACAGGGCACGATGTTCTATGAGATGGATCAACGGCCGACAGAGAAGCCCACGCTTCGCCAGACGCGGGCCTGCCTCCGCTGCCATCACTCTCTCTACACGAACGGTGTGCCCGGCGTGCTGGTGCGCAGCACGCCGACTGCCGCCGATGGAACCGCACAGCCGTGGACGAAAAACCTCGCGATGAGTCATCGCACGCCGTTCGACCAGCGCTGGGGCGGTTGGTATGTCACGGGCAGGACATCCGGCCTCTCGCACACGGGCAACGTCTTCGCGACAAGTCCGACATCGGCGGTCGAGCGGTCTCCAGACCTGGAGACGCTCGAGGACAGGTTCGACACCGCCGCGTACCTCACGCCGTACAGCGACGTGGTGGCGTTACTGGTGCTCGAACATCAAACCCACGTGACGAACCTGCTGACGCGTCTGGGCTGGGAGGCACGGGCCGCGGCCTTCGAGCTGCAGGCCGGAGGCTCGAAGCCCCAACAGCCTCTTCCCGGTCGAGCGCCGTTCTCCATCGAAGCGGCGGTCAACGAGATCGTGGACTATCTGCTGTTTGTGGACGGCGCCGCTGCCGGGACGGATCCAAGGCACGTCCGGCTTTGCCGAGCAGTTCGCCGGACGGGGGCCGTTCGACGGCCGGGGCCGCTCGCTGCGACAGCTCGACCTCGGGCGCAGATTGATGCGCTATCCGTGCAGCTACATGATTTACTCTCCGGTCTTCGACGAATTGCCCGTCCAACCTCGCGAGGCGATCTACAGACGCATGTGGCAGATCCTCGGTGGCAACGATCGATCGGACAAGTACGCACGGCTCTCCGACAGCGATCGCCTCGCCATTGTGCAGATCCTTCGCGACACGAAGAAGGGATTGCCCGACGACTTCCGCCCCTGACCGCTTCCCGCGTCTACCTGCTCTGTTTCCCTTGCAGCGGGACGATAGCCGGCATGAGCGGACAGAGGCCATACAGCTGGCTCCGGACGCGATTGTGGGTTATCGTTCGGCACCAATGAGGTCCACCATGCTTGGCAAGTTGACTCTCCTCCTCGGTCTCGGGATGACGACGATGGCGTCTGCGCAGGGCGCGGCGCCCCAGAACGAAAACTGGACGAAGCCCTTTCCACCGTTTCGAATCATCGGGAACATCTATTGGGTTGGCAGCTACGACCTGGCTACATACCTGATTACGACGCCGCAGGGACACATCCTGATCAATACGGGTGTCGGAGACACCGCGCAGCAGATCAGGGCGGGCGTCGAGCAACTCGGATTCAAGATCACCGACACGAAGATCCTCACGGCCACGCACGGCCACTTCGACCACGTCGCCGGCATGGCCGAGCTGAAACGCCTGACGGGCGGGAGGCTCCTCGTGTCTGAACAGGAGAAGCCGTTGCTCGAATCGGGCGGGAAGGCCGACTTCCGTTTCGGCGGCACGGCCGGCGCTCGCTTCGATCCGGCCGCCGTCGACGGGACGTTCAAAGACGGCGAGAAGATCTCGCTTGGCGGTACAGAGATCACCGTACATCACCATCCGGGACATACCAAGGGTGCCACCAGCTTCACGTTGAATGTGCAGGAACGCGGCAAGACCTATCGGGTGATCATCGCCAACATGGGATCGATCAACCCGGGCGTCACCGTGAGCGGAATGCAGGCGTACCCGGGCATCACCCAGGACTACGCGCGCACGTTTCTCGCGCAAAAGGACATGAGGATCGACGTGTGGCTGGCCTCTCACGCGGGGCAGTTCCGGATGCACGAGAAATACAAGCCTGGCGACGCGTACGATCCCGAGCGCTTCGTCGATCCGGCAGGGTTCCTTGCGGCCGTGCTGCGACTCGAGAAAGTGTACTTGGATCAGCTTGCCCGTGAGCGGAATGCCAAGTGACGGATACTCACACGGTGTGTCGTTCCAGTTGCCGCGCCGACGCGACGATGGCGACCGCGGCGAGGACGTAGCATCCGACGCCGCTCCACCACGCGGCCGAGATGCCCCAGGCTGACGAGATCATCACGGCCAGTACGCTGGCCGTCACCGACGTCGCCCCGTTGATGCCCCACAGCCAGGGCGTCAGCGACGGCTGTCGCGCCAGCCCAATCTTCATGGCAATCGGAAACGCCATCCCCATGAAGAACCCGGCCGGCATCAGCAGCAACAGCGCCACACCGATCCGGAGCGGCGTGACAAACCCCTGGAAAGCTCGTGTGGCCGCAGGCGTGACCAGTCCGATGATCGTGAGGATCCCGATGAGCGCGAGCATGCGGGTCTGGGCAGCCGATGACAGCCCTGCCAGCGTGAGACGCTCGGTCGCGAAGCTTCCAAGGCCGCTCGCAATGAGCAACCCGAAGAGTACGACCGACAGCGAAAACGCCGGATGACCGAGCAGCAGAATCAGGCGCTGCATCTGAGCGATCTCGACCAGCATGAAGCCGAGCCCCATGGCCGCGAACGCCACCGACAGCCCCACATTGTCACCGAGGACGCGAGGTTCGGCCTTCAAGAACACCGGCACGACAATGAAGGCGAGCGTCAGGCTCCCGACAACACGGAAGAGGCCGTTCAGAAGGCGTGCGTCCATTTTGAAGAAAAACGGACGATCGTCGGTTGGGGATGAGAGATCGCCGTTCGTGAACGTGGCGACGAACTCGTCGATGGCGCGCTCATCGGCCAGCGAGACGAAGGCTCGGTCGGCGGCCGCGCGGGGCGTGAGCATCACATCGAAATGCATCTTCTCCGCGAGGTTCTCGATCGTTGTCACCTCGGCTTCCGTGAACGGCGTTCGCTTCATCAGCAGCGTGGCCACACCGGGCGCATCCGCCGCTTCCCCAGCCCGCAGTCCGGTGGCGACGACGATCAGGTGTTGCCGCGGATTGGGGATTCCGCTGCCGCGCAGCGAGTTGGTGGCGAGCGCCGTCACCTTGTACATCTCCGCCGGAACGGGCCGGCCGTGCCATCGCGACACCGAGAGGATCCCCTCTGGTGTCAGGCGATCCAGAAACAGCTTCCACGCATCGGTCGTATAGAGCGTGTTCTCGCTCAGGACGAACGCGCCGGCCGCGGTGGCGGCCCAGGTATCGATCAGTGAAATCTGGATCAGGTCGAAGCGGTCTCGAGACCGCGCCAGATAGCTGCGCGCCTCGTCGTTGACGAAGCGGACCTTTGCATGGCGGTCGAGGTGCCCGGTCAGGTCGCCGAAGACGTCGTTGACGGCCTCGATGATGGCGCGGTTCATCTCGACCGCGACCACCGCGCGCTGATCGAACACCAGCGCCGACAGGACGTCCCTGCCGCCGCCGGCGCCGATGACGAATACGCGACCGGCCTTGGTCAGGTAGTGGGCGATGTTGGTGATGTCGTACTTGAGATATTGCACCGCGTCGAGGTTGCCGTCGAACCGGGTGAGGACCGTTTCGGCCGACCCGTCGATGTTCAGACGGAGCTGGTTCAATGCGTCCGTCGGCCGGTAGGTATCGCTGAGGCCCCAGCCGAACGGCGGTTCCTGCTTGGGAAACGCCACGGCAATGCGGGAATACGAGTTCCATTTTTCGTAGTACGGCTTCAGCCGCCGGCCGCCCTTCTCGTACCCGAGCTCACGGACCGAACGATCGAGCGTCAGCCGAAACGTCGCCACGAATGCGATCAGGATCAGGCAAGTGAGCCCCACCGACCGACCGACCTGCCTCCTGTCTGCGGCTCCGTAGAGCCCGTAAAGAAAGGCCAGCGATGCCAGCCCGGCAACCACTGCCACCACCTCGACAGCCCTGGGCCCTCCCACCAGATCGAGCACGAGAATGAGCAGGATGCAGCCGAGCGCGGCGCCCGCCAGATCGGCGGCGTAGAGCCTGCTGGTCTGGCCGGGAAACTGTACCAGGGCAACCGAGATCGCGATGCCGCTGAACACGAATGGCACGGCAATCACTCCATACGCGACCGAGAGCTGCGTCAGTGGGGACGTGATGAGCGCCGGGTCGACGGCAAGGCGAAGGTGGGCATCCACGGCCCAGACCGCGGCGACGCCGAACAGCGCCGAGCTGACGGTCAGGTTCAGGCGGACACGCGCCGGCGTGAACCATCGTGAACACAGGTACACCAGCACCGCACCGAGCGTCATGCCGAACATGGCAATCGACACGGCGACAAAGGCGAGGTGATACCACAGGGTGACGCTGAAGATGCGCGTCACGAGGATCTCCAACATCAACGTCGCCAGTGCCACCAGGAAGACACCGGCGTAGTCGTAGACAGTCGCGATGGGGGGAGTGTTCATCGATTGTCAGATGTGATCCGGCGGCCGCCGCCGCGCTGGGATGGCCTGCCCAAGCCAAAGCTCGCGACTAATTCCTGCGAGCGAAGGCTGGTGCGCCCGGCCAGATTTGAACTGGCGGCCCCCCGCTTAGGAGGCGGGTGCTCTATCCCCTGAGCTACGGGCGCAATATTTGTCGCGAAAAATCGCGAAACGTTAGTTTACCAGAGCTGGCGGGGGTGCCGGTTTCTGGAGCGTCGTTGCGAGAAGGCGGATCGTCGCAGGTTCTACGGCCGGGGCTTCCAGTTCAGGATCACCGTGATGGGCGAGGTGGCTCCTTCCGTGACCGTGGCAACCAGGAACCGCTGGCCGTCGGAAGAAACCATGTATTGGTGACGGAAATCGGCTTGCTGCACTGCGCCGCCGAGCGCTCGTTCCGGTCCTTTTCGAGGCACCGTCGGAGCAGCCGGCGAATCGAAGGCGGCGCGGTGGCCGGCAATGCCGCCAGGTCGGGCTCTCGCGCCAACACCGAGGCCAAGACGTCGGACACCTCGTCACCTGCAAACGGGCGCCGGCCGGTCAGCATCTCGTAAGGGACCGAGGCGTGTGCCTGGAGTGATGGCCAATCTGTCATCGACGCCTCAACTCGGGTTGCCGCGCGGCTTGAACGATCGGAGTCGCCGCTTCGCCGCGTGGGACACCATGCGGTTGATGAGCGTGGTCGGCATGTCGAGTTGAAGCTTCGTCCGGCGGCCCAGCTCCGTGGCTGGGGCCTCCGTCGCCGACTCGTCATCCTTGACGCGGTCGCGCTCCCGCTGCACGGCGCGGACAACGTCCTTGCCGACGGCGAGAGCGGCGCCCAGCTCGGGGTAGCAGAACTCGAAGATGTCGCGTTCGGTGTCCTCGCCCAACCCATCGAGCACCAGCCGACCCTCATCGGTCAGCGCGAAGTGCACTTGCGCGGCAGACAGCTCGACCATCGGGCAGCCTTCGGCGTTTCCCACTTCATCGAGCTGCTCGATGGCGTCGGCCATGCCACGCGCGAGGACCAGCGAGCAGTCGCCGTTCGGCCATCGACAGAGGAAGAGCCGCATGAAACCGTTAGTTTATCAGAGCCCGCCGCGCTCCACCGCGGCCGTCGCTCGCGCATTGGCTGTTTGGAGAGCTCTGCGAGCTCTGCGGTGGTCGTCATGGTCGTTCTGAAACCCGCTCTAAGTTCCTATCGCTTGCGCGGCAGCGGGCGCATCAGCGCATCAGGTTGAACGCGATTGACGCGCCAAGATCGATTCGAAGCTGGGAAGAAGGTCGCTCTGACTCAGGGCCTCCTCCAGAAGGCCAAGCGTCCGGCGAATGCGCTCGGCGTCCAGCGCTCGCCCGTGAACACGCCAGAGGCTCTGAACGTCGTCGACGTCCTTGGGGCGGCCCGCAAGAATCTTGGCGATAATCAGGTCTTCGCGATCGATGAGCGGCACGGTCGTCCCGCCCACGTCCACGTGTCGCGCCCGATCGAGAAACTCGTCTTCGAGCCCCGACCCTGCCAGCACCACGTCGAGCGGCATGGCCGTCGGGAGGTGGACAAAAGGCATGACCCTGGTCCGCCGGACGAAGTCGGGATCGTCGGCCCGGAGGGCGAATCCGACCGCTTCCATGTCGCGCACGAAACGCTCCGGTTCGTCGGGGACGAGCGCAATCGTGACGTCGACGTCGGCACTCAGTCGCGGCACGCCATAAGCGATGACCGCCTGTGCTCCGAACAGGTACCAGCGCCCCCAGCGCGCCAGGACGCTCGACAGTGCCGCCAGCAGCTCAAGCGCGGCGGGCTGCACTGGCACGGCGGAGAAGCCCGGCGACGCGCGCATGGGACAACAGATCCTGATCCCGGTCGGCGGGATGAGGCCACTTTGAGTCCTGCGCCAGCGCCTGGCGACGCAGTTCCTCGGCGATGCGCAGACCCTCGAGCGGCCCGAGACGGGCGATGCGCGCGGCCCAGTACATGTCCTTCGCCTCGCGCGTCGCGTCCCAGTCGCGCGAAACGAACTCGCGGATGCCGCGTGTCAACACGTCACCATTGTAGCGTGCGCGACCGGCGGCGTGTCCGTGGGCAGCTCAACGGCAGGCGCCTTCGAAGTTTTTTCGAATGCTAAATTCGCGTCTCACGTTTGACTAACCGTGGCCCGAGCCCTAACATCCTGCCCACAAGGCCACATCCGTGATCGGGAAGGCGATTTCGCACTACCCGATCAGCGAGCCTTCTTCGCGGCTTCTTCGGCGGCCTTCTCTCGGGCGCGACCGCCCGCGAGGAGATGGACCATGTCGTAGTTGTCTTCGTGACACGCGTACTCGTAGAGCTGGTCCTCGGTCTTGTTCCACGGAATCGTCGCGGTCCACGGTCTCGTCCACGTCCGCGGATCCTCGACCGTGAATGTGTAGTCGATCGTATTCGCGTCGACGCGCGTGAAGCGTTCCACGATCCGGAAGGTCTCGGGATCGGCATTTCCGTACACCGCACCATCATCTCCTCGGAAATTCGTCGTCTCGACGACCAGCGTGCGGCCTTCCCAGCGGCCCCGAGCATCTCCCAGCCACTGCCGGAGGGTCTTGCCGATATGCGGACGCCCGTCCACAGGGATGACGCGAGCGCTGTGGATCATCTCGACTTGAATGACGACGTATCCCGGACTTTGGAAGACCTGAAACGTATTGTTGTAGATGATCGGCAGATACGGCGGTCTGTCGGTCCGAATGATGCAGCGCATGGGCATGCCCCCATCCAGGTGGCTGTGTGGCAGGCCGTCATTGAAGCGACGCGTCGCCTCCGCGAGGGCGAGTCGTCTCCGCTCCCTCTCCGGCGTCAAGGGCACCAACGGAGGAATTCTCCCATCCGGCGGATCGACAATGAGAGACGTTCGCTTGTCCGCGGTGATCTCCAATCGTTTCGGATCCATCCAGTGTTCGTTGTAGGCGCGATTGACGTCGACCGCGGCACCTCCGTCGCGACGATCGCGAGTCAAGCCGTGCGCCAGGTCCTCGGCGAACTCAGCCGCCTCTTCCTCGGTCAGCACCTGCTTGCCGCCGGCCTGATCGGGTCGCTGCAAGGGCGTGCTGGTCGCGTTGTTCCAGATGCCCTGCAGGTCGGGATCGCCCCACGCCGTACGTGCTGGAATCCAGGTCTTGGTCGGACTGCCGGGGCCTTGCGCGATGACGGCCGGCAGCGACACGATCGCAACCCCCGCTCCCAGAAGACCGAACGCAGTGAAGAATCGGCGATCCATCCGGCACCTCCGTCGTGCGTTACTCACCGGACGCAGTGTCCGGCCTTCCCAAGTCCCGAGCCCCAGTCCCGAGTCCCGACCGAGTCACCGTTGAGGGCCTGGCCGCCTGGCGAACGGCCCAAACAACAACTCTTCCGTGAACGGCACACACTTGAATTCCAAGAGTTGCACGTTCCCCTCCATGCGACGATAGAGCGGCATGCTCATCTTCCAGGGTCGCGTAAACACTTTCGGATCCTCGATGGTGGCTTCGTACAGGAGATGGTAAGGACTCATGGGCGTGTAGCGCTCGACCACATGGAGGGCGTCGCTGTGGAAATTTCCAGCCCGGTCGAACCACGTCTCTTGCCTGAACCCTGTCACGTCGACGACCAGCGTCTCACCTTCCCAGCGCCCCCGCGACCAGCCCATCCACGAGTCGATGGGAGCCTCCCCCTTCCAATTCATGCGGATGGTGCGAGTGGCGCTCGCATACTCATAGGCCATCAAGATGTCGTTGCCGGGCCCTTGCACGATTTGAAATGGAAAAGGCATGTATGTCGCGCGCGGCACACCCGGCAGATAACACTTGAGCTCGGGGTCACCGGTCTCATGCCATGTCGCATCATGGCTCAGGTCCACGTTCATTCGTTTTTCGAAGTTCTCTTTTCTTTTCGCCAGCGCTCCCGCCTGGTAGGGAATCTCGTTGCCCTCCACCACGCCTTGCCCGGCAGGTCCCGCCCCATACGCGCCCATGAGCTCGGGACGAGGTCCAGCCTGCGCTTCGTGGTCCTGAATGTCCCAGTTGGCGGTGGTCAAGGCCTGCCAAATTCCATTCAAGTCCGGATGGCCGTCGGACGCACGCGGCGCCTTGTAGGAAGTGAACTGCGGAGCGCCAGGAGCCTGACCGACCGTGGGCATCGAGGCCCACCAGAAGACGGAGACCAGGGCGGCCGTTCCAGCGGCTATGGTCACGCCTTTCCATCGGTCACCCATTGGGAAACACTCCTCGAATATGCCGGAGGTTAAGCGGGAGGTTAAGCGTCGGTCGGGTCGAGATCAAGGAAAAACTGGATATAATCCGTCCTCGAGAGGTCCCCATGGGATCGAATCGTTTGTCGGGTGCGGCCGCCGTCGCGGTTTTGGCGTCGCTTCTGTCGACGACCGGCGCCGCGCAGTGGATCGACTACCCCACCCCGGGAACCCCGCGCCTGCCCGACGGCACGCCCAACCTCTTGGCGCCCGCGCCTCGGACAGCAGACGGCAAGCCGGACCTGACTGGCGTCTGGAGAGGCGCCGGCCCTCTCTACCGCTTCAATATCGCTCAGGATCTCAATCCCGCGGACATTCAACCCTGGGCCGAGGCGTTATTTCTCCAGCGCGTGCGGGATTCGCGGAAGGACAGTCCCCTCGCGCGATGCCTCCCCGTCAGTGTCCCCTTCCACAATTTCTTCAACTTGACCAGGATCGTCCAAACACCGGCGCTCATCGTGATGCTCTATGAGTCTCCCAACAGCCCGCATCGAACGGTGTTCACCGATGGTCGCGACCTGCCCAAGGACCCCAATCCCACTTGGCTGGGGTACTCGGTCGGGCGATGGGAGGGGGACACGCTGGTCGTGACCTCCGCGGGGTTCAACGATAGGGGCTGGCTCGACAGCGCCGGACATCCGCAATCCGAATCCTTTCGCCTGACGGAACGCCTCCGGCGTCGCGACTTCGGGCACATGGATTTCGAAATGACCGTGGACGATCCGAAGGTGTTCACCAGGCCGTTCACCGTGAAAAGGGAACGGCTGCTGGCGGCGGATACCGAGCTACTGGAGGATGTCTGCGAAAACGAGCGCGACGCCAGCCATCTGTCCGGCGGCGCCGGGATCGTGTTGAGCCCGGCGCTTCTCGCGACCTACGCCGGGGTGTATGAGCTCGCGCCGGGACGCGAGGCCGTGGTCACGGTCACCGGCGACCTGCTCTTCGTGCAGGGTCTCGGTGAACCCAAGCTTCCGCTGCTGGCGCAATCGGAAACGGCATTCGTGTCGACCGCGACCCCGACTGGCTTTGAGTTCATCAAGGATGCCCAGGGCAAGGTCACGCATCTGATGGTGCGCGGCGCCGACGGAGATCGAAAAGCGGTGCGCAAAGGCGCCTCCGCCCCAGCCCAGCGAAGGTGACGCGTCGGTGTCCCCTAACCCGCCGCCGGCTCCCCCGGCATGACGAACTCGTGCTCAGGGTGCCGGACCGTGAGCACCGGGCACGGCGCTCGTCGCACGACTTTTTCCGCGACACTGCCCATCAGCATGTGGGCCACGAAGCCGCGGCCGTGCGTCCCCATGACAATCAGATCGACGTCGAAATCCTTGGCGTAGCGGACGATCTCGACGTAAGGCCCGCCCACCCCGCTCGCTCGCAGCACACACTCAACCCGAAGCTCTTCCTCGTCTTTCCTGGAGAGGATGTTTCCGAGCAGCTCACGGGCCACGCGTCGCATGCTCTCGTCGAGGCCAATCGGAGCTGTCCCCGCTGTCATCTCTGCCAGGAGTGAGTCGACGACGCGCTGGCGCTCGACGCTCACATCGAGATCGTGGCGCACGACGACGTGCAGCAGATCGAGCTTCGCGTTGAACGCGCGTGCGAGAGCCACGCCGTACTTCACGGCGGCCGCCGAGGCCTCGCTGAAATCGGTCGGAACGAGGACGCGTTTGAGGGCAATCATGGTCAGCCGATCCTTCTTCCACCGATCACTGCTGCCGACATCGGTCGTCTTGTGCCGCCCACCCGGGGCGCGCGACCGCCGCCAGACCTGCGCCGGCGAGGAAGCCGCAGCGAGTCAGTATGCCCGGGATCATTTGCGCTGACGCCGCTCCAGGAGCTGCTGCAGGAATGCACGGTCGATCGCATCCTGCGGACGATAGGTGTCTTCGTTCGAACGAGGGCCGACGGGCTGGCGACAGGCACGCGGACGCCGGCCAGGTCGTGCCACTCCATGTCCGCGGCCACATCCGAGTACTTCAATCCACACGCCCGTCCCATGAGGTCGACGATCACTTCGTCCACCACGCGAACGACGGTGTGGTCGCGGACGTCATTGTCGGCCACATTTGCGGCGGCATTGTCGGCGAGGATCCTGAGGCCTTGCTTCACGCGGGCGATATTCTCGGGCGCCTCATCGACCAGGAGATCGATGTCTTTCGTGAAACGGCCCGCGCCGTGAGCGATGACCGCAAAGCCGCCGATCAGCACGTAATGGGCGCCAGCGTCGTTCAGGGCGCGGCAGATGCGGATGAGGTCTTCCGGCTCCGGTGCTCGTGCGTACGCAGCATCATCCTGGTCATCCACGCGTCGGCCTCTTCGAAGCTCGAGAAGCGATAGACACCACAGGGCACAAGACGCGCAGTGCCGCGAAGGAGAGCCGCCGTTCTCGCCAGCGCGGCCTGATCCTCCATCGCCGACGTGTCGGTGTGGCGGGTGCCTACCACTCTCACCGCCCCATTATGGCACCAGCCGCTTCAAGTCCTCGAACCAGTTGAGCACCACCCGAATCTCGGGGGCGGAGGCCGACGTCGAGGCGTCGGACTCGGATCCGGCGACCACGCCAATGAATCGGCCGTCGGACAGACGCTAATGCCTCGACCTTCGACCGGCTCAGGTCGACCCTGAGCGGCGTCGAAGGGTCGGCTTCCGGCTCGGCATGGCCGCTGGCGCTCATGCCGCCCGGCGCCGAGCGCGGCGACGATTTCATACGGGCCGAGGCGAGTGCCGGGAATGAGAGCCAATCGCGTTGTCCTGGATTATACGGACGGGAACGGCCACGCGGACGGGATTACTCCAGACACCGGTATCGCCGAGGTGCGTTGAAACGGCTTGACGTGCGGGGAGGCCGGGACCAATATCAAGCGGGCATGGACAGAATCCGACAGGCGATCCAGGTCGACGGCCAGAAGTGTTGGACGCTGTTCGAGACCGGAGCTCGGAATGCCTACGTGATCCCCTCGGTCGCGCGGCTTCTCGAGACCTCGCCGACGCCACGCAGGATCCGCACGGCTCTCGGAGGCGCTGTAAGGGAAACGAATACAGCAGCGCTTCTCGAAGCCGAAGTCCAGGGACGAGGCATTTCAACCCACGCGCTCGTGATCGATGAAATCGGTCGCGACGAAGACGGCGCCCCGATCGAGATCCTTTTTGGGGCGCTGGCGATGCAGCAGTGGGGCATTCGGCCTGTCCCGGACGAAGAGAGACTCGACCTTTCTCATTACCCCGACGAGTTCGTCGAGTTCTAGCGGCCTGGCGAAGTGGAGGCCCACTTGCCGACTTCATTCATCCGACATCCGGGCCTCTCCGGTCCCTTCGGGGCGCTGATGGACGAGTACGCGCGGGCCGCCGAGGAGCTCTGCGGCGTGGTGGAGCGCTTCGACCCCGCGCGATTTGTGGCGGAACGCGCGTCGAGCAATCCCAGCACGGTGTCCCCGCACGCGATCTGTGTGCACGTGTGTGGCGCCGCTCACCGGTATGCGCACTACATCTGCAAGGCGCGGGGCGTCGACTTCGTCGAGCGGTACGAGCTGGAACCGTCGCGACTTGGCTCGCCGCAAGACGTGCGCGGGCTGCTCGCGGAAGCGATCATGTTTACAGAGGCGACGGTCGAGCCTCTGGTCCGCGCGACAGAGGAAGAAGTCCAGGCGATCTCGTTCACGGTGCGCTGGGGCCCGCGATACGATCCGGAGATGCTGCTGGAGCATGCGGTCTGCCACCTGCTGAGACACCGGCGGCAGCTCGAACGCTGGTAGGATCAAGAAGTTAGAACTTAGAAGTGAGAAGTTAGAAGGACTCTAACGGAAACTCTAACGGGGACCCGGACAGGCCGCCAACAACGAATCTGCGACGGCGAGATGTCGATGTCGTCGGGGCGACAACAGCGCGGCGGACCAGCGGAGGGCGGAAACGTATGGTATTATGTATGGCATGCAAAAGACGACGGTGTATCTTCCGGAGGAGTTGAAACGGGCCCTGGCCGAGCTCGCCGTCCGGAGAGGCCAGAGCGAGGCCGACATCGTTCGAGAAGCGCTGTCGACGCTCACGGCGGCCGAGGGCCCGCCGCCGCCGCGGCTGCCGCTCTTTCGCAGCGGCAAGCCGTCGCTCGCCGAGCGCGTGGACGCGCACCTGAAGGGCTTCGGGCGCCGGTGATCGTCCTCGACACCAGCGGATTGCTCGCGGCCATCGACGACAGCCAACGGCAACACGCCGCATGCGCGGACGTTCTGGCGCGCGCACGTCCACCGCTGATCCTCTCGCCGTTCGTTCTGGCGGAGCTCGACTACCTGCTGTCGACCGAAGTCGGCGCGGGCGCCCAGACCGCCCTATTGGGCGAGGTCGCGCGGGCGGCCTACCGACTCGAGACGTTCAGCTCGTCAGAGGTCGGCGCGGCTCTGGCGATCATCAAGCGATACGCCGACCTCGAGATAGGGATCGCGGATGCCTCGATGGTGGTCTTAGCCCAGAAGTATGGCACTCGTGAGATCCTGACCCTGGACGAGCGCCACTTCCGCACCCTTCGGACGGTGGACCGGAAGAGATTTCGACTCCTTCCCGCCGACGCCTGATCCCCGCGTCTTTCCTTACCCGATCGCTCCTGACGAACCGCGAGCGGCGCTCAAGGAGATGGGCGCGAAAACGCGGACGTCACGTCCGGGCCGCATGCTACACTCCGGCGCGCCGGCTACGATAACGTTCTTCTTGCGCCTGCAGCACCCCATGCCCGGAGCGATTCCCGCGAGGTCCGCCGACACCACGCTCGACGCCGAACGCGTGCAGGTCGCCCTCTTGCGCGCGGCGCCCGTGGCCCGGCGCCTCCACGTGGCCCTGGCCCTGTCGGCGACCGTCATCGGGGCGGCGCGGCGGGCGCTCGCGCGGGCACACCCGCACGCCTCGGTACGAGAACTGGACCTACGATTCGTGGAGCTGCACTACGGCGCCGACACTGCGGCGGGCCTTCGATCGGACCTGGACCGTCGGGACACGACCGTGGTGAACGTCTGACGGGCTGCCACGCGTGACCGAATCGGATCTCGTCGCGGCGCTTCGACCCGTGGCCGCCGCGTTCGACGCCCTGGGCGTTCGCTATTACCTCGGAGGGTCGGTTGCCAGCTCGGCGCATGGGATCGCCCGTGCGAGCCTCGACGCCGATCTGGTGGCCCTACTGGAACCGGACCACGTGGACCCGTTGGTGAACCGTCTCGCTTCTGCGTACTACATCCCTGTCGATCGGTTACGGTTGGCCGTCGCCGCCCGGTCCTCGTGCAACTTCATCCACCTGGCGACGATGTTCAAGATCGATGTCTTCGTGTCGAAGGGCCGGCCGTTCGATTGGGAGGCCTCCGAACGGGCGCGTCTTCAGGCGATTGATGAAGGCCCCGATGCTGCACTCTTCCCAATCGCCACTCCAGAGGATACCGTGCTGGCAAAGCTCGAATGGTTCCGCCTCGGCGGGGAAACCTCCGAACGCCAATGGTGGGACGTGGTCGGCATCTTGAAGGTCACCGAAGGCGCCGACCGCACGTATCTCGAGCGTTGGGCGGCTTCATTGGGCGTGGCGGATCTCTTGGAGCGCGCGCTGGCCGACGCGGCTTCGAACTGATCGATGCCGCGCGTCGTCTAAGAAACCTGGCCTGTCGGAGAACGGTGGGTGTATAAGAGTGTTGATCCAGGCGGGTAAATCGCTGTCTCGGAAAAGGAGGAGGTCATGCGCCATAGAATCGGCGTTGCCATCGCCCTCGCAGCCCTGTTGGCGGCTAGTTCCGCGCGGGCGCATCACAACATGTCGGCCGCTTTCGACTTCAACGATCGGGTGACCTTGACCGGCACGGTCACGAAGATCGACTGGAGAAATCCCCATATCTATGTGTTCATGGACGCGAAAAGCGCCGCGGGCGGGGATGCGGTGCAAGACTGGTCCATCGAAGGGCCGGCGCCCAACTTCTTCCGAGCCCGCGATATCAACAGGAGCGATTTCGAGAACGCCATCGGCAAGACGGTGACGGCGGAAGCGAGTCGCGCCCGAGACGGCTCTCGATCCGGCTTGATCAGGATCATCACATTGCCGGACGGGAAGGTGGTCTCGGCCTGTCCACAGAACTGTTGAGATTCTCCAGCCTACTGCCGCGTCGAGAACGAGACGCCTGGGTTGCACCTGTCGCGGCGGTCCATGACCGTCGAAAGGCCGGCAGTTGGGGAGCCCCGCTATAGAAGCTATAGAAGAGGAAAGGAGATCTCGCCGTGAAGAATCCTCATCACGCGTCGATCACGACCACGGCGGTTGTTCTGCTCGCCTTGCTGCTGGTTCCGGTTCTCGGAGAGGCCCAGCTTCCACGGGACCCGGTCGAACGAGCCAGGGTCGTCGCCCAAATCTTTCAGAACAATGCCAGCCAGCTCACGCTGTTCGACCGCGCGGGAAAAGTCGTGAGCCTGATAGGACCGCGGGCCATCTACGACCGGCCGGTCCTCTCCCCGGACGGAAAGCGAGTGGTCGTCATCA
Organism: Acidobacteria bacterium RIFCSPLOWO2_02_FULL_65_29; assembly: GCA_001767435.1. Lineage (GTDB taxonomy): Bacteria > Acidobacteriota > Vicinamibacteria > Vicinamibacterales > CAVVIG01 > 2-02-FULL-65-29. The sequence continues at coordinate 3,852 of MEKT01000237.1, read as the reverse complement.
AGGGGGATATCGACAAAGAGACCCGAGACGTGTGGGTCATCGACGTGACGACGGGTGCTGGCATACAAATCACATCCAACCAAGCGCGCGAGGCGGCGTCGTCGCCAGTGTGGTCTCCGGACGGGAGCCAGGTTGCGTACGTGGCGTTGCGCAGCGGAAGTTTCGGGCTGTATCGAAAGGCGCCGAATGGCGAGGGCGCCGAGGAGCTCCTGTACCGACACAGCGCCCCGATAGATCTCACGGACTGGTCAATGGACGGACGCTTCCTGAGCTTCTTCTCTACAGACCTTGGAGGGGGCGCCTTGTACTCTTTGCCGCTCAATGCGGCCGGAGAGCGGAAACCGATCGAATTCCTGCGCAGTCCGTCTCGGCTGCAGGGCCCGCGCCTTTCTCCTGACGGTCGCTTCGTGATCTACGTATCAAACCCGTCCGGAACGAACGAAGTCTTTGTGCGTCCGTTCGATCCAGCGGCCAGTGCGCAGGCTCCGCCCTCCGCGGGGCCGTGGCAGGTGTCCGACCAAGGAGGCCTGGGAATGGCCTATTGGCGGCGGGACGGCAAGGAACTCTATTATCTGGCCCCGAATCGATCGGTCATGGCGGTTGCCGTGACCACCTCGCCGCAAGTCGAGTTCGGCCGGCCGAAGGTGCTGTTCAGCCTGTCAGAAGCGACCCCGGTTGGTTCTTCAGCGGCTGGCATGAGCAAAGACGGCGAGCGAGTCGTGATCGCCGTGCCCCCGCCTCGACTCAGGCAGCTGACGCTGTTCGATCGCCAGGGAAAGATCGTGCGCACCGTCGGGCAACCGGGGTTGTACGGCCAGCCTGGTTTTTCGCCAGATGGAACGCGCGTGGTGGTGTCGAGAAACGATCCCCAGACCGGAAACGGGGATATCTGGACGTTCGATCTGGCCACCGGCCAAGGCACGCCGATCACCAGCGACACGCCACCGGATGGCGCGCCGCTCTGGTCTCCCGATGGCAAGCACGTGGCCTACGTGTCGACGCGCGGGAGCTATTCCGGCATCTATCGAAAGGCCGCGGATGGAACGGGCAGCGAAGAACTGTTGTTCCGCTACACACCGGGCGCCTTTATCGGCCTCACGGACTGGTCGCCCGATGGAAAGTTCCTGACCTTCTTCACGGGCGTTCTCGCGCTGGTGCCGCTCGGTGCCGTCGCAAACCCCTTGGATCGGAAAGAGATTGAGTGGCTGCGAGAAGAGTACGACGCGATCCTGGGCCGGTTTTCTCCCGACTCGCGTTACCTCGCGTACCTGGCGAACGAAGAGAACGTCGACGTCATGGAGGTCTACGTGCGCCCGTTTGATCCGAGCAAGCCGGAGGCGCCGGGGCCTGGCCAGGCCGTGCAGGTGTCCAAGAACGGCGCTCTCGGCATGATCTCCTGGCGGCAGGACGGGAAGGAAATGTATTTCGTGACCCGCGACTTCGAGGTCATGGCGGTGGACGTTGTCTCGACGCCGACGTTCCAAGCAGGCACGCCGAGGCTGTTGTTCAAGCTGCCGGTTCAGGTGCCGGGAGTGGCGCAGGGAAAGAGCGTCAGCCAGGATGGCCAGCGATTCATCGTGGCCATGCCAGCCACCGCACCAGCTCCCGCGCGCTGAAGGCTGCCGTCAGCAGCTCTTTGCCAGCGACAGGTCATAGCAACTGTGAAACGTCGTGCCGTTCACGGTGATGTCCGAGGTGATTTTCGCGTAGTTGAACGACACCTGCTCGTTCAGGGCCGTCTGTGACGATCCGATCAGGTCGGCGGTCACGATGACGTCTTCGAACACGTAGGTCGCGAACGGGATGCTGCTGCCGACGTCGAATACATCGATCTCCACGTTCTTGAGGTGCATGCCCGTCGCCGCGGCGGACAGAAGCGGCAGCGACAGTCCGTCCAGCATCTTCGTCACGACCAGATCCTGAAAGCTGGCTTTGCCCGCGCCGCCGCCTCCGCCGCTCGCGGAGCCGCCTGTATTCGTGGCGCCGAGCGAGAACTGCTGAATCGGCGTCGGGTTGTTCCCGTTCATCCCATCGACTTTCATCTGCAGTTCAACGATGGCCGCTGGAGGGAGCGGCGATTGAGCATCACGTCCGTCGCGTCCGGCCGGGCCGTCGGGGCCGGTCGGGCCGGCGGGTCCCGTCGGACCGATCGGGCCGGCCGGTCCCGTCGGACCCACCGCATTCCAGATCAACAGGGACTCTCCGGCCTTGCACGACTCGCTCGGGCCGATGACGGACAGCTTGCCGCCGCTGCCGACGCAGGCGCGGATCGTCCCGCTTTGGGCCGACACCGTGGTGCCTGCGATCAAGACGAAAGACAAGAGAGCGCTGAACGTCGCGGCGCCGAATACACGCCTGATGCGCAAGGAACTGCTCACGGTCACCTCCGAGAAACGAGCACCGAGACCGACGATGTCGTGGAGAGATAGTTTCTATCTCATGCCGCCCCACGTGCAAGAAAAGTCTGACCGACGTCGAATGCTTTTTCTCGGACAGACGACGCACATGCGCACGCCGAAGAAGTCTTCTGGAACGATGACATTCATGAAAGAATACTGGGCTTGCGCCCATGCCGCCAAGTGCGTGGCAAAAGCGCCACCACGGTGCCGAGCCGGTTGGACAAGCTTGCGTATCGAGGAGGATGATGACCGGATGGGAGCCAACCAGAGGAGCGACATCACCATTACGCTTCCCGAGAGCATTCTGATCCCGACCGGCCAGACGCGCGAAGGCTTCGTCCAGGAAGCGACGTTTCTCCTGGCCTCGAAGCTCTACGAGCTCGGACGCTTGTCATCAGGCAGGGCGGCAGCGGTGTGCGGAATGGATCGCCGGACGTTCCTGTTGAGCCTCCACCGCGTGGGTGTGGCCTCGATTGACTTGGACGACCGGGAGATTGACGACGAGCTCGACTATGCCCGCGGCGACTGAGCCCATCGCGGTCAATACCGGGCCACTCATTGCGCTGGCCGCGTGCGATTCGCTCGACCTGCTTCGGCACTTGCACTCGCGTGTCCTCGTCCCGACGGCCGTTGTCGAAGAGTTTTGTCGCGGCGAATCTGGACAGCCGATGCAGCTGCCCGAGTGGCTCGAGGTGCGAAGCCTCGCCGCGTCCGTTCCCGCTCTCCTCATCTCCCATCTCGACATCGGTGAAGCATCGGCCATTGCTCTCGCGCTCGAGGCGGGCCTTCGCCTGGTGGCCATGAACGAGCGACGAGGACGACTGGTCGCCAGAGACGCGGGGCTGTCGGTCACCGGTAGCGTTGGCATCCTGCTCCGGGCCAAGCGGAAAGGTCTCATCGAAGCCGTCGCGCCTCGACTGGAGGCCATGACGAAGAACGGCATTTGGCTCGGTCGGGCGCTGATCCGTCGCGTTCTGGCCGAGGCGGACGAGACTCCATGAGCCTCTCGCCCGGCACGCGCCTCGGCCCGTATGAGATTGTCGGCCTGATCGGCGCCGGCGGCATGAGCGCCCGCGGCCATGCCGAGCCGGGAGGCGAGGCATCATCGTCAGAACCCGGCGGGGGTGGGGCCCCGCCGGCAGTGCGAGAATGTTGACCCTGAGCCCATGCCGCTAACCACAGGCGCGCGTCTTGGAACGTACGAGATCGTCAGCGCGCTCGGCGCAGGCGGGATGGGCGAAGTCTACCGCGCCCGCGATACGAAGCTCGGTCGCGCGGTGGCGATCAAAGTCCTACCCGAGGCCGTGGCGACCGATCCGGAACGCATCGCGCGGTTCGAGCGCGAGGCGAAGGTCCTGGCCTCGCTCAATCACCCCCACATCGCAGCGCTCTTCGGGATGGACGAGGCCGATGGCCGGCACTTCCTCGTGATGGAGCTGGTCGAGGGCGAGAC
>MEKT01000236.1 GCA_001767435.1 Acidobacteria bacterium RIFCSPLOWO2_02_FULL_65_29 | reverse complement strand
ACGACCACGCCCAGGTGTTCGATTCCTGTTCCTGACGTGCCTGACCGATGGCCAGGCCGCCGGTGCGCCGGAGGTGTGGCCGGTGGCGTGGATCCGCCGCCGAACGCGCAGGATTCACTTCGCGCTACCCGAGTTACGCAAGGGCCTGGCAGAGCCCGTCGGCGAATTGGGATCTCGACGCGGTGCCGCCAAGGTCGCGCGTGCGAGCCGACGCGTCGGCCAGCGTGCGCAACGTGGAGATCCGGCGTTTGAGCCTCATGCGTCAACCCAACAAGTCTCTCGAACACGGGCCAAAAGCGGCGTCGATCGCCCCAGTAGCGATCCGCGTAAAGTCCGGCGCGGTTGGCCGTTGCGCCATTTGCCTGTCCATGTCATCATTGAATTCGCAGATAATTCACTGCTAACGAATGGACTGGCAACATGATTGACCTGAAAGACATCCATCCACTCACCGACTTCCAACGGAACACGAAGGCTCACCTGAAACGACTAAAGAAAACCGGCAAGCCTCAGGTGCTCACCGTCAACGGCCGCGCTGAGATTGTGGTTCAGGATGCAGAGACGTACCAGAAGCTCCTCGATGCCGTGGACCGAGCCGAAGCCCTCGAAGGGATCCGCCGGGGGCTGGAGGATGTGATGGCCGGACGAACGCGCCCACTCGCCGAAGCGATCGACGAGTTGGGCCGCCGCCATGAACGTTGAGATCACGGCGCTCGCAGACGCCAACCTCGAAGAAATCTATCTCCACATTCGTCAAGAGTCGCCCGGGCGCGCGACCGAGTGGCGCACTGGTTTGCTGAAGGCCGCTCAGCACCTGGGCCTGTTTCCCAAACGGTGCCCTTTCGCACCAGAGAGCGGTCCCGAGATCGAGATTCGACAGCTGGTCTACGGCGAGTACCGCATCCTGTTCACGGTTGCCAAGGACACCGTATACGTGCTGCACATTCGACACGGCGCCAGACAGCCACTGAGATCGGGAGAAACGCCGTCTGAAAAGCCCTAACATCTCGTTCGGATCTGAAGAGTCATGAAGGCCCTGTCTGCGGCCGTGTGCGTCGGCGTCGCAGCGTGGTGCTCGCTCGGCACGCTGGGACTCACCGGCGCTGGCCCGGCTGAATCGCGCATCGCCTTGCTGCCGCCGTGGTGGCGGCCGAATCACGCCGAAGGTGATGCACGATCGCGTGGCTTGGAACCGCCGCTCACCTCGTCACGGAAAGCCGGCTGAGCCCGGTCGCCCGGTCCAGCCGTCGCGGTCGGGCGTGAGGCCGCTCACCTGCAGCGCGATGTTGCCGTCCTTGTCTCCGCAGATCAGGTTGTGCGAGGGAACCTTCCAGAACATCGCACGGTCGAAGAAGTCGGCGCAGCTCTGGGCCTGGGCGAGCTTGAGGCTCCCCTTGAACGGCGCCGTTCCTGGCTCCTGGTTCACCGACTTCACGCTGTACGTAAACGGGCGCGCTGTGGCGCCTGTTGACTCGATTCTGTCGCATGCCATATAAGGCGCAGGGCACACCATGTACCATCATGGATTGACGCGACGGACCCTCACCCGGCTTTGACCTGTAGGGAAGGACGGAGGCGCTCAGATGAATGGCAAGCGAGGTTGGGCGACGACTGCCCTCGGGACCGTCTGTGCGCTCATGTGTTCAGATCCGGCCCCCGCTCACGCACAGCCCCGCTATGGCGGCGGCGAACGTGACGCACAGCCGACCAAGGCCACCCTCGCGATCGTGGGCGGCATGCTCGTCGATGGCCACGAAAATCCACCCGTCCCTCACTCGTTGATCCTCGTCGATGGAAATCGCATCGTGGCCGTCGGAACCAAGGACACGCTGCGGGTGCCGCCGGGGACTCCCGTTGTCGACGCGGACGGGATGACGGTGATGCCCGGGCTCATCGACGTTCACGTCCACCTCGACACCATCGGTCACACCGACTATCAGTACTGGCACAAGACGTACCGTGAGCGCATGCAGGAGATCTACGCCATATCCGCCCGCCAGATGCTGCTGTACGGCGTGACCACGGCGGTCGATCTCGTTGGCATGCCGGACGATCTGGTGGCGTTTCGCAAGAAGCTCGAGCGGGGCGAGGTGATAGGGCCCCGCATCCTCGCGAGCATGGGCTGGATCGGCAATTTCAGCGAGGAATTCCTCAAGAACTGGCATCGCGGATATCAGACATCGAACGCTCGCACCGTTGAAGAGGCACGAGCGTTCGCGCAGAAAGCGCTGAGTCTAGGCGCCGAGGTGGTGAAGATCCACTCGGGCCTCACCAAGGATCAGGTCAAAGCGATCGCGGATGAAGCCCACCTGAAGGGCGCTTGGGTCACTGGGCACGCCGGCGGGCCCGCGGAGCTCATCGAGCGCATCGATGCGGGCATGAATGCCGTGGAACACATTGGCGCGGTCGCGCACGGTGCCCAAGTCCCGCCGGAGGTGATCACCGCGCTTCTCGCCAGGCGCGTGCACGTAGTGCCCACCCTCGTGACCGACCTCGCCCAGACCGACGCCGTCCAGTGGCCCGAGTTCTGGACCGACAATCAGCGGGCCAAGTCGACGATGCCTCCCGAGATCTGGGCGGACGTCCGGCGATCGCTCGAGCATCCCGGCCGGGTGCTGACGAACTTCGGCGGTTCGGTGCGCTGGAAGAGCGTGGAGGCCGCGAAAGCGATCTTTCGTCAGCTTCACGAGGCCGGCGTGTCACTCCTGGTAGGCACCGATGCGTCGACGCCGCTCAACCTGAAGACCGACGCCATGTGGCGTGAGATGGACGCCATGGTCCAGTACGGCATGACGCCGATGGAAGTCCTCGCGACGGCCACTCGGCGCAATGCGGAGTACATCAAGCTCGGAAGTCAGCTAGGAACCATCACGCGTGGCAAGCTGGCCGACATCATCGTCATCGATGGCAATCCGTTGATCAGCATGCGCGATCTTCGCCATGTCGTCGCCGTCATCAAGGACGGCAAAGTGTACAAGGGCGACGCGGCGACGCCCGCGAAGAGCCCCAGCTCGGCAGCATCAAACCGTCTGCGTCAGTGAGGGAGTAGCACGGCTATTTGGTCGACGTCCTCGGGATCTTCTCGTCGCGCACGGCCGCCTGCCACGCGAAGGTCGCCATGACGATGGCGGACTGCTCCAGCTCGCCGTCGCGCAGACGCTCGGGAAAGTCGACGTTGGTATGGCGGGTGCGCTCGTCATACGCGTTGAAATCCTTGATCACGGTGAAGCCCGGCAGACCGACGGCGTTGAAGGGCACGTGGTCGGTGCTGCCGATGCCCTCGATGATGTTCCGCGTGGCGGCGAGGTCGCGCAGCGGCTCGAGCCACGCATCGAAGCTCGCCTTGGCCGCGCCATTGCCTTCCATGTAGAAGCCCAGCGTCCGGCCGGCCAACGTCTGCGAGAGGCGCTCCATGAGCCCGAGCTGCTGGGATCCAAACGACGAGGCTGCCTTCGAGCACGCGGTCGAAGCACATCGAGCGGCTGCCACGAATCAGCCGTGGCAGCGGGACTTTGCGCGCGCGCGCTCACTCGAGACAGGCGGGCGCGTCACCGAAGCGATCGCTGCCGCGCGCACGCCATGCCGGCGCTCGAGCCGGCGGTCAGCGAGATCGCGTCTACGGAAGCTCGAGTTCGTGGCAGAGCCGGATAAAGGGCAGCACGGTGATGTTCCCCGTCGAAAAGTGCTTCTCACCCAGGTGCGTCTGGTAAAACCTGGGGATCGGGGTTCTTTCCGCGAAATAGCGGACTGCGGGGCTGATGGCTTTCTCTCCGGTCTTGCATTCCACGGCGAAGAGAGGCTTTCGATCTTTCATCACGACGAAATCGACCTCGCGCTTGTCCACATCCCGCAGGTATCGCAGTTCCATGGCATATCCTTCGGTATCTTCGATCCAGTGGCAGTATTTGAGGAGCTGCGAGGCCACGAGATTCTCAAATCGCGGTCCGGCATCCTCGACGCTTGACCAATCCCACAGGTAGAGCTTCCTCTCCTTCTTCACGGCACGAACCTTCGGTGAGCCATAAGGCGAGACGCGGAAGCAGACGTACAAGTTCTCGAGGATCTGCAGCCACCGCTCCGCCGTCTTATGATCGATCTGAAGGTCTTCTCGAAGGCTCCTGATGGAGAGAGGCGATCCCACCCTTGCCGGCAGCAAGTCCGTCAAGTGCTCAACGAGGCTGATTTCGCGCACATGCTCCAGATCGCGGAGATCTTCTCGGACCACGCGCGACATGCGATCCCGCCGCCAGATGCGATGCTCAGATTCATTCTGCAGGAACAGCGGTTCTGGAAAGCCGCCAAACTTCAGAAGCCCTGCCAGGTCCGACGGCGAAGGCTTCCGGCTCATCTCCCGCAGAGAAAAGGGATGCAGGCGGAAGTACCGGTATCGGCCCGCGAGAGAGTCGCCGCCTTTCCGGTAGCAATCGAGCCTGGCCGAGCCCGTGACGAGAATCTGCCGCCGTGATTTTTCGGTGTCGTAGATTCCCTTCAGCAGGTTTCTCCACTGGCTGTACTTGTGGATTTCGTCGAGCAGGAGCAGCGGCTGTCCCGCGGGAAGCTCGGCGCGCCGGAGCCTGGGCGGCACGCTGGGGTGATCCCAGTTCAGGTACGCGGGGTGCGTTTCATCTGCGTCTTTGCCTAAGAGGCCCAGCGCAAGTGTTGTCTTGCCGACCTGCCGCGGTCCGCCGACGAACACCATCTTCCGGCCAAGGGCGCTTCTGACGCTGGCTTCGAGATAGCGAGGAGTACGCATAAAGTGGATTGTAGTCCACTTTACTCACGAGCAATGCGGAGTTGCCTCCAGAAAATCGGTCGGTTTGCCCGCGCCCCTCCACCCACATCTGTCGCTCGACTCCCGCCGCGCTCACGCCGGTCAGGTCGCCGAGGCCATTCGCAACCCGGTCGAGGGCGCTCGCCACCAACGGACCGGTAGCGACTGACAAGGCAGACCGTCCGACACAGGACCGGGTCTGAAAAGACCCGCGCTACGCGCATACCGGGCGTAAGCGACGAGCAACGCAGCCAGGCGGGATGCATCGGCGGCCAGAGTGGCGCAGTTATTTTCGGACGGGCCCTTACCTGCTCGGCACGCGCGCCTTGAGCTCCTCGAACGCTGAAGCTAAAGTCAGCTACCACGGTCTCGCGCTCGGCCACACGGATGCGTTTTGTCATTTCTTCTTCGAAGGCCAGATGTCACGGCGCGGGTCACGGATGCCGTCCCTGCGCGCCATGATGATGCCCTGGGTGCATCCCGCCTCGGGCGCAATGCTGTCCTTCACCGAGTAGCCGTTGTACTGTGGATGCGCCTGTCGCGGCGGCACGGCGACAGGAACCCGGAGGTCATCGCCGGATTGACGTGCGCGCCCGACACCCCGCCGAAGACGTTCACCGCGATGGACAGCGCGATGCCGTGCGCGAGCGCGATGCCGACGAGCCCCGAGCTCGCGCCAACGGCGGGCGTGGTGGACAGAATGGCTGCGATGCCGGCGAAGCAGAGATAGAACGTGCCGATGAACTCGGCCAGGCAAGGTCTCAGGGTGGTCATCGAACGCTTTTTGGACGGTCGACGGTCGCCGAAGCGGCCGGGCCCGTCTCGACGCGACGTGTGGACGTGGCTACTGCGCGTAGCTGTGTAACAGAAACGCGGGCCATCCGCTACCGCATGGGACGTTTCTCGTGATGAAGCGGCAGGGCGCGCGGAAATCCCTGTCATAATCCCCGCGCGAACGCGCGTGCCATGAGGCCATGACCGAACCCGACGTCGTCGTCACCGACTACCTGCTGACGCTCGAAACGGCGGTGTTTGCCGTGCTCGTCTGGCGGTCGGCGGCGACCGACTCGGACCTTCGTCTGCCGTTCGTCGTGTTTTTCTCCGCCACCTCCCTCGCGGCGCTGACCGGTGGAACGGTCCACGGATTCTTTTCAGGAGCCACGTATTCGCCGCTCGGCGTCGCGCTGTGGCGCGCGACGCTCGTGGCGCTCGGTGTGTCGGCGCTCGCCGCGTGGGCGATCGGTGGCAGGATGCTCCTGCCGGCCACCGCGGCCGGCGCCCTGCAGATCGCGGCGGCAGTGGTCGCAGCCCTGTACACGGTCGTGGTGGTTGCCTTCGATGATCGCTTCTGGATTGCGATCGTCCACTACCTGCCGCCGACCGTGTTCATGCTGGTGGCATTTGGCGTGGCCTATCGGCAGGACCGCCCCTCGACGCTGGCGGGATTGATTGGGCTGGTGCTGACGCTTGCCGCGGCGCTCGTCCAGCAGCAGCGGATCGCGCTCCACCCGACGTACGTCAACCACAACGCCCTGTACCACGCGATTCAGGCGGTGGCGCTGTTCCTGATCTTCTTGTCGGCGTGGAGGATGTAGGAAGGGTGGCGGCTACAAGCTGGAAGATGGAGGCTGGAGGCCGGAAGACCACAGGAGCTTTTCCAGCCCCGAGTCCCTAGTCCCCAGCCCCTAGTCCCTAGTCCCTGCGCCCTACTTCCCGGCAGGCTTCAGCGTCAGCTTCTGCACACGCCAGCTGCCGAGCTCGCCGACGAGCAGCTCGTTCTCTGTGCGGCAGTCGATCGAGTTGACCAGGTTGAACTGCTTCACTTCCTTCCCGGCCCTGCCGAACTTGCCGAGCAGCTTGCCGTCGAGGCCGACCTTGTAGATCGCGGCGTCTTCCATCCCGTCGGGGTCGCCGGTGTGCGCGACGTAGGCGACCTGTGTCGGACCGTTCGTGATGCAAATTGCGGTCGGTGTGCCGACGTTCAGCCATTGCGTCTTGAACGTGCCGTTGCTGTCGAACACCTGCACGCGGCGGTTGCCTTCGTCCGCCACGTACACGTTGCCCGCATTGTCGATCGCGATGCCGTGCACGACGTTGAACAGGCCGGGCGCCGCGCCGCGCGATCCCCACGACTTGATGTACTTCCCGGTCGGCTCGTACTTCGCAATGCGCGCGTTGCCGTACCCGTCGGCCACGTAGATGTTGCCGGCCTTGTCCCAGGCCACGTCCGTCGGACGATTGAAGCTCTCGCCTTCGGCGCCCGCGCCGGGCAATCCGCCGCCACGACCGCCGAAGCCGCCACCGCCACCACCGGCCGCCGCCGGCGGAGGACCGCCGCGGCCCGGAGGCTCGGCGCCGCGCCCGCCGCCAGGAGCGCCGCCGGGAGGCGCGGGCGGCGTCTGAACGATCGGGAGGCCGGTCGCCAGCGGATCCAGCGGCAGCGCCGGCACCCGCATCGCTTCCGGTTTTCGGCTGAGGACCATCGACACGCGGCCATTCGGATCGAACTTGATCACCTGGGTCGACATCTGGTCGACGATCCAGACGTTGTCCTGCGGATCGACGCGCACCTGCTGCGCCTGCAGGAAGCCGTAGGCGCCCTGGCCGATCTCGCGGATGTACTTCCCGGTGCGATCGAACTGGAACAGCCGCGCGCCGCCGTGCGATACCGCGCGCGAGGTGCCGAGGGTGAGGTACGGATTGCCCGTGCGCGTGTACAGGAAGATGTCCCCCTTGGAGTTGGTCGCCACGCCGGCGGCCTCGCCCGGGTGAATGTTGTCGGGGAACTTCAGCAGATCGGGCGCCGAGTCGAACGCGATTTCAGGAACGGCCAGCTGGGCAGACACAAACGCGCTGCCGCAGGCGAGGGCCGCTCCGGTCAGAAGCACCAGTAGTGAGCGTCTCATTGTGGTATCCCCCGCCTAGCGCGCGGCCGCGGCCGTTGGCGGCCGGGGCGTCGGATTGAGGATGATCTTCTGTGCGCGCCACGCCGAAATCTCCGACACGTACAGCTCGTTCGGATTCCGGCAGTCGATCTCGTGCACGGTGCTGAATTCCCCGATGCCCTTGCCGGCCTTGCCGAACTTTCCGACGATCGTGCCGTCCAGCTGCATCTTGTAGATTTCGCCGGTGATGGCCCACGACGCGGCCGGGTTGCTGTCGGGGTTCGAGTTCGAGACGAACAGGAACTGGTTCGGCGCCGGCGAGACGCACACCGCCCATGGGTTGCCGACGTTATCGTAGACGGCGCGCAGCACCAGGTCGTTGTCGAACACCTGGACGCGCGAGTTGCCGCGGTCGCCGACGTAGATGTTCCCCGCCGCGTCGGACGTGATCGAGTGCGGCGTGTTCAGCTGGCTCGGGGCCGATCCGCGCGAACCGACGGCCTTCACGAATTTCCCGTTCTTGTCGAGCTTCACGACGCGCGAGTTGACGTAGCCGTCCGACACGAAGATGTTGCCCTGCGCGTCCCACGTCACGTCGGTCGGCCGGCCGAACCGATACCGCTCCGCCGGGGCCGCCGGCAGAATGCTCTCAAAGGCTCCCGCGACGGGCTCGGGCCGCCGGCCGAACACCATCATGACCTTGCCGGCGGGATTGAACTTGATGAGCATGTTCGTCCCCTCGTCGACGACCCAGACGTTGTCTTCCCGGTCCACGCGAACCGCGTGCGCGAACTCGAGGCCGTAGAGCCCGGCCCCCCATTCCTTGACGAACGTGCCGGTCGGATCGAATTCAAACAGCCGCGTGTCGCCGCTCCGGTGATAGACGAACACGTGGCCTTTGGAATTGGTCGCGATCCCGATGCCCTCGCCGAAATACAGATCCGGCGGGAGCTTGAAGAAGTTGGGCACCGACGTGTGGGGAATGATCGGCACGTTCTCCGCCTTCGCCTTGGACTGGGCGAACAGCGGCGCGGCGCCGAACAGCACGACGACGGCCAGGAACGACGTCAGACATCGCCTCATGTGAAGCCTCCGAGAAAAGTGCGTAGAACCTTCGGGAACCTTGCCCGAGGATCGGCTCAATCTATACCGGCCGGCCCGATTGTTCAACCCTGCGGCGGGCCTCGGCGACGACGGCCGCGTTGTCGGGCGCGGGGCTGCCGTCAGGCATCGTCAGCACGTCTTCGAGCCCTGCCCGGGTGTCGTAGCCGCGGCGAGCTGCCTCGTCTATGACAGCCCAAGCCGAGGCGTTGCTACTGTGCAGCAGGCGGGGCGCCTTCAGACCGGCCTTGTCGAGCACGGCCACCATGGCGTCGGCCGACTGGAGCGCGGCGGCCGCGTCGGCGCCTCGCGGCTCCAGAAGGATGCGCAAACACCGAAGTCCCAGGCCGCTTCGCACGAGCGTCTCGGCCGCGGCCGCGTCGGGCAACCCCGCCTCGACACCCACGCCCTTTCCGATGAGGAGCGTGGCCAGCGCGGGCGATCCGGCCTCGTTGAAATTCACCGAGGCGAAGTCGGGCACGACCGTCCACTTCGAGACGGCCGCGAGGCGCTGGTCCGGATCGCGCACGATGTTGAGCAGCGTGCTGACCCCGACGGGCACGGTATCGATCGCTCGGCGCGCCGCCTCCACGCATCGCGCCACGTCATCGGCCTGGAGGCTCTGTTCGCGGTCGGGGCCGCGGACATGCAGGTGAACAGCCCCGGCCCCGGCGCGAACGGCCGCGGCAGCTGCCCAGCCGAGGGCGATCGGCGTGGTCGGCAGAGCAGGATGGGCGTCGGGCCGACGGGCGCCATTGATGCACGCCTTGATCAGCACGGCGCGATTATACTTAGACATCTTCTAAGGCCGTGATCGTGACGTTTCTGTCAGCGAGCCTTAGAATCTGTCTTAGGCGCGGCCGCTCCGGCGGCCGCGCAACTAGTAACGAAGCTTCGCCACCCCAGGTGCGTCGTTTTTCTCGTCGGTTTGAGGCGGAGCTTCGTTACCCGCCACGGAAGGGGTTTATGACATTTACCCGTACCCGGCGCGCGGCTGCGGTTCTTACTCTGGCGGCACTGGGCGTACTGGCGGGATCCGGTCTCCGCGCCGACGACCCCGGCGTCTCGACGATCGACGTCAAGACGCTCTCGGTCGACGCCAGCCGGGTGACGGGCGGCGATGTGCTCGTGCAGGTCGCCGTGCCGATCGGCACGCCGCTCGCGAGCGTGAATATCACGGTCGCGGGTCGCGACATGACGAGCGCGTTTCGGAGCACGGCGCCGAACACGCTGGTCGGACTTGTGACGGGCCTCGTGGTCGGCCGCAATACACTGACCGTGAACGCGGCCAACCGAACGACGTCCACCGCAACCCTCGAGATCACCAACTATCCGATCACCGGCCCGGTGACGTCTGGTCCGTGGCAGCAGCCGTTCATCTGCCAGACCGAGGCGTTCGTCCTGCCCGACGGCAGCAAGCTCGGCGCGCCGCTCGACGCGAACTGCTCGGCGCGAACCGTGGTTCAGCATGTGTATCGGACGACCGGCACGCCGGCGGCGTTCAAGCCGCTGCCGAGCTCGGCGAGCGCCGGCACCCTGCCCGCCGATCTCGCGAAAACCACGACGACGAGCGGTGCCACGGTGAACTTCATCGTGCGGGTCGAAACGGGGACGATGAATCGCGGGATCTACCAGAACGCGATTCTCCACGATCCAACGAGCGATCCTTCGCCGACGCCGTTCTCGCCGCCGTCAGGCTGGAATCGCCGGCTACTGGCGCTGCACGGATCGGGCTGCCCCTCCGGCTGGTACATCCAGGGCGGCGCGATGGGCGCGGGCGGCGTGCTCGAAGCGGCGCGGCTGGCCGAGGGATACGCGATCTACATCAACACCCTCAATCACCCGAGCAACAGCTGCAACGCCGTGGTGGCCGGCGAGACCGCGGTGATGGGGAAGGAACGCTTCATCGAGACGTTCGGTGTGCCGTTCTACACGATCACGACCGGCGGGTCGGGCGGGGCCTACACGAGCCTGCAGATCGCGGATGCGTTTCCGGGCCTGTACGACGGCGTCGACATCCGCGCGACGTTTCCCGATGCCTTGTCGATCGCGCTCTCGGGCCTCGACGCGCATCTGCTCACGCACTACTTCGCGTCGACCAACCTGGCGGGTTTCACCGACGCGCAGAAAGTGGCGGTGAGCGGCTATGAGGGGATGACGGCGTTCATCGACGCGGCGAACCAGGCCCAGCGCACCGATCCGGTGCCCAATCGGGCGGACCTCGAAGGCTACCAGTCGGCGCGATGGAACGACGCGGTGCCGGCCTCGCTTCGCTACGATCCCGTGAAGAACCCGACAGGCGCGAGGCCCACGGTGTTCGACGCCGCGAGAAACGTCTACGGACGGCATCCTTCGACCGGCGCGGCGCTTCGTCCCTTCGACAACGTGGGCGTGCAGTACGGCCTGAGCGCGCTCAACAGCGGCGCTATCACCACGAAGCAGTTCCTGGATCTGAACGAGAAAGTCGGCGGCTACGACCAGGATGCCAACTACGTTCCCGCGCGGGCGATCGGCGATGCCGGCGCCATCAAGCGGACCTACCAGTCCGGGCTGACGCTCGGCGCCAACGGCGGGCTCACCTCGATCCCGATCTTCGACAACGCGACCTCGAACGAGGCCGCCCGCTATCACTACGGCTGGTTTCACTTCGCGGTGCGCGAGCGTCTGCGGCGGGCGAACGGCGGCAACTCCGCCAACATGATCATGTGGCGCAGCGTCGATCAACAGGCGGCCAAGAAGGTGTTCGACGACTGGATGGTCGCCTACAAATCCGACGTGTCGAGCGATCCAGTCCGCGTGAAGGTGGTTCGGACCAGACCGAAGGCCGGCGGCGACGGCTGCTACGACAGGTCCACGCCGCCCGTGTTCATCGCCGAAGACCTGGTGTTCGCCAGCAAGCCCGTGTCGAAGTGCAGCGCGCTCTATCCGGTGTACTCGAACCCCCGCCGCGAAGCCGGCGGACCGCTCGCCGCTGATATTCTCAAGTGCCAGCTGAAGCCGACCGACGCCAGGGACTATGCCGTGACGTTCAACGACGCGGAGCGGGCCCGCCTGGGGGCCATCTTCCCCGGCGGCGTCTGCGACTGGTCCAAGCCGGGCGTGAATCAGACGCCGGTCGTCGGCTGGGCGTCGTTTGGACCGTCGCCGAAGAATCTCGTGTTCGACGTGACAAAATAGACCGCCCCAGTCGACAGTTACCGGTCGACGGTTAACAGTCGGCGCCTGGCGGTCGTATTGAAACTGTCGACTGTGAACCGTCAACTGTGAACTTCGCTCATCACGTGCAGGAGACAACGCTCATGACTGGATCGCGCTTCATCCACCGCTCGCTCTTGACGCTGGCCGTTTCCCTGTTCGCGTGCGCGGCGTTCGCGCAGGCGACGGCCACCCAGAAGCCGTTCGAGCCGCAGGTCGGCCAGGCCGGCAAAGACGTGGTCTGGGTGCCCACCTCTCAGACCCTCGTCGACAAGATGCTCGACATGGCCAAGGTCACGCCT
>MEKT01000235.1 GCA_001767435.1 Acidobacteria bacterium RIFCSPLOWO2_02_FULL_65_29 | reverse complement strand
GAAGCGCCGCGCGCGGCGGACGGCGTCGATGATCTGCTCGAGGCACGCCTCGCGCGTGATGCGCAGCTTGCGCTCGAGGTGCAGATCGGAGGTCGCGAGAAAGGTATGGATGCGCTTGCGCTCCGCGGGCTCGAGGGCCCGGGCCGCCTCGTCGATATCGGCCTGGCGCGTCCGCGCCAGAGCCGCAATGACCGGACGCCTCACGTCGCGCGCCACCAGGCTGGTGGCTTCCGAATCGGCCGGCGACGCGATGGGGAAGCCGGCTTCGATGATGTCCACGCCGAGCGCGTCGAGCGCCCTGGCCATGGTCAGCTTCGACGGCACATCCATCGAGAAGCCTGGGGCCTGCTCGCCGTCGCGGAGGGTGGTGTCGAAGACGACAATCTGCGCTCGGTCGGGGCTCATGCGTCTGTTGTAGCGTCTCGAAGATTAAGAAGTCAAAGTGATAATTATTACGTTAAGATAACTCATATTTATGGACCTCGCATCGCTTCGAATCTTCCTCGCGGTCGCCGAAGCGCGCAGCTTTTCGCGCGCCGCGGCCAAAGTGCACAGGACGCAACCGGCGGTGAGCCAGGCCGTGCGGCGGCTCGAACGCGATCTGGGCGAACAGCTGTTCGACCGCTCGTCGAAGAGCGGCACGCTGACCGACGCGGGACGCGTGCTGCAGAACTACGGCCAGCGTCTCGTGAGGCTGGCCGAGGAAACGGAATCGGCGATGCGCGAGCTGCGCGACTTGCGCCGGGGCCGTGTCCTCATCGGCGCCAACGAGGCCGCCGTGCACACGCTCCTGCCGCTGATGGCGCGCTTCCGCGCGCGCGTGCCAGACATTGCCGTGGACGTGCGACGCGTGCCCGCCCGGCAGATCGCCGTGGAGGTGCAGCAGGGGAGTCTGGATTTCGGCGCCCTCACGTTTCGCCCCTCGGAAGAAGGCCTGCTCGAGGTCGTGGTCGGCAGCGACGAGCTGGTCCTGCTCGTGCCGCCATCACACCCGCTCGCCACGCGCCGGCAGGTGTCCATGGAAGACGTGGCGGGCGAGCCCATCGTCGCCCATAACGATCCGTCGCCCGCGCGCGAGCGCGTGCTGCGGCTGTTCGAGGAGCGGCATATTTCGCTGAAGATGGTGATTGCGCTCCCCAGTCTCGACGGCATCAAGCGCGCCGTGGAGCTGAAGCTGGGTGTGGCCATGCTGCCGCGCCGCTGCGCGATCACCGAGATTGCGAGCGGCCGGCTCGTAGCGGTGCCCGTCGCGGGCGTGTCCCGAAAGCGCCAGGTGACGCTCGTCTGTCGCAAGGCGCACCGCTCGCACGCCGCCAACGCGTTTCTGCAGGTGGCGCAGGAGAAGACTGAATCATCGAATCGCATCATTGGGTAATCTGGTCATCGAGTCATCGAGCGCATGGGACTCAATTTCCCAATTCGACTGACCAATCACCCAATTACCCAATCACCCAATTACCCAATTACCCGATTACTCGATTCACCATTCTAGTGGTCGTGATGCCGAACGGCTTCCATCTCGGCATGCTGCTTGTCGCGACGCTCCTTCGAACCGGCCTTGCGGGCACGGCCGAGCGACGACTGTCTCGTCGCCTCGGAGCTCACGCCAAACGACGACTGCAGGCGCTCGAGATCGGTGCTTCGGCAGGACGGGCAGGCCGGCGTTTCGACGCCGCGGACGAGGACCTCACAATACTCGTGGCATGCGCGACATTCGTACTCGTATAGCGGCACCGGGAGCTCCGGAAATGAATCGGGTAATCGGGTAATCGAGTAATCGGGTAATCGGGAAATCGTCGTTCACAAACCCAGAATCGTTGCGATGTCGATGTGACCGCCTGCCTCGGAAAACAGATGCCAGTCAAAATACGAGTCCAGGTAGTGAAGGAGCAGGACCAGCGCGGACGCAATGATGAATGCCCTGATCAGTGCCGCACCCGCCGGCCCAGCCTGTCTCAGGCGTTGGCTTGTCTGCAATTCCCAATTACCCAATTACGCAATTACCCGATTACCCGATGCCTCGTTTCAGAATCCACTGACGTACGGCAGCCGATCGGCGACGCGGCGCACTTCGTCGAATCGATCGAGCAGCATCGTCGTCGGGTTCCACTGGCCGCTGAGGAACGCGTCGCGCACGGCCGCCGGCAGGCTCGCCTGGATACGAAGGTCGCCAGCGGTCACGACACCGGTCGCCACGTCTGCCGTGATAGGCGTGACGGGCGCCCGCTCGATGCGCGCCTGCAGCGCGTCGATCGCGGCTGTGTCGGCGGTGAAGCAGGGGACCCCGAGCACCGCCGAGTTCCCGAAAAAGATCTCGGAGTACGACTCGCCGACGATGGCGCGGATGCCATACCGCGCCAGGCCTTGAGGCGCGTGCTCGCGCGACGATCCGCACCCGAAGTTCTTGTTGACGACGAGCACCCTGGCGCCCGCGTAGCGTGCGTCGTTGAACGGATGCGCCGGGTTGGCGGCGCGGTCGTCCTCGAACAGATGCTTCTCGAGGCTTTCGAACGTCACCGCGCGCAGGAAGCGGGCCGGCATGATCCGGTCGGTGTCGAGATCGTTGCCGCGAAGTGGGAGGCCGCGGCCGCTGACGGATAGGATGGCGGTGGTGGAGCTCTTCAAACAGGGACCTCCTGCAGCATGTGCCGAACGTCGACGACTTCACCCGACACCGCCGCCGCGGCGACCATCGCGGGGCTCATGAGGAGCGTCCGCCCGGTCGGGCTGCCCTGACGGCCTTTGAAGTTTCTGTTCGACGAAGACGCGCACACCTGCCGGCCTTCGAGTTTATCGGGATTCATCGCGAGGCACATCGAGCAGCCGGCGCCGCGCCACTCGAAGCCGGCCTTCGAGAAGATCTCATGGAGCCCTTTGGCCTCGGCCGCCGTGCGCACCGCCTGCGATCCGGGCACGACCAGGGCCTTGACGTGCGAGGCCACGCGACGGCCGCGCACGATTTTCGCGGCCTCTTCGAGATCCGACAGCCGCCCGTTGGTGCAGGAGCCGATGAACGCGACGTCTATTCTTGTGCCCTCGACCTTCGCGCCACGCTCGAAGCCCATGAAGGTCAGCGCTTCTTCGTCGGCGGACGCGGCAATCCGCTCGCCGATACCGACCGACTGGCCCGGGTTGATGCCCCACGTGACTGTCGGCTCGATAGACGAGGAGTCGATCGTCACGCGGTCGTCGTAGCGCGCATCCGCGTCGGACGCGATCTGGCGCCACCACGCCGCCGCGCGATCGAACGCCGCGCCCGACGGCGCGAACGTGCGTCCTCGGAGGAACCTGAACGTGGTCTCGTCGGGGTTGACGTAGCCGACGCGCGCGCCGCCTTCGATCGACATGTTGCAGATCGTCATCCGTTCGTCGATCGTCATGCTGTCAAGCGTCGTTCCGCCGTACTCGTAGGCGAAACCGACGCCGCCTTGGACGCCGAGCCGTCGGATAATCGTGAGAATCACGTCTTTCGCGAACACGCCCGGCGCGAGCGTGCCGTTGACGTCGATCCGCCGGACTTTGAGTGGGTCGAGCGCCAGACATTGCGATGCGAGCACGTCGCGCACTTGCGAGGTGCCGATGCCGAACGCGATGGCGCCGAGCGCTCCGTGCGTCGAGGTGTGGCTGTCGCCGCACGCGATGGTCATGCCGGGTTGCGTCAGGCCGAGCTCGGGCCCGATCACGTGCACGATGCCCTGGTGTTCGCGGCCTTCGCCGAGCGACCAGAGCGAGATGCCGTACTCGCGGCAGTTCCGCTCGAGCGCGACCATCATCTCCTCGGCCATCACGTCGAGGAAGGGCCGCGTCTGCACCTTGGTCGGCACGATGTGGTCGACGGTCGCGAACGTGCGCTCGGGAAACGCGACGCGCCAGCCCTGCTGCCTTAGCATGTCGAAGGCCTGCGGACTCGTCACCTCGTGAACGAGATGGAGGCCGACAAACAGCTGCGTCTGTCCGCTCGGGAGGATCCGCACGGCGTGCGCGTCCCAGACCTTGTGAAAAAGAGTGTGCATCGAGGACGCCAATAGAATACCGTGTAACGGAAGTTAGAAGTGAGAAGTTAGAAGTTAGACGTGAAGACCTAACGACAGACACGCGCATACAGGCGAAACATGTTTCGAGCTCGTGTGTTGCAGATGGTGGTTGCGAGCGGTGCGATCGTGCTCGCGTCGGTGGCGCTCGGCCGCGGGCAGAGTCCGGCGCCGGGCCGGGTCCTCCTGCAGAGCGTCTCCTCCGGCGCCGTCGATCGGGGGCTATTGCCCGACGAAGCGCCGCCGCCGGCGATTGGCGGAAAGCTGTCGATGCGCGCCCTCGGCGACGAAGCGGTCCATGCCGATCGAATCGGCGCGTCGGGCGCCGCGTATCAGGCCGGCCGGCTAATCGTGAAGTTTCGGGACGAGGTGTCGACCAGCGCGCGGCTGTCCGCGCTGTCGGCGATGTCTTCCGGGTCGATCGCGACTCGCAAGTCCTACGCGAACTTCGACATCGTGACGCTGGATCCCGCGGAAGACGCCGAGGCCGCCGCCCGGGCGTTCGCGAGCCGCGCCGACGTCGAGTACGCCCAGCCGGCCTACCGCGTGTACGCGCACTTCGTCCCGAACGATCCGCTGTACCGCACGCAGTGGAACCTGCCCAACATCGACATGGAGCGGGCCTGGGACATTCAGCCTGGCGCCACCTCGTCGGTGGTGGTTGCCGTGCTCGACACCGGGATAGCTTTTCAGGACGCGATCGTTCGCTACAACGCGCGGTCGTTCCGCGCCTTTCTGTCGAACGGTGCGATCCTCCAGTATCCGGCGCTCGGAACGATCGACGTGCCGTTTGCCGCCGCGACCGACCTGCGCGGCACAAACCGCTTCGCCACGCCGCACGACTTCATCTGGGAGGACAATCTGCCGCTCGATCTGGCCGGCCACGGCACGCACGTGAGCGGCACGATCGGCCAGCTCACCAACAACGGCATCGGCACGGCCGGCGTCGCCTACAACGTGCGTCTCATGCCGGTGAAAGTCATCGATGACGCGTGGGACTTCATCTTCGGATCGCCGAACGAAGGCACCGACGAAACCGTCTCGCGCGGCATCCGCTACGCGGCCGACAACGGCGCCAAGGTAATCAACATGAGCATCGGCCGCACCGGCCCGCCCGCGCCGGTGGTCGAAGACGCCATCCGGTACGCCGTCGGCAAAGGCACGTTCATCGCGATTGCCGCCGGCAACGCGTTCGAGGAAGGCAATCCGAGGCAGGTGATCGCCGAGATTGCATCGCGCGTCGAGGGCGCGGTCTCGGTGGCCGCGGTCGATCTTCTGCACAATCGCGCGTTCTATTCAGGCACGGGTACCTGGGTCGAACTGGCGGCGCCCGGCGGGTCGTCGCGAGGGTTCGGCACAGCGGGCACGATCTACCAGCAGACCTACGATCTCGACTTCGTCGACACCTACGACCTTCCGCCGGCGTTGTACAGGGCGCCGCGCTTCGACGTGCTCGCGTTCCTGCCATTTCAGGGCACGTCGATGGCGACCCCGCACGTCTCGGGCCTGGCCGCGCTCCTCGTGCAGCAGGGCATCACGAGCCCGGCCGCGATCGAAGCCGCGCTCGAGCGGTTCGCGGCCGATCGCGGCGCGACCGGCAGGGACAACGAATTCGGCCACGGCGAAATCAGCGCGCGCAACACGCTGCGCGGACTGGGACTCTCGAGATGATCCGAGAAATGACACGACTTGTGCCTGCCCTTCTCCTGATCCTGCTGTCGCTGGCTGCCCCGGCGCCGCTCGCCGCGCAGACCACCGCCGGTGCGTACCCCGCCTTTGCGCCGCGGGCGTTCGTGATGTTCAGCCAGCAGCAGTTCGCCGCGAAGGAAACCTTCGAAGCCATCTTCGGCGAGTCGACGGGCTCGTTTCGCGGCGGCGGCGTCGACGTCGTGATCGCGCGCAACATCTTCGCCGAGATCGGCTTCGCCCGCTTCGAGCAAACCGGCGAGCGCGTCTTCCCTTGCGTGCCGGCCGTCCCGCCGCCCGGGTCGGAGGTCAAATGCCCGTTTAGGCTGGGCATTCCGCTGACGGCGAAGATTCGTTCGGTCGAGTTCGTGGCCGGCTACCGCGTCACCGCCTGGCGCCGGGTCCTCCCGTATGGCGGCATCGGCGTCGGGTCCCACCGGTATCAGGAGTCGTCGGAATTCGCGGCGGCTGGCGACGACGTGAGCGTGAGCGCGAGCGGCCTCGTGCTGGCCGGCGGCGTGGAAGTCCGTCTGGCGCGCTTCATCGGCGTCACCGTCGATGTGCGCCGTTCGACCATCGAGGAGATTATCGGCAGCGGCGGGATCTCGAAGGAATTTGGCGAGAACGATCTGGGCGGCACCGCCGCCCGCTTCCGCATTATCATCGGACGGTGAGCTGGCGCGACCACTTCGCGGAGTACCGTCAGCGCCTCGCCGACATGATGGTGGGGGCCACGCTCGGCCGCTACGAGCACGAGCTCCGCCAACAGACCGCAGAGCTGAACGATCTGTTCCTGCTCCTGTGCTTCATGGAGGCGACCGCGCTTCCGAATCCGGCCACGCTCTACCTGCTGGAAGTGTACCCGTACCTCCTCGAACAGTTCCACGAGTGGCACCGGCGGATGGGGATCCAGCACTCGCCGATCGGCAGCCTGCCGTGCTGCTGAATGCGATCCTCGACCACCAGGTCGTCTTCTTCGGCGGCAAGGGCGGCGTCGGGAAGACCACCTGCTCGTCGGCGTTCGCGCTCGCCGCGAGCCGGCGCGGCCAGCGCGTCCTGCTCGTCTCCACCGACCCGGCGCACTCGACGAGCGACATCTTCGAGACAACGATCGGGCCCGAGGAGCGCGAGCTCCTGCCGCGGCTGTCGGCGCTCGAAATCGACGGCGGGCGCGAGGCCGCGCGCTACGTCGCTGGCGTCAAGGCCGACATCCAACGGATGTTCAGCCCCGGCGTGGTCCGCCAGGCCAACCGCCAGATCGACATGGCCGCCCAGTCGCCTGGTCTGTCGGAAGTCGCCCTCCTCGACCGGATGATCGACCTCATCGCCGGACGGGGTACCTCCTACGACACGGTTGTGTTCGACACGGCGCCGACCGGCCATACGCTGCATCTGCTTCGCATGCCCGACGCGATCTCCGCATGGATTCTCGCGCTCGTGCGGCACCGTCGGGCCGTCATCGAAATCGATCGCGGCATGGAGCAATCGCGCGAGGAGGCCGCGGCGGCCGATCCGGTGCTGGCGGCGCTCGAGCGCCGGCACGAGCGCCTGACCGAGCTCCGGACGATCGTCACCGACCGGGCGCGGACCACGTTTGTGCTCGTGGCGGTGCCCGAGCGGCTCGTGATCGAAGAAACCGCGCGGGCCGCCGACGAGCTCGGCGAGACCGGGATCGCGGTCGGCGGCCTCATCGTGAACCGGGTCCTGCCTGAGGGCCTGGAGGGAGAGTTCTACCAATCGAGGAAAGCGCAGGAAGCCGTGTACCTGCAGGAAATCCAGAGGCGGTTTCCGCGTCTGCCGAGAGTGATCGTGCAGCAGTTACCGAGAGATGTCTACGGACGCGACTCATTGGCGCTCGTCAGCGCGCAGCTTGTTGCGTAACGTCAATGCCTAGTCGACAGTTAACAGTTGACAGTCAACAGTTCGAGTTGGCAGTGAACGGCCGCCGCGCTGTCGCTGTCGACTGTCGACTGTCGACTGTTGACTGCTGACTGCTGACTGTTCGTGTTTTCTGTCCGATTGTGCCATCATCCTTGTGAGATGGTCTTCGCGAAGGGTCTGCGGCTTCGGCGGCTTGCCCTGCTCGGCGTCGTCCTGCACGCGCTGTTCCTGGCGGCGGCGGACTTCGAGCATCACGACCTCGCGTGTCACCTCAAGACCCCCCTGCACTGCACCTCGTGCGCGCTGAGCCCGCTCGGCTCGGACCCGCACACTTCGACTGCTCCAGGCGCCTGCCGGCTCGCTGATGCCGGCCGCGCGGTTCCCATGCACGTCGATTCGGCAAGCGCTGTCTTGTCGGTTCGGACCACGGGCCGTTCTCCTCCCGTCTCCGCCTGAATCCCGACTCGTTCACCAGGCGTTTGACGAAGTGGTCTTCGCGCGCGCGATGACCATGGGAGGAGTTTATGGAGACGTCCCGGCTGCCAAGGATGTTGCTGATGGCGGGCGCGCTGCTGGCGTGGCCCGTCGTGGCGTCAGCTGGACAAGCTGAACAGGCGGCCGGCTTCGGTCAGCAAATCGGCGCCGAGAGCCAGGCGCTGGCCGCGCAGGCGATCCGGCAGGAAATCGAACGAATGCGGCAGGACTTCGTCGCACGGCTCGCGGCGCTCGAGGCTCGACTGGCCTTGATCGACCGAGGTCAGGCGACTCCAGCGCCTGCGCCGTCCGCAGCTCCGCCGACCGCCGAGGTGCCGCCGGGCGCGGCGGGCGCCGGCGGACCGAGCGGCGCGTTGCCCGTCTACGGCAACGTGTCGGCCGCATCGAAGATCTTCAATCCTGACGTGGCTGTCATCGGCAATTTTCTGGGGGCGGCTGGCCGGAATGCCGTGAACCCGGCGCCCGCGTTGCAGATGCCGGAATCCGAGTTGTCGCTTCAGGCGATTGTCGACCCGTACGCGCGAGCGGACTTCTTCCTGGCCTTCGGCGAGGAAGGCGTCGATCTCGAGGAGGGCTTCATCACGTTTCCGACGCTCCCGGGCGGGCTCCTCGCCAAAGTGGGCAAGATACGCGCGGCGTTCGGGAAAGTGAACACGCTGCACAGGCACGTGATTCCGTGGACCGATCGGCCGCTCGTGACGGGCAACCTCGTGGGCGGCGAGGAGGGCGTGGCCGACGCCGGCGTCTCGGTGGCGCGCCTCATCCCGAACCCGTGGATCTTCCTCGAGGCGACCGGCCAGATCTTTCGCGGCGATTCCGGCGACATCTTCGCGTCGAGCCGCCGCTCGGACTTGAGTTACACGGGCCACATGCGCGGCTATCACGACCTGACCGAGTCGACCAACCTCGATTTCGGCGCGTCGTTTTCGCGCGGCCACAACGCGTCGGGCGTCGTGGACGGCGAGGATGCCGGACGGTTTACGACCGACCTCGTGGGCGTGGACGCCACGCTTCGGTGGCGTCCTCTCCGTCGGTCGATTTACCACTCGTTTGTCGGCCGCTCCGAAATCGTCTGGAGCCGGCGGGAACAGCCCGATGGACGTCAGGACGCCAGAGGCTTCTACCTGTCCGGCGACTATCAGCTCGGCAGACGCTGGTTTACCGGCGTGCGGTTCGATCGATCGGACCGCGCGGAGGACGCGTCGGCGCACGACACCGGGCAGTCGATTACGCTCACGTACTGGCCGAGCGAATTCAGCCAGCTTCGCGGCCAGTTCCGACGTACCGACTACGCCGAAGGCGTCACGGCCAACGAGCTGCTGTTTCAGCTGCAGTTCAACATCGGCGCGCACGGAGCGCATCCGTTTTAGTCGTTAGTCGTTAGTCGTTGGTCGATAGTCGATAGTCAACACCTGCTGAGTCGATTCGGAGCATGACCATGAAACGCCTGGAGCTCATCGCGACACTCACGGCCGTCCTGTTGGTGGCCGCAGCCCTTCCCGCACGCGCGCAGGGGAAGCCGAACGTCATGACGACGACCGAAGACCTGGCCTCGATTGCGCGCGAGATCGGCGGCGATCGGATTGCCGTCGACTCTATTGCACGCGGGTATCAGGATCCGCACTTCGTCGAGGCAAAGCCGAGCTTCATCCTCAAGCTGCAGAGGGCCGACCTGCTCGTGGTGGTCGGACGCGAGCTCGAGATCGGCTGGCTGCCGCCGCTCATCCAGCAGAGCCGCAACGCGCGGATTCAGCCCGGCGCCAACGGATATCTGGACGCGTCGCTCCAGGCAACGATTCTCGAGATCCCGCAGGGGCAAGTCACCAGGGCGATGGGCGATGTGCACCCGCAGGGCAACCCGCATTACTGGCTCGATCCGGTGAACGGGAAGATCATCGCGCAGGCGATTGCCGGCAAGCTGTCGCAGCTCCGTCCGAACGACAAGTCCTACTTCGACCAGCGGGTCACCGACTTCACCAACCGGCTGAACGAGGCCGAGAAGCGATGGCTCGCGACCATAGCGCCGTACAAAGGCCTCAAGGTGGTGACGTACCATCGCTCGTTTCCCAATTTCACCGAGCGCTTCGGCCTCGACGTCATTGGCTATGTCGAGCCGCGGCCCGGGATTCCGCCCTCTCCGAGCCACACGCTCGAGCTGATACAGGAGATGAAGCGACAGAACGTGAAGATCATCCTGGTTGAGCCGTACTTCGACCTGAAAACACCGAACGCCATCGGCCGCGGCACCGGGGCCCGCGTGGTCGTGCTGGCCCCCTCGGTGGGCGGCACGAAGGATGTGCCCGACTATTTCAAATTGTTCGAGTACGACATCAACCTGATCGTCGCGGCCATTCGGGAAACGGGAGCGAAGTAGCGATGGACACGAGCATGCTCGTGTTCCTCGCGCCGCCGTTCGTGGCGAGCCTCGTCATCGCCGGCATTCACGCCTACCTGGGCGTCCACGTCGTCGAGCGCGGCGTGATTTTCGTGGATCTCTCGCTTGCGCAAATCGCCGCTTTCGGCGCGACGGTCGCGCTGCTGATGCCGTGGTCCGGCGGCGATCCGCACGGCAACTCGGTGTACTGGACGAGCCTGGCGTTCACCTTGCTCGGCGCGGCGATTTTCGCCACCATTCGCAGCCGCCGGGCTCGCATTCCACAGGAAGCCATCATCGGCATTTCCTACGCGGTCGCCTCGGCCGCGACGATCCTCGCCATGAGCAAGTCGACCTCCGAGAGCGAGCACCTCAGAGACATGCTGGTGGGCAACATCCTCGCGGTGTCATGGACCGAGGTCTGGCAAACGGCCGTCCTCTACGCGGTGATTGGCGCGTTTCATTTCGTGTTCCGACACAAGTTCCTCGCCATCTCGATGACCCCAGAGAAAGTCGAACAGAGCGGAACATCGCTGCGGCTCTGGGACTTTCTCTTCTACGCGTCGTTCGGCTTCGTGGTCACGCGATCGGTGTCGATTGC
>MEKT01000234.1:12091-13017 GCA_001767435.1 Acidobacteria bacterium RIFCSPLOWO2_02_FULL_65_29 | reverse complement strand
CGAGCCGCCCGAGAAGATGATTTCCTGCCAGAGAACAAACACATTGAGGGGCTCGCGCGGAGAGAGCGCGACTCTCGGCAGCCAGGAAAATACCGCCGGGCTGCGCGAAACGTTGACTGGCTCGCCGAGCTTCGCACCCGTGGCCGAGATGCGTTGAAAGAACACGTCCTTGCGCGCCTGGTCAACCCAGACGACCACGGCTTCGCCCCGATCGTCGATCGCGACCGAGGGATCGTCGACGTAGTCGAACCTCGACTCATTCATCCGCCAGGGCCCGCGCTCCGCGCGGCCGGCCGCGATTTCGGTGCTGCCGCGCCAGGATAGCGGCTCTGCCGGCTGCGCGGTGGCGGCAGCGAACGCTGCGAGCAGGAGGGCGAAAAGGCGCTTCATGCTGGCTTGACCTGCAGAATACGCTTGCGGTGTCAGCGATGTCTTCCGCTTAGTTGAGCGTGCGCGACACCCAACGCTGGCGCTTGGGCCGGTACGCGAACGCGCCGCGCGCGCCAGGGCCGCTGAGCGCGACTCAACTGAATGGTCTACGAAGGCGGTCCGCGTGAATGGCCGGTTATGGCGTGCGCCGTGACAAGACGGCGCTTTCCAGTGGGTGCGAATCCCACCCGGCAATCGCTCCAGCCGGAAGTAGTCGGAGCAGTCGAGGAGGTGAACGAATCGGCTGAAGTCTTCGACGCAACGGGTCACGAAAGGTGATCCAGCGAGTGTGCAGGCCGTAACGCGAGTGAACGCTGAGCAAACCTCGAAAAGGACGATGCGCAGGCCGACCCGGCTGCCATACCGGGGAAGGCTGACACGGCGGGGGGAAATGAGCAAAGCAGCGCCCCCAGTCGCTGCGCCGGGGTAGTGGCGATGAGCATGCACACAAGGAAAGCCCACGCAACACGGGAAACCCCAAGGCGTGGTGCGGGGAT
>MEKT01000234.1:0-12083 GCA_001767435.1 Acidobacteria bacterium RIFCSPLOWO2_02_FULL_65_29 | reverse complement strand
CGGGAAACCCCAAGGCGTGGTGCGGGGATGACCAACCGGACGCCCGTGAGGGATGGGCCGGGCGCCCTGGGGTGGCGGAGAGGTTCGTAGTACCGATGAAACCGGGTAATGCCGGTGGAGGGAAGGGGCCTCAGTTCAAGCCAGACGCAGGACGTGGTGAGGGACCTGGAGATTGGGCAACCTATCAACTCCGAAGTGCGTTCAAAAGCCGCAGAGGGCGTTGCACGCGAAAGAAGGCGTGAAGTCTTGTCCGAGAGCCGGATGCGGGAGATCTGCCTGTCCGGTTCGATGAGCGGGATGTGGAAACGGAGCTACGGCGAGGGTACTCGGGCACCGCCAGACGAAAGGGGCGGCAACAGACACACCGAACCTACTGCCACCGCGCCACATCTCGACTCTACCGGTAAGCGACCGTCGACCAAGCCGACACCTCGTTTCACTCGGTGTTTTTACTCGGTCTCGGCGAAAAGATGCGAACACTCAAACCGCAGGCTTCGCCTTACGCTGTCCATGCCGGGGGGTAAGATGTAACGGCTATGCGGCTCTGGGAGGGGACGACACCGGGTGAGCGGTTCTGATCTCAAGCAGCGACTGGCAGCAATCCTAGCCGCGGATGTAGCGGGTTACTCGCGCCTAATGGCTGCCGACGAGCGCGCGACCGTGGCGGCACTCGACGCAGCGCGCAAGGTATTCAGGTCGCACATCGAATCCAACCAAGGTCGTGTCATCGACATGGCGGGAGATTCGGTTTTAGCGGTGTTCGAGACCGCGGTCGGGGCAGTCACTTCTGCTCTCGCGGTGCAGCAGGAACTCAATGCCTCCTCAAGCGTAGTGCCAGAAGACCGGCGCATGCGCTTTCGCATCGGTGTGCACCTTGGCGACGTGATGGAAAAGGACGACGGCACGGTGTACGGAGACGGTGTCAATATCGCCGCGCGGCTGCAGGCTCTCTCCGAGCCCGACGGCATCACCGTATCGGAGTCGATCCGGAGCGCCGTCAAGGGTAAGGTTAGCGCCACGTTCGAGGACCAGGGCGAGCAGACGGTGAAGAACATCGCCGAGCCGCTGCGGGCGTACCGGGTGACTCCTGAAGGAAGTACCGCAGCCAAGCCCTCGCCCGCAACCGGCGAAATTGACTTATCGCTGCTGGACAAGCGCTCGATCGCTGTGCTCCCCTTTGCCGACATGAGCAAGGACAAGGACAGTGAGTATTTCGCCGACGGACTGGCGGAAGAACTGCTCAACGCGCTATCGAGGATTCCCGGCCTTCGCGTCGCCTCGCGCACTTCTGCGTTCAGCTTCAAAGGCCGGAACGTGGATATTCCCACGGTTGCACAGAAGCTCAACGTCGCGAACATCCTGGAGGGCAGCGTTCGCACTTCGGGCAAGCGGGTTCGCATCACAGCGCAGCTCGTCCGGGTGAAGACCGACTCGCATTTATGGTCGAATACCTATGATCGCGACCTGGAGGACATCTTCGCGGTCCAGGACGACATTGCGCGAACGGTGGCGAGAGAGCTTGGCGCCGCCTTGTTACCGGAAGTGACGAAGGGAAGAAGCGAAAATTTCGACGCCTATCGCCTCTATCTTCAAGGGCGGTATTTCACCAATCGCTTCACGCGCGAAGACGGGGCGAAAGCGCTCGAGTATTCACAGCGATCGGTGGAGCTTGATCCGCGCTTCGCGTTGGGATGGGCCGGACTCTCGCGCGTCTATACGAACCTCGCGAACGATGGATCGATGCCGCTGGGCGAGGCTTATGCCAAAGCGCGTTCCGCGGCGCAACGCGCCCTGGAATTGGAGCCGGCGCTCGCGGAAGGCCATGCCGCGTTGGGCCGCGTTCAGCTGTTCTACGATTGGGACTGGAAGAGCGCGAGTGCCTCGTTTGCAAGGGCTCTCGAGTTGGCGCCGGGCAATGCCGATGTCGCCCGCCACGCCGCCGTTCTCGCGGCGGCATTGGGCCGAGCCGACGAAGCTCTCGCGCTTTGCCGGCGTGCGGTCTTGCTGGATCCGCTCAGCGTCTCGGCGCATGGAGACTTGTGCATTTGCTGTACGAACTTCGGCCTCCTGGATGAAGCGGAAGCCGCCGCAAAGACAGCCCACGAATTAAATACGCAGGGGCGGATCACCCACTTCTCCCTCGGTCTGGTTCACCTCGCGCAGGGCAAGGCTGTCGAAGCGCGCTCGGACTTCGAGGACGAGCCCTTGGAACCGTTGCGACTCTTCGGACTTGCGATCGCGCATCACGACCTCGGACAGCGGGTGGAATCCGACGGAGTACTCTCACAACTTCAGGATAAGTTTGCCCACGACAGCGCGTGCGAAGTCGCTGCTGCGCATGCGTACCGGGGGGAATCGACAGTTGCGTTCGAGTGGCTGGAGCGAGCCTATCGAGATCGGTCGCCCGGCTTGGTGACCATCAGATCGGAGTTCCTGTTTCGGAAAATCCACACCGATTCCCGATGGTCCGCGTTTATCGCGAAGATGAAATTCTAGGTCGAGCCAGTGGCCACGATCCGCGGTTGGACCGCGTCAGGCACCGGCAAGCCTCTCGTTCCCCGCGAGTACGTTCTAGCCCCCGAGCGTCGACTGGGTGGTCGAATTACGGGTCTGCGACCGGCTGCTTATGGCCGGACCCTGCCCGTCGAGTGACGGTCTAAGTTCGAGCCCAAGCGGTCATTCGCGAAGAGTGAATGGGTCGCAGCGTCTGGGCGGCAGATTCCCTTCCCGCTGGACCGCTGAGGCGTAGACTTCCCGCGCAAGCTCGTCGGGAGAAATCGCATGGGCCAAGTCGGACGGCGGCAGTTCCTGATCGCAACAGGGGCACTTTTTGCCGCGCCACTTGCCGCCGAGGCGCAGCAGGCAGGGAAGATCTACCGGGTCGGATTCGTCATGAGCGCCGCCCCCATGTCCACACTGGCCGGGCCCGACCCTGCCCCGTACATGCGAGCGTTCGTGTACACACTGCGCAACCTCGGGTACGTGGAGGGGCGGAACCTGGTTCTGGAGCGCCGGTCGGCTGAGGGGCAGTTCGAGCGAGCCCCTGAGCTCGTGGCGGAACTGGTGCGTCTCAGGGTTGACGTGATCGTGACCGCTGCCAACCCGGTGGCGCACGCCGCCAAAGAGGCGACGACGTCGATTCCCATCGTGATGGCGACCAGCCGCAATCCCGTCGAGGCCGGCCTCGTGGCTAACCTGGCACGACCTGGCGGCAACGTCACAGGGTTCAGCCTCGACACTGGTCCTGAGATCTACGCAAAGCGCCTGCAATTGCTGAAGGAATTTGCTCCGACCATCTCGCGAGTGGCCTTCGTCGGGGACAGGGAGGATTGGGAGAGCCCAGAGGGAAAAAGTACGCAGACCGCGGCCCGGGCATTGGGGCTGACGCTGCTCCACACCGCGTACAGGCCCAACGACTACGCGCCGGCCTTCGACCTCGTGATCCGGGAGCGCGCTGATGCGATCTTCGTCTCCTGGAGCTCCCCTAACTACGTCCACCGGCGCCTCATCATCGAGTTCGCGGCGAAGAGCCGCTTGCCCGCAAGCTACTCGTTTCGAGAATCCGTGGAGGACGGCGGCCTCATGTCATACGCGGCGAGTGTTGATGACGTGTTCCGGCGCGCCGCTGTGTACGTTGACAAGATTCTGAAAGGCGCCAAGCCTGCCGACCTGCCCGTGGAGCAGCCGACAAAGTTTGAGCTCGTGATCAATCTGAAAGCCGCCAAGCAGATCGGTCTGACGATTCCGCAGTCCGTGCTTCTGCGCGCCGACCGGGTGATCGAATAGGACGGCTCTGCGAACGTCCGTAGTTGGCCGTTCTGAGCCGGATTGTTGAGATTCCCAACCGAGCCCGAATCGGTCATTTGGGAATAGAGTTCGTAATTCAGCGGATGCCATATTGATCAAGGGGACCGCATGTTGATGCGCCGACTGCTTCTGATTGCCCTGGGACTGGGTGCGGTCCTGCTAACAGCCAACGCCGCGCCTCCAACCGGAAAGATGTTGCGTGTCGGGTGGCTGGAAGGCTTTCGAGAGAAGTTCGACCCGGATTCCGTTCCGGTGCATCGTGCGCTGATGGAAAGCCTCCGCGAGCAAGGTTATGTATTCGGGCGTGATTTCACTCTCGAGTACAGGAGTGCTCGGGGCAATCCTGAGCGTTTGCCCGAGCTTGCCGCCGAGCTCGTGCGGCTGCAGGTGGATGTCATCATCACGACGGGGGACGGCCAGACGCGTGCCGCCATGGCGGCCACGAAGAACGTGCCCATTGTTGCGATTGGCGTCGCCGATCCCGTTGCCACGGGCATTGCCGCAGGCCTGGCGCGACCCGGAGGCAACGTGACAGGCTTGGCTATCAACGCTGCCGAAATCAGTGCCAAACGCGTCGAGTTTCTCAAAGAAGCGATTCCCAATCTTTCCCGTGTTGCCGTGCTTTGGAACT
The DNA here is from genome assembly GCA_001767435.1 of Acidobacteria bacterium RIFCSPLOWO2_02_FULL_65_29. Taxonomy (GTDB): domain Bacteria; phylum Acidobacteriota; class Vicinamibacteria; order Vicinamibacterales; family CAVVIG01; genus 2-02-FULL-65-29. The sequence goes on along the minus strand of MEKT01000234.1, from coordinate 7,645 downwards.
CGAATCTGAAGGCGATGCAACTTCAGTATCAGCAAGTCGAAACCGCCGCACCCAGGCTAGGAGTAACGGTGCTCTCGATTCGCGTATCGAGTTCTGACGACTTCGACAAGGCGTTTGCGGCAATTAGCGAGAGCCGTAGTGGCGGGCTCATTGCGCTTTTTGGGCCCATGCGGGGCAACGATCTGCCGCGGATTGCCGAATTCGTGAACCGCAACAAGATCCCGACGATATTCGAGCTCGGGCAAGGTGTGCGAGGCGGAGGGCTGATGGAATTTGGACCTGACCATGTCAAACTTGCGCGTCTTGCGGGAGCGTATATCGACAAGATCGGAAACGGCGCAAAAGCGGCCGACCTCCCCATCGCCGAGCCGACCACGTTCGAGTTGGTCGTAAACTTAAAGACCGCCAAGGCGCTTGGCATCAAAATCCCGCAGGCCTTGCTGCTGCGGGCCGACCGGGTGATCGAATAGTGAGGAGCCGCGAGTGTCCGTAGTTGGCCGGTCACGACCCTTTAGCAACGGGTCGTAAATCGCCCGTTTTCAGACGCTCGCTTCCCTTGAGACCCCGCGCCGCCTCCGACAGTAGTCGCTGCACCCGGTCCGCCAAGGAGAAAAAAGGGATCAGGAAATGCTTTAGCTGATCACCGCATCGGCACGTAGCAGCAGTTGCGGTGCGATCGCGAGCCCTAGCGAGCTCGCCGTCCGCCGGTTGATGACGAACTCCGACTTCGTGGGAAGCTCGAATGGAGTCTCCGCAGGACTCGCGCCACGCAATACCTGATCAATCAGAGACGCGAAGCGTTGCGTTTGGTCGGGATGGTATAAGGCGTAGCTCATCAGGCACCCCGCTTCGACAGCGAGCCGCTCATCGCAAACGGTCGCGACGCGGTGGCGGATTGCAGTCTCGGCGAGTCTCGATGTGTCGAACTGGAAGGAACCGTGACCATAGACGAATGCGGCGCCAGTCATGAGCCCAGCCAGGCGATTCAGGGCGGCCTCGACCTCGGCAAACGATTCGACCGTGCGAACCTTGGCCTTTGTTCCGCAGTCGTGCGCGACCCTCTTCAGACACCTGTTGAGTTCGGCAATGTCGCCATACCGCGGCGATCGCAAGATCAACAGCGTCCGCACGGTCGGCACCATTTCAAGAAGCAACCCGATCTGCTTGCGCGCTTTCTCTCGCAGCGACCAAGACAATCTGGTAATGTTACCGCCGGGCTTCGCGAGATTCCTCGCAAATCCGCTGCCGACCGGGTCGCCGACGCCCGTGACGATGGGAACCGCCCGCGTCGCTTGCTGAAGGGCCCGCGTCAAAGGCGTCCCGGCCCCGAGCAGGGCATCCACTCTTGCTCGAACCAGGTCGGCCGCGAGCGGCGCATAGACCGTCTGGTCGTATTCCGCGAACCGCCACTCGATGAACAGATTGCTTCCTTCCACCCAGCCGAGTTCCTTCAGCGCGTCGAGAAAACGCGGTCGCCATTCGTCGAATTCCCGGTCCGGACTTCCAGGGTACAGAAACCCGATCCTTCGAGGGCGCGTTGATGCGGATCTCATTGCATGCGATCAGACAATGACCTATTTTCTCCCCGTGCTAATCGCGGGCGAATCCACTCCCGCCATCTAAGAAGCGGCATGCTAGATTTGGGGTCGATCGCTGGACTGAAGGATGCTCTTATGCCAATCCTAAACCGGATCGCTGCCCTTCACGAGCAGATGACCTCCTGGCGGCGCGACATTCACGCGCATCCGGAGCTTGGGTTTGAGGAGAACCGGACTTCGGACATGGTAGCCGCGAAACTGGCGGAGTTCGGCATCGAGGTTCATCGCGGCATCGGCAGGACAGGCGTGATTGGCGTGCTGCGGGCGGGAAAGTCCAGTCGCGCCGTCGGCCTGCGCGCCGACATGGACGCGCTGCCGATCGAGGAAGCCAACACTTTCGCGCACCGCTCCGGCAACGCGGGGCGGATGCATGCCTGCGGCCACGACGGCCATACGACGATGCTCCTTGGCGCGGCAAAGTATCTCGCCGAGATGAGAAACTTCGACGGGACCGTTTATTTCATTTTTCAGCCCGCCGAGGAAGGTCTTGGCGGCGCCAAAGCGATGGTCGAGGACGGGCTGTTCGCCCGCTTCCCGTGCGAGGCGATCTTCGGCATGCACAACCGCCCCGGCATGCCGCTCGGGAAGTTCGCGGTACGCTCGGGCCCCATGATGGCGGGCGGCGCGTTCTTCGACATCGACATCGAGGGCCGCGGCGCGCACGGCGCCCGACCGGAGGCCGGAGTCGATCCGGTGCTGGTCGCCGCGCACGTCACCGCCGCCCTGCAAAGCATCGTTTCGCGCAATGTACGGCCGGTGGATACCGCGGTGCTGTCGGTCACGCAGATCCACGGCGGCAATGCCTACAACGTGATTCCGCAGACCGCGCGGCTTTCCGGCACGGTGCGCGCGTTTTCCAACGAGGTGATGGAACTGATCGGGCGCAACATGGCGCGCGTCGCCGAAGGCGTTGCAGCGGGCTTCGGCGCCAAGGCGAAGACCGATTTCCGCATCATCTTCGACCCGCTCGTCAACGACGCGCAGGAAGCCGACTTCGCCGCCTCGGTCTGCGCGGAAATTGCCGGCGCCGGCGGGGTCCGTCGCGACCCTGCCCTGATCATGGCATCCGAAGATTTCTCCTTCATGTTGAATGAAGTGCGCGGCTGCTACATCAATATCGGCAACGGCGAGGGCGAAGGCGCGTGCGAAGTGCACAATCCGTCGTACGATTTCAACGACGCCGCGCTCCCCTACGGCGCGAGCTTTTTCGCGCGGCTGGTGGAGAAGCGACTGGGGAAGTAACGGCTCGCCCTCGAATCCGTTCCGCCGCGTCTTCGTAGATCGTGTGGCGGTGCCCGACCGCAAGGATCGTGATTGTCCTCGCAGCTCGATCCACGCGGTAAACGATGCGGAACCGCCGCACCCTGTACTTGTGATATCCGCGCAACTCCCGCTCGAGCGGCTCGCCGCACGCGGGATCGCTGGCAATCGCCCGGATCGCTTCCCTGATCCCTCGCTTTACATCGGGTGGAAGATGGCGTATGCGGTCCGCCACCGACGGCGGGATGGCCGGGCGGTACCCCGTCATTAACGCGAACGCTTCTTCGCCCGGCGAAGCGGTTCGCCGAAGACTTCCTCGAACGAAAGCCCCTTGCCGCCTTTCGCCAAGTAGCGTTCGCCGGCTCGGATCTGCCGCATCAGGTCCGCGTCGCTCAGCACGTCGAGGGTTTCCTTGAGCCGCTCGTACTCGGCGACGTTCACGAGAACCGCCGCAGGCCTGCCGTTGCGGGTGACGACCACCTCTTCTTCGCGTTCCATGACGCCGGCCACCAGTTCCGGCAGGCGCGCTTTCACCTCGGAGATCGGGAGCGTCTTGGCCATGATCGGGTCGTCCGTGAAATGACCAGAATTCTGGTCTTTCGCGATTCTAGACGGCCGATGTGCGCGTCGTCAAGGATCGCTGCACGATCCGAACCTCAGCGCGAGATACGCGAACACCCAGCGCTGCGAGTTCGCGTTCGGCAATCCGCGCCCAGCCGCGGTTCGCCTTCGGGCTTGCGGGGCTGGGGTGCAGGATGCCGCCGACCGTGATGGCTGATCCCGCGAGGGCGGTCTTGGCGCGCTCGGCCGCGAAGCCACCGACACCGACGACGACTCGCGGCCGGAGAATGGTGATGGATTCCCGCAGCGCCTCGTCGCAGGCTTCGAACAGCGGCGTGCGCTCGGCGCGCGGCAGCGCATCGGGCGTGAAATTCCTGCCCGAAGCTTCCATGAAGCAAAGCGGACAGTAATTGAGCAAGAAGAAGCGGGCGAAGAACCGCTCCGGCGCGCCGAAGCGCTCGCGCGCCCAGCTCCACAGGCGCGTGCCGCTCACTTCACTGCGAGGACAATCGAAACCAAGCACCGGGCGCTTCGGGTGTTCGTTCCGGGGGCGCTTGACCGGAAGCGAGACGCCCAGCCATTCCCGCACCATGCGCACGTCGCCGAAGGGCACGCCGGTCTGCGCCATGCCGAACGGTCCGGGATTCATGCCGACGAGCACGACCTCCTTCGGCGGCCGGCCATAGCGTTCGAGATAGCGCTCGTGCGGCGCGCGGGCATATTCGAGCGGGTTATAGACGTGCGCGATCGGCGGCGCGAACTTCAAACGCGCGACGCGTCTGGAGAGCCTGCGGCTGATGGAAACCAGGTTGGACACTGCTGCAACCGGGACGCTAGCATACGTGCTCCGTTCGAAGCACTTCCACATGCCCAGGTTCGCAGCCGGACAAAGCGTCACGCGCATCGAGGATGATTCGCTCCTGCGCGGCGCGGGACGCTATTGCGACGATTTTCACCTGGCGCGGGCGGCGCACGCCTATTTTGTGCGCTCGCCCCATGCGCACGCGAAGATCCTGCGGATCGATGCTTCGGCGGCACGAACGGCATCCGGGGTAGTCGCCGTGGTTACCGGCGAGGATGCCGCGTCAGACGGGTTGGGCGAAATCCCCTGCCTGATCCCGGTCACCAACCTGGACGGCAGCGCCCGCGCCGAGACGCCGCGCCCGGTGCTCGCCCGGGAGCGCGTCCGGCATGTCGGCGATCCGGTCGCCGTAGTGATCGCCGAAACGCTCGCGCTTGCGAGGGACGCGGCCGAACGGCTGGCGATCGAGTACGAGCCGCTGCCCGCGATCGCCGACACGCGCGCCGCCATTCAGCCCGGGGCGCCGCGCGCCTGGGATCACATCCCGGAGAACATCGCCTTCGACATCGGGCTTGGGGAGAGCAAGACGGCGGTGGAGGCCGCCTTCGCGAAGGCGGCGCATGTAACGCGGCTCGAACTCATCAATAACCGCCTGGTTGCGAACCCGATGGAGCCGCGCGCTGCGCTCGCCGAGCACGACCCGGCGAGCGGGCGTACCACGCTTTACACCCCGAGCCAGGGCCCGCATCACCTCCATGGGCAGATCGCGGACGCGGTGCTCAGGATCGGCCGCGACAAGCTGCGCGTGGTTTCCGGCAACGTCGGCGGCGCGTTCGGCATGAAGATCTTTCTCTATCCGGAGCAGCCGATCGTCGCCTGGGCAGCGCGCAGGCTCGCTCGCGCGGTGCGCTGGACCGCCGAGCGCGGCGAATCGTTCCTGTCGGACGCCCAGGGACGCGACCATTATTCGATCGCCGAACTGGCGAGCGACCGTGAAGGCCGATTTCTCGCGCTGCGCGTGACCACCTGGGCGAACATGGGCGCGTACCTGTCGAACTTCGGGCCGTTCATCCCGCAGCTCGCGGCGCCGATGCTCTCGGGCGTGTACCGGATCCCCGCGATCTGGATGAATCTCAAGGGCGTCGTCACGAACACCGTTCCTGTGGACGCCTACCGCGGCGCCGGCCGGCCGGAGGCGATCTACCTGCTGGAGCGGGTGATCGACGTCGCCGCGCGCGAGCTGGGTCTCGCGCCGCAGGAGCTGCGGCGGCGCAACTTCGTCGCACCCACGGACATGCCGTACCAGACCCCGGTCGAAAGCCGTTACGACTCGGGCGATTTCGCCGCGATCATGGAACGCGCGATGCAGAACGCTCGGTGGGCGGAGTTCCCGGCCCGTCGCGAAGAGGCGCAGCGCCGCGGCAAGCTGCGCGGAATCGGACTTGCGATGTACATCGAGCGCTGCGGCGGCGGTCCGGGCGATACCGTCGCGCTGAAAGTGGACCCGGCCGGAACCGTCACCCTGTTCTCCGGCATGCAGGACAACGGCCAGGGGCACGCGACGACCTTCGTGCAGCTCCTTTCCGAGCGGCTCGGGATCGACGCCTCCCGGATTCGCGTCGTGCAAGGCGACACCGATCTCGTGCCACCCGAAGGACTTACCGGCGGATCCCGCTTTCTGGCGATCGGAGGAATCGCCGCGCAAAGCGCTGCCGGAGAGGCGATCGAAAAGGGCAGACAAGCCGCGGCGAGAGAGCTTGAAGTGGCAGCCGTCGACCTCGAGTACGAGGAAGGCGAATTTCGCGTCGCCGGTACCGACCGCAAGCTGAGCCTGTTCGATGCCGCGCGCGCCGCGGGCGGCAAGCTCGAAGCGACGCACACGCGCGCGCCCGAGGCCTACACCTATCCCAACGGCTGTCACCTTTGCGAGGTCGAAATCGACCCCGACACCGGCGAGGCGCGCATCGTCCGCTACACCGTGGTGGACGATTTCGGCCGCGCGATCAATCCGCTCCTGCTCGAAGGCCAGGTGCACGGCGGCACCGTGCAGGGAATCGGGCAGGCGCTGCTCGAGCACGCGGCATACGACCCCGAAAGCGCGCAATTGCTGACGGGCTCATTCATGGACTACGCGATGCCGCGCGCGGATGACGTGCCCTCGCTCGACTGCGGCTTTCAGCACGTGCCCTGCGCGAGCAACCCGCTCGGCGTGAAAGGCGCGGGCGAAGCCGGTGCGGTCGGTGCCCCGGCAGCCGTGGTGAACGCGGTAGTGGACGCGCTTTACGCGGAGACGGGGCTCAGGCACCTCGACATGCCGCTCGCCCGCGAGAAGATCTGGCGGGCGCTCGAAGCTAGAAAACGATGACCCCGCGCGCGTTCCTGCCGGATTCCAGATCGGCGAACGCCTGCGGCGCCTCGTCGATCGTGTAGCGGCGGGTGATCAGCTCGTCGATCTTGAGCCTCCCGGCCATGTACAGGTGCAGCATCTTCGGGAAATCGACGCGCGGCACGCAAGAGCCGAAGTAGCTGCCCTGCAGCGTCTTCTCCTCGAACACCATGCTCATCGGCTTGAAGGACGTCGCGTCGGTCGGCCGCGCCACGCCGACCACGACCGCCTTGCCGCCGCGCCGGATCGCGCGGTATGCGGCCTCGGCAAGCGCGCCCGCGCCCACGCACTCGAAGGCGTAATCCGGTCCCATCCCGGTCATCTTCTTGAGCGCCTTGGCGAGATCCTCGCCGGGCTTTGCGAGCAGGGTGTCGGTGGCACCGAATGTTTTCGCCATCTCGAGCTTCGCCTCCATCGTGTCTATGGCGATCACGCGCTCGGCGCCCGCGATCGCGGCGCCTTGAATCACGTTCAGTCCGACGCCGCCGCAACCGAACACCGCAACCGTCGACCCGGGTTCGACTTTCGCGGTGTTGAACACCGCGCCGACTCCGGTCGTAACGGCGCAACCGACGAGCGCCGCACGATCGAGCGGGATATTCGGGTCGATCCGGACGACATTCTCGACCGACACCGTCGCGTACTCAGCCATCACGCCGCAGCCCGAGAAAATGCCAAGCGGTTTTCCGGACTTGTCCTTCACGCGCGGCGTGCCCTCGAGCGGCGTGGTAAGCGCCTTGTGCTGCTCCACGCACAGCACCGGTCGGCCGGCGGCGCAAAAGCGGCACTTGCCGCACATGTGGATGAACGAGGCAACGACGTGGTCGCCCACCGCAAGCCCCGCGACACCTTCGCCCACCTCGACCACCTCGCCCGCCCCCTCGTGGCCGAGAACGAGCGGCGGCGGCAGCGCGATCGTGCCGTTGGTCGCCGAAAGGTCCGAGTGGCACACACCGCAGGCGGCAAGCTTCACCATCACCTCGCCGCGTTTCGGCGAATCGACCGTGATTTCCTCGACGACGACTGGTTTGTTCAATT
>MEKT01000233.1 GCA_001767435.1 Acidobacteria bacterium RIFCSPLOWO2_02_FULL_65_29 | reverse complement strand
AAGTCGCTGGTCGCGTTCCCGAACGTGCTGGCGCGCATGGACGAGAACATCGAGTGGACGCGCAAGCTCGGCGACGCCTTCCTCGAGCAGGAACCGCAGGTGATGGACGCGGTCCAGGAGCTGCGCCACAGAGCGCGCGCCGCAGGCAATCTCGCGCCCGACGAGCGCTACCGCGTGGTCGAGGACGGGCGCGCCATCGTGATCGAACCGGCGCAACCGCAGATCGTGTACGTGCCGTACTACGATCCGTGGGTCGTGTACGGGCCGTGGTGGTGGCCGGCCTATCCGCCGGTGGTCTGGGCGCCGTGGCCGGGCTACGCGCGCCCGTACTACCCGGGCGTCACGGTCGGCTTCTGGTGGGGCGCTCCGGTCGGCCTGTCTGTGGGCTTCTTCTTCGGCAACGTGGACTGGTACTACCGCCACGTCAGGGTGGTGTACACGAATGTCCATTATTACCGCCACCATTACGACGCCCGCGGCTTCGCGCCCAGGGCGCCGGGCCGGTGGGAGCACGATCCCTCGCACCGCCGCGGCGTCGCCTACCGCGACCCGGCCGTGCAGCAGCGCTTCACTGCCGCTCCGCAGGCACCTTCGCAGCCGCGCGAGATACGCACCGAGACCCGGCGTGAAACCGTGCGGCAGACCGAACGCCGGGCCACGGAACGCCAGCGCAGAACGGAAGAGCGCCGGCGCGAAGTCGTCAGACCGGAGTCCCGCCCGCAAATGCAGTTGCAAGAGACTCGCCCGCAGGCGCAACCCCGGGTGCAGGCGCCCGAGGCGCAGCCCCGACCGCAACCGCGCGCGCCCGAGGCGCAGCCCCGACCGCAACCGCGCGCGCCCGAGGCGCAGCCCCGGCCTCAGCCGCAACCGCGTGCGCCCGAGGTGCGGGCGCAGCCCCGGCCTCAGCCGCGGGCGCCCGAAGTACGGGGACAGCCGCAACCGCGGGCGCCCGAGGTGCGGGCGCAACCGCAGCCGCGCACGCCCGAGGCCAGGCCGCCTCAGCGCCAGGAGAATGCCGGCAATCGCAGCCCGCAGCGCGCAGAGCGGCGCGAGCGGCCGAGCGACAGCCGCGCCGAGCGCGGCCGCCCGCCGCGGGGGAATGACCGTTCCTGAGAGCGTGGCGGCGCACCGCCCGGCGTGAGGTGCCGCGCTCGAATTTGCTGCGCAGCGTCCTCTTCATCGCTGCCTCTTGGTCACTTCGACGATGCCGTTGTCCGCATCCACCCTGACCCAGTCTCCGGTCGCGATCGCCTCCAGCGGGTCCTGGTCGAAATCGGTCAGCGCGGGCGCGTGCGTCACCACGGCGCCCAGCGCGATCTTGGTAGTCATCTCGTTGAACAGCATGGCGAGCGGCGCTGCTCCGGCGAGGCGCGCGATGTGGAACTGGCCCGACCATCCCGAAGAACCCTTGGCGCCCGGGAACACCAGCACTTTGCCCTTGAAGCTCTGCCCGCGCAGCTCGTGCCGGGTCTCGATGATGGTCCCGCTCCTGGGGTCGATGCCGCCCCAGCCCGAGATCCGGTCGCGGGTGACGAGCGCCTCCCCTTCGGCGCAGCCGCCGACCACTTTCCTGCCACGCAGCACGACTTTCTTCACTGCAGCCCGCCCTGCCACCGCCCGGTGATCGCCGCCTGGATGCACTCGGCGGTGGTCCCGAACCAGGCCTGCACGCCCATGATCGCCGGCAGGTAATGCGCCTGCTTGGCGGAGTCCACCGCGGCGACCTTCGTTCCCTTGGGGAGTACCCGGCCCACCGAAGAGCAGGTGTCGGTCATGAGGAAGCCGCCGGCGTCCTCGATGATCCTCGTGTAGCCGTTGCGGTCCGCGAGCTGCTTTGTCGCCCAGGGCGTGAATATCCAGAGGCTGCAGTTCCCGTGGATGCGCTGGCCCTCGAGGAGCTGGCACACTTCCCAGATCTGCTCGAGCGAGTAATGCGGGCACCCGAGCATGACGTAATCGACGTCGCGGTCGCGCCCCGTGGAGTTGACGCGCTCGTAGGCAATCCTGCGCTCCGCGGCGCCGTAGCGGAGCGCGGCGCACGGCTTCCTGCCGCCGAATGCCTCCTCCCGCGTGCGCGCCTCGGGCGTCACGCCGACCACGTGGTACATCTCCACGCCGCCCGAGGACGACGCCGAAGCGCCGAAATGCTTCAGGCGCGCGAGGTTGGGGATTTCGCCGACGCCGCTCAGGACCGGGATGCGGTCCTGCACCGCCTCGCCGACCCAATAGCCGAGCAGTCCCCAGTCCGCGGTGTCCTTCACCTCTATTGCGAGCTCGACCAGGTGCGTGCCGAGGCGATTCCCGTCCAGGTGATATCCCCAGTACGGGATCTTCCCCGTGAGCATCGCCGCGCCGGCGCTCTCCCGCCCTTCCGTGTTGGTGCGCGCGCCGAGCACCGAATTGCAGTAGACGACGGCCGAGGATTCCATCCAGGCGCAATGCTCGCCCTTCACCGGAACGTTGCCCACCTGGTACGGGGTGCAGGTGTTCATGAGCTGCACGCCGAGCCGGCCGAAGTAGGCTTCGCCGTCGCGGTACACTTGGACGGCTTGCGGCGGAATCCCCTGCTGCGCGGCGTGCTCCGGGTCGAGGCCCTGCTGCAGGTGGCAGCTGTAGACCTTGACCTTCGGGATCTCGAGCACCTCGGGGCTGTCCAGGCTGAACTCGGAAAACACCGCGTCCAGCCTGCCGCCGTGCGCCGCCGCGTAATCGCGCAGGAACGGCATCGTGGCGCCCATCGTTCCGCAGACGTTCCTCGTGTCGACCAGGCGCTCCGCGCCGAGCGCCTCGCCGTAGCGCACGAGCAGCTCCATCGCCTTCTGCCGGGCCGGGCCTTCGCTCCCGTCCAGCATGGCCTTTTCGTCGTCGGCCAGCCTCACCCTGCGCCCGCCTAGGCGGGAACCGATTCCTTCGGCGCGCCCGATGCGATGCGCTCGCCGTCCATTCCGAGATACGCGCCGTCGGCGAGCAGGCGCTGCTGCAGCGCGGGCACGTCGACTTTCGCCGGCGTGACCCCGGCCCGCATCGCCAGGTCGGCGGCGGTGCCGGCAGCCTGGCCCATGACGAAGCACGGGCCCGAGACGCGCGCCGAGGACTGGCCGTCGTGCGTCATCGAAGCGCAGCGCCCCGCCATGAACAGGTTGTCGATGCCCTGCGGCACGACCATGCGGTACGGCAGCTGGTTGAAGCCGCGCGATTCTGGGATCTTCGGGAACTTGAGCAGCACGCTGCCCGAGATGTGCGCTTCAACCGGCCAGCCGTTGACCCCGATCGAGTCGGGGAAGCTGGCGCAGCCCAGGATGTCGGCTTCGGAAACCATGTATTGTCCGGCGATGCGGCGCGTCTCGCGGATGCCGATCTGCGGCGCGATCTCGACGATGTACGCGTTCTCGAACCCCGGCGTCACGCCCTTGATGAACTCGAACACGTCCCAGCACTGGCGGCGCCCCTCGATCTCGCCGTAGCTGAGCTGCTCGACGTCGATGCCGCTCACCGCGGTGCCGTCCGGGTTCTTGATCTGGGTGACGTTGGCGCGCCACTCCGCCGGATTTTTCTGCGGCCGCACCAGCGCGCCCTTGCGCGGGAAGCGCCGGCCCTGCTTCTCGGCCTCCTCCATCAGCTTGGGAATGAGCTCCCATGCGCGGCCCGCCTTGACCGGGTCCACCCCGCTGATGCGGAACATGGTGGAGGGATAGAGCATGTTGCCGGCGCCGTCGCCGATCTCGTAGGGCGCCCCGGCCCAGGCGGCAAGATCGCCGTCGCCCGAGCATTCGATGAACATGCGCCCGCGGATCGCGGCCCGGCCCGATTTGGTCTCCACCAGCAGCGTGTCGATCTCGCGTTCCGAGCGCTTGCTCATCCCGACGCCGAAAGCGTGGAACAGGATCTTCACGCCCGAGGCGGCAAGGAATTCGTCGGCGGCGATCTTGTAAGCAGAGATGTCGTAGGCCTGCGCGGTGATCTTGCCGGCAAGCGACAAGTGCGGCGGGTTGAGGCCGTTCATCCGCTCCAGGCGCTCGGTGATCTCGCTCGAAAGGCCGTGCACGACGCGCTTGTGCTCGCCGTGCACGTTGGCGTGCAGCCCGCAGAAGGTCGAAAGTCCGGCCGCGGTGCCGGCGCCGCCGAGGAATCCGTAGCGCTCGATCAGGATCGTGGAGCGCCCGGAGCGCCCGGCTGCCGCGGCGGCAGCGATGCCGGCGGGACCTCCGCCCAGGACGACGACGTCGTATTCGCCGAGGATCGGCGTCTCGCGGCTCGGCTCGAGCACCGGCGCTGGCTTGCGGCTCATGTCATGGGCTCCGTGGGATCGCTGCGCTACTTCTTGTACATGCCCTGCTGCGTGAAGAACGCCTCGAGATTGTCGCGGTCGCGGGCGAGCGCCTGGCGATAGGTGGCCGCGTCCTTGTAGGCGATCTGGATCGACATTTCCTTCATGCGGTTCACAAACTTCGCTTCCCGGCTGATCCTTGCCATCAGCTCGTCCAGCCTGCGCGTCACGTCGTCGGGCAGCGCCTTCGGCCCGAACAGGCCGAGCGAGGACACGTAAGGCAGGTCGTAGCCGAGTTCGAGCACCGTCGGCACGTCCGGCGCGAGGTCGATCCGCTTCTCGGTGCAGACCGCCAGCACGCGGATCTTCCCGGCTTCGACCGAGGATTTCAGCGCCGCAAAGTCGATCGCCCCGACCTGGACGTGCCCGCCGAGCAGCGCCGGCAGCGTCTTCGCGTCGCCGCCAAAGGGCGCGTCCTCGAGCTTCACTCCCTCCTTGGCCGCCATCTTGACCATGATCATCGAAGGCAGCGTCTGCTTGCCCGGCGTGCCGATCATCAGCCCGCTGCTCTTGCGCGCCAGTTCGATCACGTCCTTCATGCTCCGGATCGGCGAGTCGGCCTTGACCGCGAACGACATCGCGGTGGCGGCCACCGCGGAGACCGCCCTCAGGTCGCTGCTCGAGTAAGGCGCGCTGTAGGCGAACCGGAACACCTCCGGCACCGCCGCGGCCACCGGGAAGAATCCGAGCGTATAGCCGTCGGGGGTCGCGGTTGCGACCGCGTTGCCGCCGATCGTCGCGCCCGCGCCCGTCTTGTTCACCACGACCACGGGCTGCGACACCATGCCCGTCAGGCTGTCGGCGATCGCGCGCGCGGTCAGGTCCATGACGCCGCCGGCGGGGTACGGCACCACGATGGTGATGGGCTTGTCGGGATACTGAGCGGAGCAAAGTCCCGCGAACAGCCAGCCCAGGCCGAGCAGCAATGCGCCTCGAATCGTTTTCATGCGTCGCTCCTCCTTCATACCGCGGCGAGTCGCCGCTCCCGCTCCTCTGCCGTGCGATAGCGCGGCTCCCTCATCAGCCGGCCGTAGCCCTGGATCGGCTCGCCGATGCCGGCGAGCTTGAAGCACATCCAGTAGGCGGCCTGGTTCGAGGTCACCACCGGCTTGCCGAGGTCCTGCTCGAGCGCCTCGATGACGTCGAGCGCGTCGATCCCCGTGCAGCTGATGAACACGCCGTCGGACTCGGGCGTGTCGACCGCTTTCGCCAGCCGGTAGAGCACGCTCGGCGGCAGGTGCGCGAGGATGTTGTTGTCCACGAGATCGAGCCCTTCGCATTTCACGACCCGGAAGCCGTTGTCCTCGAGGAACTTCTTCTCGATGTCGTTCACCGGGTTGGGATAGGGCGTGCACATCGACAGCTTCTTGATCCCGAGCTGCCGGAACGCGGCCATCATCGCCGTGGAGGTCGTGGTGCAGGGGACGCGGGTGGCCGCCTCCATTTCCTTCACCAACCGCTCGTCGTGCCCCTTGCCCTTCATGAAGCTGCCCGCGGTGCAGATCCAGCCGATCACGTCGGGCTGGCTCGCCGCGAGGATCTTGGCCGTCTCGACGACTTTCTCGTCGAGATGCATCATGGCTTCGGCGCTCTCGTCCTTGTGCCGCGGCACCGCCGCCGCGCCCACTGCCACGCCCTTGGGCGCAAGCTTGTGGAAGTCGCCGATGTGGTGGAAGCCCGCGCCGGGATAGACGATCCCGATCCGCGCCCGCCAGCCCTGGTTCGAATACCACAAGGGATGCTTTCCGAGATCCGCCCTGCGCAGCTCCATGGCGCGCCCTCAGTTCATATGTGTGAACAAGATCATATATTTGAACTCAAGCCGCAGACCCCTGTCAAGACAGCTCGCGCTCGAGCGCCTCGCGCGCCGCGAGCAGTTCGCGCACGCACAGCGCGCGCAGCGCGGGCTTGAAGCGGATGCTGGGAATCGCGACGTTGACCGCGCCGATCGGGTAGCCGTCGGGCCGCCGCACCGCGGCGGCGATCGCCGCCACCCCCGCCATGTGCTCCCCGTGCGAGTACGCGAAGCCCTCCTTCGCCGCCTTGGCGAGCTGGCGCCGCAGCTCGGCAACCGATTTCACCGTCGCGTCGGTTTTGGGCACGAGCTTCACGCGCCCCAGGTAGCGCTCGCGCTCCGCGTCCGGCAGCACCGCGAGCACCGCCTTGCCGATCGAGGAGGAGTACAGCAGGAAGCGCGTTCCCACCGCCATACGGTAGGTGAGCGCCTGCGGGGAATCCACGCCGCATACGCGCTCGACGTATTCCCTGCGGTACAGGCTCAGCGCCGAAGACTCGTGGGTCGCGGCAGTCAGCCGCTCGAGGATGCCGCGCGCGCGCTCGATCAGGTTGCCTTCGCCGCGATCCTGCCTGTGCAGCGCGAAGAAGGCAGGCCCGAGCTCGTAGGTATTCGGCCCGGGCGCGAACTTGAGGTAGCCCCTGCCGGTCAGGTTGCGCAGCAGCTGGGTCAGGCTGCTCTTCGGGATCGCGAGCGCCGCCGCGAGGTCGGTGTGCGACATCGCCCTGCCCTTGCGGCTGAGCAGCTCGAGCAGGTCCAGCACCCGGTCCGCCGACTTGACGGCCACGACGTTCGCGCGATCCATGATCCTAGTTTACAATACAGAACTGGTTCAAGCATATGAACATCGGATTCGTCGGCGCCGGCGCCATGGGCAGTCTCATGGCGGCGAACCTCATGAGGGCCGGGCACGCGCTCAGCGTGCACACGCGCACCCGGCAGAAAGCCGACGGGCTGCTCGCGCAGGGCGCGCGCTGGGCCGAGAGCCCGGCCGCTGCCGCGGCCTGGGCGGACTGCTTCGTCACCATGGTGGGCGGGCCGCAGGACGTGGAAGCGATCTACTTCGGCGGCGCGCTGGACCAGGCGAGGCCCGGGGCGCTGCTCGTCGACATGAGCACCTCGAGCCCCAAGCTCGCCGAGCGCGTGCACGCGGCGGCGAAATCGCGGGGCCTCGCGGCGTTCGACGCGCCCGTGACCGGCGGCCCGCAGGGCGCGGCGACCGCCAGCCTGATCATAATGGTGGGCGGCGACAGGGCCGAGTTCGAGCGCGCGCGGCCAGTGCTTGCCGCGCTGGGCAGCTCGGTGCTCTACTTCGGCGGCCCCGGCAACGGGCAGCGCGCGAAGCTCGTGAACCAAGTCGTGGTGATGCAGAACATCCTGAGCGCGATCGAGGGGCTGTTTCTCGCGCGCAAGTCCGCGCTGGATCCCGAAGCCGTGCTGCAGATGCTGCAGAACGGGCTGGCGGACTCGAAGTCGCTGCGCGGCGCCGCCGTGCGCGCGCTCAAGGGCGATTTCGCGCCCAACTTCGATCCACGTCACGTGGTGAAAGACCTGAGTCTCGCGATCGAGGAGGCCGACTCGCTCGGCCTCGATCTGCCCGGGCTGAAGAACGCCCGCGCGCGCTGGCAGGAGCTGGTGCGGCGCTTTCCGGGAGCGCGCGCGGTCCAGGAGGTGGCGCGCCTGTACGCGTGAGCGACCGGGGCGCACATTCAACGAGGAGACAGCGATGAAATCGATCCGGGCGTTGGTTCTTGCCGCAGCCGCGTTCAACCTGGTCGTGCCGGGCTTCGCGTCGGCGCAGCCCTACCCGGCGCGGCCGGTGCGGATGGTGGTCCCGTTCCCGCCGGGCGGCGCGACCGACATCATCGGGCGCATGGTCGCGGCAAAGATGCAGGAGGTCTGGGGGCAGCCGGTCATCGTCGAGAACAAGTCCGGCGCGGGCACCGTGGTGCCAACCGATTACGTCGCCAAATCCGCGCCCGACGGATACACGATCGGCTTCGTGATCACCGCGCATGTGATCAATCCGAGCTTGCGCTCGAGCATGCCCTACGACACGCTGAGGGACCTCGCCGGGGTGACGCAGGTCTCGCAGCAACATCTTGTGATCGCGGCCCACCCGGCCTTCGAGGCGAACAATATCGCCGAACTGATCGCGACAGCGAAGAAGAACCCGGGGAAGATCGCGTACGCGACGCCCGGAAGCGGCACCGCGATGCATCTCTCGACGGAGCTGCTCAAGACCGTGGCCGGAATCGACCTGGTGCACGTGCCGTACAAGGGCGGGGCTCCGGCGATCCAGGATGTCATCGGCGGACGCGTCCCGCTGCTGCTCGACGTGCTGTACGCGGCCGCGCCGCAGATCAAGGCCGGAAGGCTCAAGGTGCTCGCGCTGCTCAGCCCGCAGCGGCCGGCGATCGTGCCCGAGTACCCAGTAGTCGCGGAAACCGTGCCGGGCGTAAGCGCGGTGAGCATCGTGGGGCTCGTCGTGCCGGGCGCCACGCCGCGCGACCTGGTACGCAGGATCAGCAGCGACATCGCCGCGGCGGTGAGGACCACCGACCTGCGCGACCGCATGCTGCGGCAGGGAATGGAGCCGATAGGCTCGACCCCGGAGGAATTCGATGCACTCATTCGGGCCGAGATCGCCAAGTGGGCGCCGATCGTGAAGGCTTCGGGGGCCAAGGCGGACTGATGTGGAGCATCGGCTGGTGAATCCTCTTCCGGATGGGCTGCATGCGGTCGTGAAGCGCGAATGCCCGACTTGCACGCTCATCGAGCCGGTCTTGCGCCAGCTCGCAGCCCGTTCCTCGCCGGTCACGGTCTACAGCCAAGACGATCCGGCATTTCCCGCGAGCGTGAAGGGAGTCGTGGATGACCGCGAGCTGGAAGTCTCCTTCCGTCTCGGCGTCCAGATCGTTCCCACTCTGATCCGAATGGAGAAAGGGAGAGAAACCGGCCGGGCGTTCGGCTGGAACCGGGCCGAATGGGAGGCGCTCGCCGGCGCGCAAGGGTTGGGACCGGGCCTCCCCGGGAACCGGCCTGGCTGCGGTTCGCGTACCGAAGAGCCAGGCATGTCATTCAGGCTCGCCGCGCGCTTCGGCGAGACGGGCCTCGCTTCCCGGGCGATCAGGGTCCCCGCCGACGCCGATCCGATCGAGGTGTGCTTCGAGCGCGGCTGGACGGACGGCCTGCCGGTGGTGCCGCCGACGAAAGAGCGTGTCCTCGCCATGCTCTCGGGAACGACGCGCGCGCCGGGCGAGGTGATCGGCATCGTTCCACCCGACCGCGTCGAGTGCACGGTCGAAAAGGCGGCGATCAATGCGGTGATGGCCGGCTGCCGGCCGGAATACATGCCGGTTGTTCTCGCCGCGATCGACGCAGCGCTCGAACCGGGATTCGGCTTGCACGGCGTGTTGTGCACGACCAATGCGGTTGCGCCGGTGATCATGGTGAACGGGCCGATCGCAAAAAGAATCGGAATGAATTCAAAGGGCAACTGCTTCGGGCAGGGCAACCGCGCCAACGCTGCGATCGGGCGGGCGCTGCAACTCGTCGTGCGCAACGTCGGCGGCGGGCGGCCGGGCGAGATCGACCGCGCCTGCTTCGGCAATCCGGGCAAGTACACGTTCTGCTTCGCCGAGGATGAAGACGACGCCGTGTGGGAGTCCTACGCGATCGAGAAGGGCTTTGCGAAGGGCGCTTCGACCGTGACCGTGTTTCCGGGCGATGGGGTCGAACCGATCATCGATCAGAATTCGCGCACGCCCGAGGCGCTGGCCGATTCCTACGCGCCCTGCCTGCGCACGATCTATCATCCGGGGCAGGTGGTCGACGTCGCGGCATTCCTCATCATCGCGCCCGAGCACGCACGCGTGTTCTATGGCGCCGGCTGGTCCAAACAGAGAGTAAAGGACGAGCTGAACAAGCGGCTGCAGGTTCCGGTGCGGGAGCTCAAGCCCGGTTTCGGCACCGACGAGCGCCTCGAGAAGCTGAAACGCGAGAATCCCGACGCCACGGTGCCGAAGTTCCGCACCGGCTCGCTCAACATCGTGCGCGCCGGGGGAACGGGCCTGTTCGCAGCCATTGTTTCGGGGATCGGCTCGATCACCATCAATCCGGTCACAAAGGAGATCAAGGCATGAGTCAGGAACTGGAGCTGCTGGATCCGACCGCGGAACTCTCGCCGGTGGTCCGTCCGCGCATCGCGCGGCCGGCTTCGCTCGAGGGCAAGACCTTCGGGCTGCTCGACATCGCGAAGAAGCGTGGCGACGTGCTGCTCGACCGCATCGAGGAGCGGCTGCGCGAGCGCGGCCATGCGGTCAGGCGCTTCCGCAAGGAGCGCTTTTCGATCGTCGCGCCGCCAGAGCTGAAACAGGACATCCGCGAGCGTTGCGATATCGTCATCGAAGCACTCGCGGATTGAGGGTCCTGCACGTCGTGCTGTATGCATGACCTCAGGGGACTCGAAGATCTGGGAGTGGTTTCGGTGGGCGTGTGCTCGACCGACTTCATCGAGGCGGCGGCGGCGCAGAACCGCTCGCTCGGCTACGATCCGGCGGTCGTGTTCGTTCCGCACCCGATCCAAGACCGCACCGACGAAGAGATGCGCGTGCTCGCCGATCAGGCTTTCGATGCAATCCTGCGGGCGTTGCAGGCTCCCGGCTAGCCGCTGACCGGCGGCCGCCTGCGGTACTATGCGCGCTCTCCCGCGCGCAAGGGGCGTAATTCATGGACAAGATAGCAATCGTCACCGGCGCAGGCACCGGAATCGGCAAGGCTTCCGCGCTCGCTCTCCTCAAGGCCGGCTGGTGCGTAACGCTTGCGGGACGGCGCAGTGATCCGCTCGAGAAGGCGATCGCCGGATCCGGCGCCGACAAGTCGCGCACCCTCGCCGTCGCGACCGACGTCGGCAATCCCGAGCAGGTGAAGAACCTGTTTGCCAAGGCGAGGGAGAAATTCGGGCGCCTCGACCTCCTGTTCAACAACGCCGGCATGGGCACGCCGGGCAACGTCCA
>MEKT01000232.1:8858-20217 GCA_001767435.1 Acidobacteria bacterium RIFCSPLOWO2_02_FULL_65_29 | reverse complement strand
ACTTGATGGCGGCGCGGGTTTCGCGATCGACTTCCCTGCGCTTGATGGTCTCGCGCTTGTCGTACTCCTTCTTCCCTTTCGCGAGGCTGACCGCCACCTTCACACGGCCCTTCTTCATGTACATCCGCACGGGCACGAGCGTCATGCCCTTCTCGACAGTCTTGCCGACGAGCTTCTGGATTTCCTCGCGATGGAGCAACAACTTTCGACGCCTGAGCGGTTCGTGATCGGCGTACCCGCGGTGGCTGTACGAGCTGATGTTCACGTTGTACAGGAAGACCTCGCTTCCCTCGACGCGCGCAAAGCTGTCGCGGAGGTTCACACGGCCCTCACGAATGGCCTTCACCTCGGTACCCAGAAGCACGAGACCTGCCTCGAACGTCTCGAGGAGGTGGTAGTCGTGGTAGGCCTTGCGGTTCTCGGCGATGTTGGTCTGCGCCAGCTCGCGGTCGGTCTTTTCTTTCATCAGGGCCGTTCTATCGTCGTCTTTCTTTGACCAGGCGTGCGGCCAGCTTCACGGCGGCGATCAGGCTGCCTGCGTCAGCGACGCCCTTGCCGGCGATGTCGAACGCCGTGCCGTGGTCGACCGACGTCCGGATGATCGGCAGCCCGAGCGTCACGTTCACCGCCTCGCCGAACGCCAGGAGCTTCACCGGAATCAGTCCCTGATCGTGATAGCACGCGACGACGACGTCGAATTCGCCGCGCGAGGCGCGGACGAAAATCGTGTCGGCCGGGTACGGCCCCGAGACATCGACGCCCCGGGCGCGGCACGCCGCGATGGCCGGCGCGATGACTCGGGTTTCCTCGTCGCCAAACAGCCCGTGCTCGCCCGCATGCGGATTGAGGCCGGCGACGGCGATGCGGCCGGCGCTGGCAGCCCGTGGACTGCTCGTCGCGCCTCGTGCAGACAGCGCGAGCAACTTCGGCATCTCGCGCGCCGTCAACTCGATCGTGCCCTCGAGCGACGGTTGCGTGAGCGCCCGCGGAACGTCGGCGAGCCGGATGTGCACGGTCGCCAGCACGACCGACAGCGCGTCGGCGTGGAACAGCATCGCGACATGGGGCGCCCCGGTCAGGTGCGCGAGCAGATCGGTGTGGCCCGACCAGGGCAGGCCAGCCAGCCGAAACGCTTCTTTGTTGATTGGCGCCGTCGCGAGGGCGTCCACTATGCCGCGCTGGGCGTCGGATGTCGCCCGTACGATCACGTCGTAGGCGGCGCGCCCGGCCTCTCCCGACAGCGCCCCGGACGCGAAGTCTCGATCGGTGTCGG
Organism: Acidobacteria bacterium RIFCSPLOWO2_02_FULL_65_29; assembly: GCA_001767435.1. Lineage (GTDB taxonomy): Bacteria > Acidobacteriota > Vicinamibacteria > Vicinamibacterales > CAVVIG01 > 2-02-FULL-65-29. Next base: position 18,944 of record MEKT01000232.1, on the reverse strand, counting down.
GCGCGTAGATCAGCGGGTCGCACAGCTCCAGGACAGACGGATCGACGGCCGCACGCCTGGCCACCTCGGGGCCGATTCCGGCCGGATCACCGGCCGTAATCGCGACACGCGGCTTCAGTGGCACGTGCCGCACCCGCCCGAGCCGCAGGAGCCGCATCCGCCTGCTCCGCAGCCCGACGGGTTGTCGCATCCGGCTTCGCTGCCGCATCCACCGTGCGTCTGGCCCTTGGCGTTCGGAAGCTCGTAGCGCAGGCAGCACTTCAGCCGGCCGCACAGGCCCGACAGCTTCGACGGGTTCAGGCTCAAGTCCTGCTGCTTCGCCATCCTGATCGAGATCGGTTCGAACGACTGCAGAAACGTCGTGCAGCAGAGCGGCCGCCCGCAGCTCCCGTAGCCGCCGATCACTTTGGCATCGTCGCGGACGCCCATCTGCCGCATCTCGATCCGCGCGTGGAGATCGGACGCCAGCTCGCGCACCAGCTCGCGGAAATCCACGCGACCCTCCGCGGTGAAATAGAACACGACGCGCGACGCATCGAACGCCTGTTCGGCCCGCGTCAGCTTCATGGGCAGGCCGCGCTCACGAATTTTCATCGCGGCAATTTGGAAGGCGTCCTTCTCCCGCTGCTGGTGCCGCTGGCGCGCGACGATGTCGTCGTGGGTGGCCAGTCGGACGGCCCGATGCGGCGAATCGGCCGGAGGGCGCTTACGCTCGGCGAGCTGCGGCACGGTCCGGACCACCGTGCCCAGCGCCTGGCCGCCGTCGGCGTGGACCACGATTTGCTGGCCCACCTGGGGTTCGGCGCCTCCCGGCAAGTCGTACAGAAAGGTTTGCACCCGGCCGACAGGAGTGAGCTTGACGGATACGAGCCGCGCCGGGTGGACAGGGTCCACGGCTACCTCTATTCTGCAATCGCGTCAGGGCCGGAGGGCCGGTATCCAATTACCCAATTCAGAGCTGCAGCATCACCCAATCCGCTACGACCTTGACGCCGGCATTTCTGTCCAGCGCCACGAGGGCCTGATCGATCGCCGTAAACGCGTGGAGACCGCGCTCGCCCCGGAACGCCGACAACCGGTCGATGACCGGCCGGAGGTCCGGATTGGCGAGCGCGGCGTCCGCGCTGGTTGACAAGAGCTCGACGTCACGCACGAGCGACGCCATCGCGCGCAGATGGGTCGCGAGTTGGTCCCGATCGGCGGCGCCGCCGGCGCCGGTATGCTCCAGCAGGTCCTTGCTACCCACGAGGCGCTGGCGTGCATCGTCGGTATGAGCCGCCTGAGCGAGGGCGCGTCCCGCCACGTCGCGCGCGGCCACCAGCGCGCCGGCGCCCGCCTCGAGTGCCCGGCCGATGCTGCCGTCGGCCGCGGACGCGCGCGCCTCGGCCTCGGTCCTGCCCATCCGCCGTAGCGCGGCCGCGACGTCGCCGGCATCGAGGGCGCGGAACCTGAGGCGCGGACAGCGCGACTGCACGGTCGCGAGCAGCCGGTCGGGCCGCGACGTCACCAGCATGAAGACGGACGAGGGGGGTGGTTCCTCGAGCGTCTTCAGCAGCGCGTTCTGCGCGGCAGGTATCAGCGCGTCGGCCTCGTCGATGATCACGGCACGACGCCGTCCCTCGAAAGGTCGATACCCCGCCCGGTCGATGACGTCGCGGACCTGATCGATTTTGATCGACCCGTTGTCGCCAGGCTCGACGAGCACGACATCGGGATGCACGCCGCGGGCGATCCGCGAGCAGGCTGGGCAGATGCCGCAGCCGTCGAGCTCGAGCGGGAGCGGCTGATGGCTCGGCGCGCCGGGAACCGGCTCCTCACCGGTCCGCGGAGAGAGACAGTTCAACGCCTGTGCCACGGCAAGCGCCACGAGCCGCTTGCCGACGCCGGCCGGGCCGGCCAGGATCAGGCTCGGCGGCAGCGAGTCGCGGCGAACGGCTCGCGACAACAGGTCCACGAGCCGGCGATGACCGATAACGTCTCGAAACGGCATGCACGCGTCTCGAAACGCATCGTATCACTTCTCTCCGTCCACGACGTTCACCGCGGAAAGCGCTCTCTTACTTCTCTGACCGGCCGAGACGGAACAGACGCGACCAGAATCCGCGTTTTTTCTGCGGCGCCGCGGGCGCGGCACCCGCGACCTCCGGCGGCAGACTCGTGCTTTCGAGTACCGGCGGCGGCTTGCGGCCGACGCCGACGGCCGACGCGATCCGGCCCGGCAACCCGGAGCCGGCGTGCAGATCGCAGGATTCGGTGGGCTCGGTGCCCGCAGCGAAGTACTCCATGTAGATCGTGGACCGGCGGGAGACGACGCGGTCTTCGCCGGCGACCGCCACGTGGTCGCAGCCCTTCGTGGCCAGCTTCCCGGTGACGCGGCACACGGCACGTGTGGTCACATTCGACGGAGGCGTGAGCCATCGCGGGGCGAGGCCACGCGTGGCGGCCTTCATGAAGGCCGCCCACATCGGCACGGCGATGTCGGACGCGTAACCGTTGGGCAGAATCGTCTTGGGATCATCGAACCCGACCCACACGCCGGCGACCAGGGCCGGCGTGAAGCCGACGAACCAGGCGTCGCGGTACTCGTTGGTCGTGCCGGTCTTGCCCGCAGCCGGCAATGTGAACCCGAGCCGGCGCGCCCGCGATCCGGTGCCCGTGTCGATGACGTCGGCCATCATCGACGCCACCAAGAACGCCGTGCTCTCGCTCACGGCACGCCTCACCGCAGGGTCGGCGCGGAAGAGCACGCGGCCGTCCTGGTCTTCCACGCGGCGAATGAACAACGCGCTCGGCACACGGCCGCGATTGGCGAATGCGGCGTAAGCGGTCGTCAGAGCCTGGAGCGTGACCTCGCCCGATCCGAGAGCGAGCGACGGCACCTCTGGCATGTCGCCGACACCGAAGCTCGCCGCGTAGCGCACGGTCGCGCCGATGCCGACGACTTCGAGAAGCCGCGTAGCCGCGCGATTGCTCGACGTGCGCAGCGCCTCGCGTACGCTGATGGCGCCGACCGCCGAGTGCTCGTCCTCCGGCGACCACGAGCCGCGGGCCATCGCCACCGGCGAGTCGAGATCGTCGATGATGGTCGCCGGCGTGAAGCCGGATTCGAGCGCCGCGGCGAACACGAAAGGCTTGAACGCCGACCCGGCCTGGCGGCGGGCCTGCGACGCCCGATTGAAGTGGCTCTCGCCGAAGTCGCGGCCGCCGATGACGGCGCGCACGTCGCCGGTCGCCGGATCCATCGCGATGAGCGCCGCCTGGAGCGGCGCCAGATCCGCCGGACGTTGGCGTGCGCGGGGGCGCGAGCGATCGCCGATCGCCGTGCGCCGGCGCTCGAGCGCCGCGAGCGTCTCTGCCACCGCGGACTCCGCGGCCTGCTGCATCGCGACGTCGAGTGTCGAAAAGACGCGCAGCCCGCCCGCGTACGCGGTTTCGCTGCCAAAGCGATCGACGAGCTCGCGGCGTACTTGCTCCTTGAAGTACTGGCCGTACGGGCCGACCTGCAGATCGTCGCGGAGTGTGATGAACGCCGACCGCGCGACCTGCCACTCGGCGGGGGTGACGGCGCCCGTCTCGCGCATCGCGTCGAGCACGACATTCCTTCGCGCCCTGGCACGCGCAGGATTGACCGTCGGCGCGTACGCCGACGGCGACTTCACAAGCCCGGCGAGTAGCGCCGCCTCATCGATCGACAGCGCCGAAGCGTGCCTCCCGAAATACCCACGCGAGGCGGCCTCCACGCCGTGCAGACCGGCGCCGAAATAGATCTTGTTCAGGTAGAGCTCGAGAATCTGCCGCTTGTCGTACTGACGCTCGATGCGCCGCGCGAGCATCACCTCTTGCAGCTTACGCCGGAGGGTTCTCTGCGGTGTGAGGAAGCTCTGGCGCGCCAGCTGCTGGGTGATGGTGCTCGCGCCCTGCACGACCTGGAAGGCGCGGAGGTTGGCCCAGAGCGACGAGCCGATCCGCACGGCGTCGAACCCGCCGTGTTCGTAGAAGCGGCGGTCTTCGATCGCGAGAATCGCCGCCTGCATGTACGGCGAGACCTCGTCGAGCCGCACTTCGATTCGCTGCTCGCGAAAGAGCGTGAACGCCAGCCGATCCCGTCGATCGAAGATCGACGTGGTTTGCGGCATCTCCCCCATTCGGAGGATCGCGGCCCCGTCCGGCAATCCGCGCCGAAGGCTCGTCAGCCACCACGCGCTGCTGCCGGCCGCCAGCACAGCCGTACACACCAACCCGACCGCAACGCGACGGCTCCTCATGCTGGCCACCAGTCCCGCCGGTTGCAACAGGCGGGCCCGATCGGGGTCGGGAGGATTTTTCGGCGGAATTCGCCCCGTAAGTGCTTGAACCGGCAGGGGATCAAAAGGATCCATGTCAGCAAGGAATTCTTCCCTGGTAACTGTTTACCGGTCTGATCCAGTCGACCCGGTAAACAGTTACTGTGACGCTTACACGGTTCGCGGCGCCTGCCCTTCGCGATCGGCCCCGGCGATCGGCACGCGCGCCATCGCGGTTCGTAGCACGTCGCGAGCGTTCTGAAACACGAGCCGCGCGTTGGCCTCCTCAGGCAGGCACCAGCATTTTTCGCGTCCTTCAGGCGATGGCATCTCCGCTGTCAGCTCGACCAGAAAGTACTCGACCGCGACGTCCTCGTCGCCGGAGCGAAACCTGAGGGTGGGCCCCGCGCGGTCGAGCACCAGGCCGGTCACGCCCGCCTCTTCGAACGCCTCGCGAAGAGCGGCGACCTGGGGAGTCTCTCCCGGCTCGATGTGCCCTTTTGGAATCACCCAGAGCGCAGGGTCTTTCTTCGACCGCACGAGCAGCACGCGCACGAGCTCTCCGTCGACACGAAACACGACCGCGCCGGCGTGCGAGGCTGAGAGCATGTGGGCGTGAGTGTATCAGGGTGGGCAGGGAACGGAGGGGACGGAGAGAACGGATAAACAACGGAGGAACGGAGCAACGGAGAATACTTGGGTAGTTAGAAACTGCGGACCGACGCGCCAGAAGCTGCTGTAAAAGCTGCACAGTTGCGGGCGTCTCGGTTGAAAAGTCCAGGAAAAGCCGACGGCATCAGCATTGCTCTCTCTGCGGCCGATGCTCATCGACAACCAGCGCCTCAACGACCTAACGGGCTCGATCCTCTCGGCCGGGATCGAAGTTCATCGCGTCCTCGGGCCCGGTTTGCTCGAATCGATCTACATCGCGTGCCTGCAGTATGAGCTGGCGACCAGAGGGCTCCGGTTCGTCTCGCAGCAGGCAGTGCCGGTTGTTTACAAGTCGGTGAAGCTCGACTCAGTGTATCGAGTCGATCTCGTGGTTGAGGACCTCGTGGTTGTGGAGGTCAAGTCCGTCGACGCGATCGCGCCGGTTCACAAGGCGCAGGTCCTGACGTATCTGAAGCTGACGGGTTGTCCGGCCGGTCTTCTGATTAATTTCAACGCGGCGAGGCTGATGGATGGCGTGAAGCGCTTGATCAATCCGCTGAAGAATTAACTCCGTTTCTCCGTTGCTCCGTTGTTAACCGTTTCCTCCGTATCCTCCGTTCCCGTTCCCTCCGTCCCCTCCGCTGTCTCGGCGCAAAGACGTCACCGGAAGCGCCCCGTGTCTCGGATCTGCCGCGCGATCGATTCAAGAAACTCATCGATTGGCTGATCGGGACCTGGGCTGAGCCCGGTCTTCACCGTGATGCGGCGGACGATCCGATCCGCCATGTCGGCGCGAATCTCCGACTCGAGCTCCAGCCGCCGGTGCAGGTAGGTCTCGATGAGCTGCAGCTCCTCGGGTGTCATCCGTGCCACCGAGACGCCAGCGGCCGGCGGGGGCGCCGCCAGGTTCCAGTCCGGGCGCACCGCTTCGGTCTGCGTGTCGTGCACCACGATCGTGCCCGCCACGTAGTCGCCCAGCCGGCGGCTGTGCTTGTTGAGCATCATGCAGACGATGCCCACGGCGTACATCGCCGGCAGAAAATCGATGGCGCGCAGGACGTTGCGGCCGATAGCCTCGAAGGCGTTGATGGGCCGCCCCGTTTCCTTGATCACCCGAATGCCCGCGAGGCGTTTGCCGGGCGTCCGTCCGCTCCAGAACGTCTCGAACAGCGCGAAGTAGCCCCAGTAGATGGAAAAGCCGAACAGGATGGCGAGCGCGGGACCGGCGAGTCCGAGAAACGACTCCCGCACGATCGCGGGCGTTTGCAGCAACGACAGCGCAAGGACGACTGCCCCATAGAGCCAGACCTGCAGTACAGTATCGACGGCAATGGCGAGGAACCGGCTCCCGATGCCCGCCACCTGCAGCTCGAGGGCGATTTGTTCCGGGGTGTCGATCCTCAGCTGCTCAGCAGGTTGCACGCGTGATCTCCACGGCCTGGCTCAAGACACGCGAGCCGCATTGGCGGCACCTCGACGAGCTCGTCGAGCGGACGACGCGCAGCGGTTACAAGTCGCTGTCGCGGCACGAGCTGCAGGAGCTGGGTCTTCTCTATCGCCAGATCGCATCGGATCTGGCAGCCCTGCGCGAACACCCGGGCTCGACGCACTACGCGGCGTACCTCAACCAGCTGCTCGCGCGTGCCCACCATACTATCTACTCCGCTGAGCGGCAAAGCCCCTGGGCCATCCTCCAGTTCTGGCTCACGACGTTTCCCGAGGCATTCCGCGGGAATCTGGCACACGTGCTCGTCGCGCTGGCCCTGTTTGCCGGCGCGGGCGCGCTAGGCGCCGCGCTCACGTATCGCGATCCGGACTTCAAGACCCGCGTACTGGGCCCCACGATGGTCGAGACGATCGAGCGCCGCCAGATGTGGACGCATTCGATCGTCGCCATCAAGCCGATCGCGTCGAGCGCGATCATGACCAACAACCTGAGCGTGGCGCTCACGACCTTCGCCATGGGCATCACGGCGGGGCTCGGCACGGCCTACATGCTGGCGTTCAACGGCCTGCTGCTCGGCGTCATCGGCATGGCGTGCGCCACGGCGGGCATGAGCCTGCAGCTCTGGAGCTTCGTCGCGCCGCACGGCGTCCTCGAGCTTCCGGCCATCGTCATCGCCGGCGGCGCCGGCTTGCGGCTCGCGCACGGGCTGCTCTTCCCCGGCTTGCTGCCCCGGCGTGAATCGGTCGGCCGCGCCGGGGCCGAAGCCGTGAAGCTCGTGCTCGGCTGCGTGCCCATCCTCGTCGTCGCCGGCGTGATCGAAGCATTCGTCTCGCCGACCGATCTCGGCGTGCCGATGAAATTCGGGATGGCATCGGCGCTCTTCGTGCTGCTCGTGGCGTATCTGTTTGGAGACTGGAGGCTGGCGACTGCGGTCTAGGCGGGTCTGAAGACCCGCACTACATTCTGCCGCGCAGACTTCTAGTGCGCTTTGCGCCGGCGTGTAGCGCAGGACTTTAGTCCTGCCTACAGCGGCACGACGTTTCTGCCGCGCAGGCTCCTCTAGAGCGCTTTGCGCCGGCGTGTAGCGCAGGACTTTAGTCCTGCCTACAGCGGCGCGCGTACAGCCTGCGCTACGCCGTTCTGAGAACTGCTGCTCCAGCCCCCAGCCCCTAGCCTCTAGCCCCTAGCCTCTACAGGCGATTCCTCTGCTTCACTTCCAGATACGCATTCACCACGGCCGGCGACAACTCCGCGCTCGCCTCGAGCGCCAGCGCACCCTGCGTCCGGAGACGCGCGAGCAGCACGTCGCGGCGGCGCACGACTTCCTGCGCGGCCGCCGACCTGTACATCTCGGCCACGCGCTCGGGCCGTTCGAGCGCGACCCTCGCGAGATCCGGCTGGCCGATCACGACAAACAGCACCAGATGGCGCCCGATCAGCCGCGACGCCGCCTGCACGACCTCCGGCGTCATCGCGGTATCGGCCACATCGGTCATCCACACGACGAGGCTGCGCCGCTTTTGGTCGGTCAAGAGACGCCCCGCCGCGTGCAGGTGATCGGCCTCCCACTCGTCGGCTTCGACCGTCGCCAGGTGATCGATGATCTGCCGCAGGTGCCGGCTGCCGCGCGCCGCGGGCAGCCGATGACCGATCCGGCGTCCGTACGCGAGGACGCCCACGCGATCGCCTGACAGCAGCGCCACCTGGGCGAGCGAAAGCGCCGCGTTGACGGCCCGATCGAGCTTCGTCACGCCGGCGACGTGCGTGCGCATGAGGCGGCCCGAATCGATCACGATCCAGATCGTCTGGCTCTTCTCGATCTCGAAGAGCCGCGTCACGAGCTTCCCCCGGCGAGCGCTTGCCGTCCAGCAGATGTCGCGCACTTCGTCGCCGTCGCGATACTCGCGCAGGCTCTCGAACGAGCGGCCCGCGCCTCGAAGCCGCTTCGACCGCCGCGCGAGGTCGACCTGCCGGCTGCGCACGAGGAACATCGCTTCGCGGCGTGCCTCATCCAGATTCGGACATGTGACGACGGTCTGCGGCAGGGGGACGCGGGCCCACGCCTCGGCCAGGCGTCTCGGGGTCTGGAGACGGAGGTACACATCGCCGAGCGCGGCCTCGCCGCGTTCGCGCGGACGGATCCGATATTCGGCCTCCGCCTCGCCCCCCGGACCGGCCAGCAGCGTCAGGGTGGGTGGGTCGACCCGCAACTGATGCGGAACGTTGTCGAGCGCAATCGCGCGAACGGTCGTTGCCGAATCGTTCTCGAGCGTCAGCCGGACGCGCGACTCGACCGACAGGGCTGGCGGCGCCAACCACGTGCGCCGCACACGCAGCCGGTCCGGGCTCGGCAGACGCCAGAGATCGATCGCCCACGCCACCAGGACGAGCCCGTCCCATGCCACGAGGCCGTAAAGGAACCGCGGCTCGAAAAACGCCGGACCGATCCAGGTCAGGCCGATCGCCAGCAGCACGAAGAACCGAGGGCCGAACGCGATGCCAAGCCGCTTGAACCGCCGCGCTTGCCCTTCGACGGACGCGGGAACCAGTGTCGTGTCGCCGGAGGTCACCGGGGAACCTCGACCGCGCGCACGACGTCCTGCAGCACCTGGTCCGACGTCACGCCCTCCAGATCGGCCTCGGGTTTGACGACAATGCGGTGGCGAAGCACCGGCAACACGGCCTGTTTCACATCGTCGGGCACCAGGTAGGCGCGATCGTCGATGGCGGCAATCGCCTTGGCGAACTGCATGAGGCTGACGGCCGCCCGCGGGCTGGCGCCGAGCGACACGGCCGGCCACTCGCGGGTCCTGCGCACGAGATGAACGATGTACGTGAACAGCGAGTCCTCGACGTTCACGGCCCGCACCTCGCCGCGCGCGTCGGCGAGGAGCGCGGGATCGACGGCTGCCAGGCCCGCGCGATCCAGGTCGTGCGGGTCGAACCCTCCGTGGACCTTCCTGAGAAGCCTGGCCTCCTCGGCGCCGTCGGGATACGGCACGCGGATCTTCACGAGAAACCGATCGAGCTCGGCTTCGGGCAGCGGATAGGTACCCTCGAACTCGATGGGATTCTGCGTGGCGAAGACCGTGAAGGTCGAGGCGAGATCATGGCGGACGCCGTCCACGGTGACCTGGCGCTCTTCCATGCACTCGAGAAGCGCGGCCTGTGTTCGCGGCGGCATGCGGTTCACCTCGTCGACGAGCAGCAGGCTGGTGAACACGGGACCCTTGTGAAACTGAAAGTGGCCCGTGGCCATGTTCACGACGTTGGTGCCGATGATGTCGGCGGGCATGAGGTCCGACGTGCACTGCACGCGCTGGTACTCGAGCCGGAGCAGTCGCGACAGCGTCTTGACCGCGAGCGTCTTGGCCAGGCCGGGCACGCCCTCGAGCAGGGCATGCCCCTGACACAGCAGCACGATGAGGCATTCGGTTTTCAACGCCGACTGTCCGACGATGACCTTCCCCATTTCGTCGTTGACGTGTCGAGCCAATGTCGGAACGGCATTCATCGCGCGGACTCCCTATGGCTGGAGACGGGCCACGAAGACACGAAAACACGAAGAAGACCGACTCTCACGAAGATAGGCCACGAAAACAGGCCACGAAAACACGAAGACACGAAGAAGATCGGGCCGCACGAAGACGGGCCACGAAGACACGAAAACACGAAGAAGACCGACTCTCACGAAGATAGGCCACG
>MEKT01000232.1:0-8848 GCA_001767435.1 Acidobacteria bacterium RIFCSPLOWO2_02_FULL_65_29 | reverse complement strand
AAGACACGAAGAACACCGGGCCGCACGAAGACGGGCCACGAAGACACGAAAACACGAAGAAGACCGACTCTCACGAACATAGGCCACGAAAACACGAAGACACGAAGAAGACCAGCCTGCACGAAAACGGGCCACGAAGACACGAAGAAGACCGACTCTCACGAAGATAGGCCACGAAAACGGGCCACGAAAGCACGAAAACACGAAAAGGCCAACCCCTCACGAAGATGGCGCTCGGCGCCCGACCGCCGGCCCCCGATCGACCGAAATAGGCGCCGTTGGCGGCGTAAAGAGCGACAGCGCCGCCGCGTAGTCGTGCAGCGCCCGATTCAGTCTCAGGGCCTCAGGCGCCGGCAGGCCCGGATCGGTTCTGGCAGCCTCGCACGCCCGCAGCACCTCCCCGAACTTGTCGTCGACCGTCCATCGCTCGCGAACGACGCGCTCGAGCTCGTCGGCTGGCGTATCGCCGGGAAGCCGCAGCCGGCGCGTCAGGGCGAACGTGAAGCGCTGATACGCGATCTCGACCGTCACCGATGCCACTCCCGCGCGCTCGTAGAGCGATCCCAGCGTGCGCACGAATTCGAGCGGCGACAGCCGGCGTTCGACGAGCGCCGGCACGAGCGGACCGCTGCGCCTCGAATGTGTCAGGAGCACCGCGACCGCGAGCAGCACGAGCTGCACGCCGATGCCCGCCAGCGGCCATTGCATGATTGACGTCGTCGCCTGGCGGCGATGGCCGTGAAACGACTCGTCCCACAGAATGCGGCGGTTGGCTTCGAGGCAGGCGAGCAGGAACTCGATGTTGCCGGGCTCGCGCAGGCCCGCGTTGGTCAGCGGCGTGGCCGACGCCCACCAGAGGACCCGGCCCGCGCCGTGCGGATACTCGACGACGCGCCGGCGGTCGGCTGAGCCGTAGAGCGGCATCGCAAACGCCTCGGAGTCCCAGTACGCCATCGGTGCGAGCGTGATCGCCGGCGCCGCCTTGGTGATGGAAGACGGCGACTGGGCGAGCGCCCTCTGCCACGTGATGCCGGCGACCCCGTCGGCCGCGACGCCGCGTTCGGGCAGCAAGACGCTGCCCGACATGCCGGTGGCGATGACGGTGCCGCCTTGCTCGATGAAACGGACGACCGCCGCACGTTCGTCCTCGGTCGGAGCGATCTCGGGATCGGCGAGGACCAGCGTGACGCCGGCGCCCGGCGGCAGGTCGCGAACCGACTGCTCCCAGCGAGAGACCTGGTAGCCGGACGCCTGGAGGAGCAGAAACGCGGCCTTCGCGCCGCTCGATCCGACCGAATACGTGGTCGGCACGTCGATGGCATTTCCGGTGCCGCTCGTGAGCAGCACACTCACCAGCATCAGTACGGCCAACACGGCGCCCGCGCCGATAAACAGGCGGCGATCGCCCGCCGTCAGGCCGCCCGGCATCCCAGTTGCTCCAGATAGGCGATCGCTTCGTGAAAGCGCTGCGCGTCGGCGCGATCGGTCCCGTACCACACCAGCTCGAAGCTCCGCGTCAGCGCCGACAGGGTCTGGCGATGCTCGTGTGAGGGCGGCATCAGCCGCAGATACTCCCGCGGCGTCCGCGCGCGATCGGGACGCCAGGCCCCACGGGCCTCGAGAGACGACACGGCGCACCAGTAGGCCAGGCGCATCGCGTCGCGCCAGTCGCCGCGCGCCGCTGCCGCCTGCGCGTCAGACAGCCAGGACGGCCAGGCCCTCGCCGACACGGCCACGCGATCGAGCACGACCGCTTCGAGCGCCGCAGTGCGCGACAGCGATCGATGTGTCCACAGCGCGAGCACGACCACGGCAATCGCGACGAGCACGTACACGAGGACGTTGGTGACGGTGGGAATCACAGACGATTCGAACAGCCGTTCGAGCACGCTCAGGATGATCTGCAGAATCCGCTGCCGGAGCCGATCCCGCCACGTCGGCCCGTGAACGGATCGGAACTCACGGCCCGCGAGAATTTCATTCGCGCGGGCGCGCGCGGCGGTCCGATCCGGGGCGGGCGCATCGAACGCCGCCGCGGACCCACGAAGCGCCAGCACGCCACTGCGAACCCGGGCGCGCGCTTCCGATCCCGGTTTGCCCTGCAGCTCGCGCAGGTCGCGAATCAGCCAACCGTTCGAGACCTCGAAGCTGCTCGTGGATGTCTCCACGCGCCACACCGGTGGAATGCTCTGGAGCACGGCTGCGGAAGGCGCCGCGCGATCGTCGGCGACATCTGCGCGGATGCGGTCCAGCCAGTCTATGTAGTCGCCGACCGACAGCGCCGGCGGGACGGGTGCCTGCGCGTGGACCTGAAGACCGCGCACCAGCCCGTGGTGAAAGTCTCCACGGGCTGCCAGGACGGCCAGAAGCGCCAGAACCGCGAGCGCGCGGCCGGCGGCCCTGCACCTCATGTGGCCGGGGAAGGCGCCGCGGCGCGATCGAGCTGTTGCATCATGTGCTGCAAATCGAACGCTTCCTTGCGCACGCGCTCGTCGTAATACACGAGCGACAGCGCGATGGTCATGATGGGCGAGACAAGCGAGGTCGTCGCGAAATTCGTGAGCGCCAGCGCAACCTCCGCCCACGCCGGCATCTCGCCCCCCGACAGCGCGCCCGCCCAGATGGTCACAGCCATCGTCGGCGTCTGCAGGAGCAGCGTGACGGTGTAGACCAGAACGAGCAGCAGCGAGTACACCACGAAGATCCGGCCGCGATGGCCCCTGGTGAGCTCCGAGCTGCGCGCAAGCGCCCCCGGCAGGTCGCGGCCCTCGAGCACGGCCACCGGGATGGCCAGCGACCAGACGATGGCGAGATAAATGCCGGGCACGATGAGCAGCAGGAACCCGATCAGAATCAGAAGGCCCATGCCAAAGATGAGAAGCGAGAGCTCACCGATTCTGGATCGGATGGCGGCGAACGCGGCGGATGCGCTCGCCTCTCGCTCGAGCTGGATGTGCGAAACCGCAATGATGGTCGCGCCCTGCGACACGGCGATCGTGATGAAGTAGATCAGGATCGTCGCCAGGAGCCACAGCAGTGTCGTGAGGGCGCCGCCAGCCGTCATCGGGTTCAGGACGACCTGGCCGAGGTGAAACGCGAGCAGAATGAGGTTGGGCAGCCCCGCGATGCCCACAAACATGAGAAAGTGCCGGCGGTAAAGAAAGAACGTCCGGTCGAGCAACTCGCCCACGGTCAAGGGCCTGAGCGGGTTTGGCATGGATCGTCCAGAGAGAGAGGACCCGCCTGGGAAGCGAGAGAGTACCACAAAGACCGGGACAACGGTCTGGTAGGATGTTTGTCGTGTCCGCCTTCCGCCTTCGCGTGACGCTTCGGCGGACCGCCGCAGCCTTGGCGGAGGCGGTCAGGCGGACCAAGCTGCAAGGAGCTTCACAATGGCGCAACTCGAAGCTGCCCGCGCGACCTATGCCCCGGCCCTCGAGGCTGGAGAGCGCATCACGGCGTTTCTTCGTTCGGTGTACGCGTGGATGGCTGGAGGGCTCGCAATCACGGCAGTGACCGCCACCGCCGTTGCGTCTTCACCCACCATCGTGGGGGCGATTTCGGGGAGCCGCCTGCTGTTCTGGGCGCTCGTGATTGGCCAGCTCGGCATCGTGTTCGTGCTGTCTGGCCGCGTGCATCGCCTGGCTTCGTCGACGGCGTCGATGCTCTTCATCGCGTATTCGGCCTTGACGGGACTGACGCTGTCGTTCGTCCTGCTGGCGTATACCGGCGAGTCGATCGCGACGACGTTCTTGGTGACAGCCGCGATGTTCGGCGCGTTGGCCGGCTACGGTACGCTGACGCGTCGCAGCCTGGAAGGCTGGGGACAATTTCTGTTCATGGGCCTGGTCGGCGTGGTGATCGCCTCCGTCGTGGGCATCTTCTGGCAGAGCGACGGCCTGCAGTTCGTGATCACGTTCGTGGGCGTCATCGTCTTCACGGGGCTGACCGCCTACGACGCACAGAAGCTGAAGGCGATGGCCCTCGCGACGCCCGAAGGGCAGATCGGGTCGTACGCCATCGTCGGCGCGCTGACGCTCTATCTGGATTTCATCAACCTCTTTCTGATGCTGCTCCGGCTGTTCGGCGATCGCCGGCGTTAGGCGGGTCTAAAGACCCGCACTACATTCGGCCGCGCAGGCTCCTAGAGCACTTTGCGCCGGTGTGTAGGTGTGTAGTGCAGGACTTCAGTCCTGCCTGCTGATGTTTTCTACCACATCGTGCGCGCGGGGTACTGGGAGACGAGCGGATCGGGTGTGAGGATCGTCAGACCGTGCACGATGGCCTGTGCCACCAGCAGGCGATCGAATGGATCGCGGTGAAGCAGCGGCAACCGCGCGACGTGGAGAGTCGACTCCTCATCGATCGATAGCGAAGCGACGCCGCAGCGCTCGCGCTCCTCTGCGACGAACGCCTGCGGCGCCACGGGGAGCGGCAACCGGCCCGTCGCATGTTTGATGGCGATTTCCCAGGCCGAGGCCGCGCTGAGAAAGACCTCGTTATCCGGCGATTGATAGAGCGCGGCCACGCGCTCGGGTAGTTGGCGCCCGCCGCCGGCGATCCACAGGAACGCGCACGTGTCGAGAAGCAGTTTCATTTCCGGCGCGGCTTGCGGCCATCGGCACTGTACGAGGGCGACCGCTCGGCGGCGCGAGACGGCTGCTTCGGTCCCGTCGAAAGCGTCGAACCCGGAAAGACCGGACCCGACTCGAAGCCGCTGAGCCACTCCTCGGGCATGGGCTCGAAGAAGGACTCGGGCACGCTGAAGGCGTGCGGGCCTCCGCCGATCGGGCGCGGCGCGGTGCGCGTCGACTCAACCGCCCGCAGTTCCGCCACGGGTTGGTTCCGCTTGCAGATCAGCACGCGCTCGCCCCGCCCGACCGCCTCGAGGTATTCGGAGAGCTTCGCCTTGACCTCGAAGATGTTGACCATAATCATGGTCATAATTATGACCTATAACTGGGACCTGATCAAGGCCCTCTCTTCGCGAGGGTCGACGCCTGAGGACGTCGAACCCCACAGGTGACGCAGGTCGCCAATCGCTTCGCGGAGGAGCGTAACGTTCTTCAGCGAGACGTTGCCGCCATCGTCGAGGCCGCGGGCAAGCGTTGGGATTGGCGGATGGGCAAGGCGCCGGCAGACCACCATGGGCGCCATGATTCGATCAAGTATTAATCACATCGATAAGATGATGTGATTGAATTACTATCGCCTCATGACAGGTCGAGGTGAACGCGCGCGGCGGCTCGTAGACCGTCGCGGAGAGGTTCAGAACCGAGACGTCGTTCGCGCGCTTCGCGTCTCGCCCGCCACGGCGCACCGGCTGCTGCAAGCGCTCGTTCTGGGCGGCAGTCTCCGGCGCCATGGCAAAGGGCCGGCTGCCCGCTACCGCCTGCCGACCGTGCGCCGACGGTTCAGCCTCAAGGACCTCGACGAACACCGCGTCTGGGACCAGGTGGCCTCGGACATCGCGCGCATTCGCCCGCTCCAGCCGGACGCGGCGCGAAGCCTTGCGTACGCGGCGTCCGAGATCCTGAACAACGCCGTTGATCACTCGGGCGGACTGGTGGTCGGGGTCACGGTCGCTTTCGAGAAAGGGGGTGCCACGGCGACGACGGTGCAGGACGACGGGGTCGGGGTGTTCCGGCGCGTTTGCGAGGACTTCGGCTACGCCACGCCATCCGATGCCATCGTCCAGCTCGAAAAGGGCAAGCTGACGAGCGATCCGACGCGCCACAGCGGCGAGGGTTTGTTCTTCTCGTCGAAGGCCGTGACGCAGTTCCGGCTCGAGAGCCAGGGCATCGCGTGGGTTGTCGACAACCAGGTGCAAGACAGCGGCATCGCGCCAAGCGACGTGCGGCGCGGGACGCGCGTCCGCCTCGTGACTGTTCCGGGGCACGTGCCACGGCTGGAGGACCTCTTCGCGATCTATACCGATCCTGAAAGCCTGCGCTTCAACCGCACACGCTCCACGATCAAGCTGGCAAGTCTGGGCAGGGTGCTCGTGTCCCGATCCGAGGCGAAGCGCACGCTCGCTCGGCTGACCGACTTCGAGTCTGTGACGCTCGACTTCTCCGGCGTCGACGTCGTCGGCCAGGGCTTCTGCGATGAGGTCTTCCGGGTCTTTGCCCGCGCGCACCCCGAGGTGACGCTGGAGCCGGTCGGCATGAACGACACCGTTCGGTTCATGGTGGCGCGCGCTCGCGCGGCCGCAGCGACGTCGTAGCGCTGGACGGAAAGCGCAATCGGAACGCTATCTCACCGGCACGCGGCGGCGAAGCTCCTCGAGCGGCTCGTGTCGGGACTGCCCATTGGAGGTCACGCGGGCGGAACGGCTCCCACCAGGATGCCGACCGCCTCCCGCAGCGCACGACCGCCAGGGCCGGCGCCCTTGTAGTGCCCAAGGCGGACGATGGCGAGCTGATGGGACGGAATCATCAGGACGGTCTGTCCGCCGACACCGGACATGTAAAACGCCTCCTTCGGTGCAGGGAATGTGCTCTCGCCATTCAGCCAGAAGAGGCCGCCATAGACCGGCCGCCCATCCGCCTTCCACGCGGGCGCGAGGGTGCTCACGAACTTCACGTAGCCCTCCGGCAAGATGCGCTCCCCGTTCCACATCCCGTCCTGCAGATAGAGATTCGCGAGTCGCGCCCAGTCGCGGCCCGAGCCGAGCTCGTAGCCGTGCGTGAGGAAGTTCCCATAGGGATCGGTGTCCAGCACCATCGCGCGGATACCGATCTTGTCGAACAGCGCGCGTTGCGGGAACGAGTGGTAGTCCTCGCGGCGTTTCTCCACCGCCAGGCGGATCATGTAGTTGGTGAGCACCGGGTCGGTGTTCCGATAGCGTCCGACCGTGTTCGGCGGCCACTGCTGCGGACGCGTCGCCGCGTACTTGAAGGAGTCCACGCCGCCCGTGTAGAGGTAGAGGTGATCGGGATACGGGCCGCGCGCATCGAAGTCCGGATCCTGCGGCGCGATGATGCGGAGCCCGCTCGACATGTGGAGGATGTCCATGATGCGGATCTTCGCGCGAGGGTCACCGGGGGTCTGCCATTCGGGGATGGGCGCCGGCTGCTCGAGCGTGTAGGCGCCCTGCTTGATGAGGATCCCCATCAGCGTGCCGCTCAGGCTCTTCCCCATCGACCAGCTCTCGAGCGCCGTGGTCGGGGTGATGCGATCGCCGTACCGCTCCGCGATGATGCGGCCCTTGTGGGTAACGACGAAGGCGGCGGTCATCCCCGCAGGATCGAAGGCGGCTTCGACGGCCGCCTGCACCTTGGCCATGTCGACTCCCGCTGGAGGCGCGCTGGCCGGCAGCAGGTCGCCCATCGGCCACGGCTGCGTCTTCGGGTCGGGCAGCGCACTCTTCACGATCGACGGCGTGAAGAACACGTCGGTCTTGCCGATCGGGAGCGTGACGCACCCCTGGCTACCGACCTGCCTCGCCACTCGGGCCGTGCCGTTGGGCATCGTCACCTCCACGGTCCGCTTCTCCCGGTCGATCCTGGGCGTGCCGAGCTTCGCTCGCTCCGCGTACGGGGCGGTGAAGTAGCCGACATTCTCAGCCGCGAAGGCCGGGTCCAGACCGGTGACGAACACCGCGGAGCACATGATTTTCGCGTAGCCAGAAGCGTAATGCTCGAGCGGATCGCCCGGCGGAGGCACGTATGGCGTGTTGAGCTCAAGCGACTTGGCGCGCGCGATGAGCGCCTGCCGAGCGTCGGTTTGAGCCTCTGCGAGGAGAGCTGTTGCGACCAGCCCGGCACCAACCAGCATTGTCCAGGTCTTCGTCATTCCGTCTCCCCTGGTGACATTGGACCGGCCGATTATAGCGCGCGGTGTCAGCCCGAGGTCGCGCGTGCAAGAGACTTCCCAGGGGCGTACCGACCGATAGACGGTTTCACCGCAGATAGGCATCGAGACACTCGTCGATCACCCTGAGGTGCTCGTGCGAAAGTTCGCCCAGCGCTCCACGTAAACGGCCCTTTCGCACCTGCCGGATTCCCGGAATCACGGCATAGCTCTCCTTGCCGGCAAAGTTGCCGACCGCCACACGCAGCGGCCAGATTTCCGGCGCGACGCTGGACGTCGGCACAACCACCACCGTGTTGAGCACGTCGTTGTGGACCGTGCCCGACACCACGATGCCCGGCCGAACTTTGCCCATTTCCGGCGGGCGCGTGTCGCTCAAATCCACCCAGACCACCGTGCCACGCTTCATGGCTTCTCGGGCTCGACGTCGTCCACCAACGGAGCCGACTGCCAGATCTCCATTGCCGACCGCTCCTCAGGATTCTCATCCAAGAATCGCTGATAGACATTCGCGGCCGCCCGGTGTTCACGCGCCCGGTGCTCTCTCTCAATCAGGCTACGCACATAACCGGAAATGCTTTCGTCCTTGGGCTTCAAACTCGTCACCTTCTTGACCAACTCCGCTTCTAGCTTTATGGTAGTCGCTGGCATACCTATATAGTATGTGCTTGGTATGATATGTCAACCATCCCCCACCGACCCACGCCGACGGAACGAAGCCGTCGACATGTATAGTGTGCCAGCGAACAGGCGGGTCGTTCGAGTCCCGATCATTCCGCGTCCGTGAATCAGTCGGTCGTTCAGCAACGTGATCGTGTCATTGAGGGAAGAGGGATCATGCTGGATCGTCGGACATTCATGTCGCTCGTTGCCACAGCCGCAGCCATGCCGCGGGCCGCGTGGGCGCAAGCGGCCTCGAAGAGGGCTGCGCTGTACGCCGGCGTGGGTGAGGTGCTCACGCACTATGAGGTCGACGTCGATGGCTTGACGCTGACCGCGCGCGGCAGTGTGACGCTGCCGGCCAATGTGCAGT
>MEKT01000231.1 GCA_001767435.1 Acidobacteria bacterium RIFCSPLOWO2_02_FULL_65_29 | reverse complement strand
CGCCTCTGGCGCCGCGCACAGCTCGCTTGGCGGACAGATTCTGAACCCGCACAACTTGACGCGCACGCCTTCGGGATCGTCCGGCGGCACGGGCGCCGCCATCGCGTCGGCGTACGCGGCCGTGGGCCTGGGCACCGACACCGGCGGGTCGATCCGTGGGCCGTCCACGGCCAATGGCATCGTTGGTCTCAAGCCGACCCATGGGCTGCTCAGCCGCGACGGCATCATTCCGCTCGCGCTCAGCTTCGATACCGGCGGCCCGATGGCGCGGAGCGTCTACGACGTCGCGGCGGCGCTCGGCGTCATGACGGGCGTCGATGCGGCTGACGCGGCGACCAGGAAGAGCGAGGGCCGCTTCGAAACCGACTACACGAAATACCTGACGAGGGACGGGCTGACGGGCGCTCGCATCGGAGTTGCGCGCGACTTTCTCGGCGCGGACACCGATGTGGACTGGGTGGTCGAGGCGTCGCTCGACGCCATGCGCCGCGCCGGGGCAACCGTCGTCGATGTGCGCTTTCCAAAGTGGCTCTTGGACGTCAAAGGCGAGCTCTACAACGCGATCCGGTATCCGGAGTTCGCCGCGCAGATCGCCGAGTACCTGAGCACGCTCGGGCCGAGCTACCCGAAGAACATCGATCAGTTGATCGAGCGCGCCACCCGCGTGAACGCCTTGCGCGCGGACGGCGCGGGTCCGAACCCCGCCAGGTGGGGAGTGATGAGGCGCGAAGCTGGCAGCGGAACGTTGGACGATTACCGATACACGTCGGTCCGCGATCATGCCCTGCCGATGGTGCGCGCGGTGGTTGAAGGCATGCTCACATCGCAGAAGCTCGACGCGATCGTCTATCCGACATCGCCGCGGCGCCCAGCGCTCATCGTGGCGCCGCCCGACGTCGCTGGCGGCGGTCCGGGTTCGGCCGTCAACCTCGCCAACCTTACCGGCTTCCCCGACCTGATCGTGCCGGCAGGATTCACTGGCGACGATCTGCCGGTAGGGCTGTCGTTCCTCGGCCCGGCCTTCAGCGAGCCGAAACTGCTTGCGCTTGGCTACAGCTTCGAGCAGGCCACACGCGCGCGCCGCCTGCCGGTGCACACGCCCAAGCTGCCGCGCGAGACGATTACGATTCCCTAGACATCTTCTAGATCGGATTATTCATGAATGACGGTCGAGGCTCGGCCCGTTCGCGGAGGAAACCCTTCGGAGCCGGCCGTCGCGAACGCACGAAAACCGCGGCGCAGGCCAGGCGACGGCGTGGGGATGGGGGTCCCCGCGCCTCGTGTAGAGACGGTGAGCCGGAGCCGCGGTTTTCCGGCCGGCGGAGAGGGTTTCTGGAGCGAATGGGCCGGGCCGATCTGGCGATTCATGAATAATCCTGGCTGGAAGATGTCTATAGGAGCACATTGAAAGCACTAGGGCTCGTTGCGTTGGGCGTGGCGCTCCTGGCGCTCGCCTGGGACAGTGCCACGCACTCGGTCGACTTTCCCGTCTATCACCGCATCGCCACTCAGATTCTGGAGGGCAACTACGAGCTGTATCCCACCGAGCTCTATGACGGGGGCGTCGTCCCGCCACATGGCTTTCGCTATGCGCCAGCCATTGCCCTTCTGTTCGTCCCGTTCGGGTTGCTTCCCCTCGAAGCCGCCGCGTTCCTGTTCTTCGGCCTGAAGGTCGCCGCGTTCGTCTACGTCGGCGCCTTCGTGGCTCGCTACATGGGGCTTCCGGACCGCCATCGAGCGCTGATGCTGATGTCGCTGTTGTTCGTAGGCGGCTACGTCGTGGAAGAGTTCCGCTACGGCAACTTCCATTTCTTCAGCGTGGCCCTCATGGCGCTCGCGTTCGATTCAGCCGAACGGGGCAAAATCGCCATTCCAGCCACCGCGCTCGGGCTCGCCATTGCCGCCAAGCTGACACCCATCATGCTCCTGGGGTACTTCGCGCTGCGGCGGCGCGTGGCCGTGTGCGTGGCGACTGTTGGCGTCCTCGTGGTGGTGTGGGTGTTTCCCTCGACGGTTGTGGGCTTTCGGACAAATAATCACTTGGTCGAAGGCTTCGCGAAGTATGCGGTGCAGAAGATCGACGAAGAGGACAACTACGCGTTGCGCGGCGTCCTCTTCAAGTACCTGACGCCCGACCACCGCCAGGACCCGACGTATCCGAACACAAGCTTCGCCGGCTTATCGGCTCGGACGGTCGTCGCGATCTGGGTGGTGATCGTCGTTGCGGGCGGCCTCGTGCTTGCGGTCACGCTGTGGCCCGAGCGTCCCGGACCGGTGATACGACTGCTGGAGTTCTCGCTGATACTCACCGCGATGCTCCTGGCGTCGCCGCACACACAACGACGGTACTTCACGGCGCTGTACATTCCCGTTCTCGCTTTGCTGGGGCTGTGGCTGCAGACCACGCCTCACGGGCAGGGCAGGGCGATCCGTGTCGGACTGATCGTCACGGCCGCGGCCAGCACGTTTCTTCCTCTGGTGTTCGTGGGCCGGAGGCTGTCGTTGGCGTATGAAGCGTTCTCGCCCTACTTCTTCGCGACGCTGGTGTTGTTCGTCGCCCTGATGCTGATCACGTCCAGACTGAAGGCCAGCAAAACGGAAAGTTAGAAGTGAGAAGTGAGAACTGAGAAGACCTGCACGCGCGCCGTCGCAGGCAGGACTGAAGTCCTGCGCTACACGCACGCGGGGGCAAAGGCTCTCTAGCGTTCCTTCGCACGTAACTTCTAACTTCAGGTTACTGGTGTGTTGACCAGCCTCTGGAGCCGTTTTCGATTCCGTGTAGCGCAGGTCTTTAGACCTGCAATAGGCCGGCGCTAGGCGGGACTGAAGTCCCGCGCTACACGCGCATGAAAAGCGCTCTAGTCCGTGGCCTTCACGCCGATGGCGTTCCGAAAGTCCGCTATCGTGGCGAGCCCCGGCCCATGCAGCGCCGCAATCCGCCGGACATCGAGCTTCAGCTTCAGAATATTCTCGTGCAGGTTCACCGCAAATGGACTCGGCACGGCGGGCGGCGCCGCATTCGCGGCGACTGGCGCCCATGCATCCACTTCGACCAGGATCTTTTCGGCGGGGAAGTAGACCATGGCAAACCCGTCGTTGTGGCCGCTCCCAGCAATCAAATGGATCTCGATCGACCGTTTGCCGTCCGTCAGCACGTGCTTGTCAGTGAAAGTCTGAAATGTGGCGGCCTTTGTTGACTTCGCGAGCCGATCCGGATTGAGCGTGCGGGGCGCCGCCCACGCTTTCTCGTAGTACGCCTGATTGGACTGGTGCGTGACGATCGTCGCCCCCTCATCCACGTACGAGCGAAGTCCGCCCGAATGGTCGAAGTGCACGTGCGAGTTGATCAGGTAGCGAATGGGCTTGTTCGGGATCGTCTCCTTGACCTTCGCGATGACCGCCAGCGAGCGCTCCTCGTTCTGCGGGCCCTCGACGACGACGATGTGATCGGTCTGGTCGACGGCGACGCTGTGGTGCGAGCCGCCGGTCATGTAGTAGACGCCGTTTGCAAGCTTCTGTGCGTCGACGCGAACCGCGGGAGGCGTGAAGTTGCGCACCGCGTCCGGCACCGGGATATCGACCGCCGGGTTCGCCGTGACCCCCGACACCGTGAGATCCAGCACTGGATGCCCTCCCTGCGTCCGCACGATGTGTGCGGGGAACATGACGCCGCCGAAGTCGCGGTAGTCGGAGAAGTCGGTCTGGACGAGCGTGTCTCCAAGGATCGGATTGTCGATCCATGTCTGGACGCGCGCGACTTGGTTTTGCAGGTTGATCGTCCCGACATACCGATTCTTGCCACCGACCGTGAACGACACGTCGGAGCCTTCGTTGGACGGCTGTGACGTCGCGCTGTTCGCAAGGGCCGCCTTGAGGAAGCCCTGCGGCGTCGCCCAAATCTCCATCGTCCGTTCCTCGACCGCGACGGGCTGCGGCTGGGGTGCTGGGGCGGCGCCGGGCTGGGCACCCGCCGGAGCCGCCAGGTTCCAGGCGTACGCGCCGCTCACGAGCTGGACAGGCCGCTGCTCGACGGGCGCGGGCCGCAGCCGCCCGGGCTCGACCGTTTGCATGCGTGTCATCTGCACGCGTGCGCTTGGCGCGGCGTAGTTGACGGCCGCCGTGAAGCTGCTCACGTCGAACTGCGGCCAAGGCAGTGTGGGACTGGGGGCTTGACCGAACTGAAACCAGCGTCCGGTCCCCGAGTATTCGATCGAGGTCAGTGTGTTCGCGCCGAGAACGTCGGCGGCCGCCTCGAGCGTTCCCGCTTGCGGACCGCACGCTGCGCTTGCGAGCGTCATCACGGCGCCAACGGCCAGAGCTGTCAGTGTTCGCATAGAGCCTCCACGCGCCAATCCTACAACACGACGCGACAGAGCGGTGTATCCGGGCGCAGCCGCGTGAGGTAGGGCTGAGGTAGGGCTAATGATGAGCTAATGAGCATCCGCCGCGGCGTTCCCATCGTGCCACGGCTTGGAGACGGGCACGAGCGGCGCGCCGGCCGGGTACGTCCACGCTGCAGCGTCCCCATCGGCATCCACGCCGCGACGCGGTGGAAGCCAGACGCCGTCCTGCCACACGGCGATCCGTTCCTGGGGCGCGTCGCGATCGGCCCAGGCCATCCTCGCCACCGCGACTCCCTGTGCGGATCGATCCTTCGAGTACTGGCTCAAGAAGAGAAAGAGATCCCGGTGTTCAGGATCGAGCATGACGCTGATGTCGCCAACGCCGCCAAGCACGAAGCGATTGTTGGTGGCGCAGGCGATGCTATCCGGCGGCCCTTCGAAGACGAGGCCAAGGTTCTCCCACGTCCGCCCGCGATCGACCGATCGCGGCGGCGATGCTGACGATCGACCGGTCGGGCCTGCCGCACACGTCGCCCGCGACCTCATGGTGGTAATACCCGTACCAGGTGCCGTCCTCATCGGCGATCACCGACTCGATCCAGACACCCCACCCGGGATGCGGGTGAAGCGTCACGGTATCGACGCGCTCCATCCGATCGATGGCCGGTCCGGTGAGCAGCGCCGGGATGCCTCCCCACGACGCCAGCGCGAACAGCTTCCACGTCCCGTCGACGAGATCCCACGTCATCGGGATGTTCGAGTCGATGGCTCCGGGAAGTACGAGCCGCGAGGCCGGCAGGAGCCGTGCCGTCGGCAGCCTCGAAGTCTGCTGCGCACCGAGAGACACGAGCGCCGTGACTGAGCAGCTGGCGGCAACGAGTAACGAAGCGCGACGGGACACGCCCATCATGATGGCACGAGGACGCCACGACGGGCGAGTAGCGAAGCTTCGCCTCAAACCGCCGAGTGAAGCCCGCGAGCCGGCACGGCGAATCTTCGCGACTAGGGCCAGGGGCTTTGGAAGATGTCTAGAGGCCGCGGAATATTACCGAGAAAGCGAGAAAATCCCCGAGAGTGTCCATGGTTTTCTGAATCAAGGCCCTGATATCGTGCGTGGCCTGTGACTTCGAGGACGAGCGTAGACCTGGCAAAGTTGTTGCGTGTGGATTGCGTGTCTGGGAACAGCGTGTTCTACAAGCAGGAGGCCACCATGTTAAGACGCGTCGTCGTGATCGCAGTTGTTGCCTTGGCGGTTTCGGCCCCCGTCGCCAGTGCTCAACAGAAGGTCGAAAAGGTTCCTATCACGGCGACCTCGCCCGCTGATGCCCAGGAGATGTTCGCGACGTACTGTGCCGTGTGTCATGGGAAGGACGCCAAAGGCAATGGTCCGGCTGCAGCAGCGCTCACCAAGGCGCCGGCCGACCTGACCCGGATCAGCACACGGAACAAAGGGACATTCCCCGACACCAGGGTCAGACGGTTCATCGAGGGGTTGGATGAAGTGGCGGCGCACGGCACTCGCGACATGCCGATGTGGGGAAGTTTATTCCGATCGCTGAGCACACAGAACCCGGACATCGCGCAGCTCCGTATCGCAGCGCTCGCCAATTATCTGAAAACGTTGCAACAGTAGACGGCAGCCCGGACTCCCCTTGTGCCTGAGCATCAAGGGGAGTCCCGGTCGTTTCCGAGAATGAGAGGCGGTCCATGACGACAAGAACCACGCTGACCATGGTGGCTGTCGGCGCCGTTTCCCTCCTTGTTCTCCTCGTTGCGCCAGTCCTGGCGCATCACAATCTCATCGCCCAGTTCTCCACGAACAAACCGGTATCGTTGAGGGGAACCCTCACGAAGATGGAATGGACGAATCCACACGCGTGGATACACGTGAGCGTCAAAGGCGAAGACGGTCGAGCCGAAGAGTGGGCGATCGAAACCGGCAGCCCGCTCGCCATGCAGAGGCGAGGCCTGAAGCGAACCGATTTCAAGCCCGGGATCGAGATCATCGTCGGCGGCTTCGCCGCACGGGACGGATCGCGGACCGCCGCTGGAATGATCGTCACCTTCCCCGACCGCGAAGTCACGTCGCCGGGTGCGGAAACGTCGTTCACCCTCGGCAGGTAGCTCTCGCCGGAATCCTTCCAGAAGCATTCAGAAGCATCTGAAAACACGCGGGCTGCGGAAAGCCTCGGGCGGACCGATACCTGAAGGTCGTTGGCGGGCTCAGCTGAAGACCGGCGTGTACTTGGGGGCAGTCAGTGGCAACTGGGGTGGTTCGACGGTCGGGCACGGCGCGGGCACCGTGGCGACCCGGATGGCAGTCGCCGTATTGATTTCCTGGTGTGCCACATGGCATCATATGTAGTGTCACGTGACACTTTCCGATGGGAGTGGGCGATGAATCCGACAGTTGAGACCGCTGACGCGCCGTCTGAGTATCGGGTGGCGAAAATCCTCGGCGTGGCGAAGCTCTTAAAGGGGAGTGTCGGCTCGGCCGTCGCGGTGCATGAAGCCCTTCACGCGGGTCTCCCGCGACGCGCGCTCTTCAGGGCGATACCAGCCGGTATTCCCGTGCCGAGGCTACTGCCGGTGTTTGGCATCAGCATACGCACGTTCATGCGCCTGAAGACCGATCCAGGCAAGCTGTTGGACGCTGAACAGAGTGGCCGCGTCTGGCAGTTCGCCGAGCTGTTCGCGAAGGCAGAGGATGTCTTCCGGTCAAGAGCGCGCGCCGTCGACTGGATGTTGGAGCCGGCGATGGCTCTGGAGAACCGCCGACCGATTGACCTGCTGACGACCCCCGTCGGCGCGCAGTTGGTCGATGACGTGATCGAGCGAATGCGCCACGGCGTCTATCAATGACACCGCTGCCCGGCCACACCGGGCCAGCGGTCTTCTGGCGGCTCGATGACCAGCGAGACGAGAAGACCTGGGACAGTGGTGAAGGCGCGCGCCAAAAGGGCGGCCGCTGGAGCCCGGTTGGGGTGCCGGCCGTCTATTGCTCGCTCGACCCCGGCACAGCCATCCTTGAGGTTGCTGTACACAAGGGGTTCAACACCCTTAACGCGGTTCCCCATGTGCTTTCAGCTGCCACCATGCAGATCCCGTGGGATGAGATCCACGTCGTCCGACCGGAGGACGTCCCTAATAAGCTTTGGCTCTATCCGTGCGCCTTCAGTGCAGCCCAACAAGACTTTGGCCACCAGTGGTTGGACGCCCACGCCTTCGTAGCGATTCCGAGCGCCGTCTCCCGCCGGAGTTGGAATCTGATCTTTGACGCCAGCCGCGCTGTCGGGAAGTACAAGCTCCTGCATCAGGAGAGCCTGGACCTCGATCCGCGGCTGAACCCACCCGCGCGCTAGTCACTGCGTTTCATAACCTATCCCTCCGCATTGCCACTCCGCCCGTATAATCCATAGAACTTGGCCCTCAGTCCCGGTACCCGCCTCGGCATCTACGAAGTCACCGCCCCGATCGGCGAAGGGGGAATGGGCCAGGTCTACCGGGCGACGGACACGACGCTGGGTCGCCAGGTCGCGATCAAGATCCTGCCAGACGCGTTCGCCGCTGACCCCGAGCGCTTGGCGCGTTTCGAGCGCGAGGCAAAGACGCTCGCGTCCACTGAATCATCCGCACATCGCCGCGATCTACGGGTTCGAGAAATCGGCCGGCATGCACGCCCTCGTCATGGAACTCGTCGAGGGTGACGATCTGTCGCAGCGGATCGCCCGTGGCGCGATCCCGATCGACGAAGTGCTGCCGATCGCGAAACAGATCGCGGAGGTCTGGGCCAGGATGGAATCAGGCGAAGTTGCAGCCAGCCCGCAAATTCTCCCAGGTGGAGTTGTGTGCCGCGGCCAATCCCTTCGGCGCGAGCTGGGAGGGGGATCCGATCGTGTTCGGTCAAGGTAGCGTAGCCCCTCGAGCTCACGAATCGATGGTGGACGTGACATGCAGGGCGGCGAAGGTTGAAGATCTCAACTTCCATTATGGCGGCGCTCGACATGCCACGTCGTGTGCTGTGGCCCGAGCTTGCCCTGTTCGCCAACAACCTGTGGAAGGAAGATTCGAGACGCAGCAGGATCGGCCGAGACGACCGTTTACCGTGTATGAGGACATCCTGGGACGCCGGGTGGTGATTCCTGCCGGCGAGTACGCATGGACGATCGGGGCGTTCGAGGGCAACACGGATCCGAGCGCACCGGTCAACGTGTCGCTGCTCCATCGAATCGGCTCCTACTATGACGGCGAGTACCATGGATGGCGGCTGACGCTCGGGCTGCGCGCGGGCGCGCGGCTTCTCTCGGAGATCGGTTGGACCCGCGACGATGTCACGCTCCCGGCCGGCAGCTTCAAGAACGACCTGGTCCCGATCAAGATCGGCTATTCGTTCACGAGCCTGGCGAATCTCCAGGGTCTCATTCAGTACAATCGTCAGACCTCGACGATCGCCTCGAACATCCGTCTGGCGCTGCTGAATCGCAGCGGAACGGGAATCTTCCTCGTGTATAACGATAGGCGCGACACGTCACCCGTCACGCCGGACGAGCTGCTGGGTCGCTCGTTCGTGGTCAAGTTCACGCGGCTGTTCGATTACTAGGCTGCATCTCAAAACCCCCAACTATTTCTTTTTCGTGATTTCGTGCTTTCGTGGCGCCAGGCGTTTGGGATAGCTTCTAGACTTTTGAAGCCTCCGCGAGCTCTGCGGTGATCGTCGTGTCAGCAGGGAAGGAGCCCCCATGTCGAAGTCAATCGTCCCGTCGATGTGTCTGATCGCGCTCTGGCTCGTGTCCGGCGAGACGGCACGAGCGCAGTCGAGAAACCTTGAAATCTATTGGGTTGACGTCGAGGGGGGCGCCGCCACGCTGGTGGTATCGCCGTCGGGCGAGTCCCTGCTGTACGACGCAGGCTGGGAAGTCGGCGACCGCGACGCGAAGCGGATCTTCGCGGCGGCCAGGCAGGCGGGGATCGAGAAAATCGACTACTTCGTCCTGAGTCATTTTCACGCCGACCACGCCGGCGGGCTTCAGGCTCTGGCGAAGATGATGCCGATCGGCAGCTGTTTCGATCGCGGAGACTTCATCGAGCCGGCGAACCAACGGTGGCGCGATGCCTACCTGAGCGTGTGCGCGGGCAAGCGCACGATCCTGAGCGCCGGGGACAGGATTCCGCTGAAAGGACTTCAGGTCGACGTGGTGGCCTCGAATGGAAAGCTGCTCGCCAAGCCAATCGGTGGAGGCCGGCCGAATTCTCTCTGTGCCACGGCGGAACACAAGCCGCCGGACATTCCGGAGAATCAACTCATGGTCGGGGCGCTTTTCACGTACGGCAGGTTCAGATTCCTGGATCTGGCCGACCTCGATTGGGAAAAAGAGATGGAGTTGGCGTGCCCGAGCAACCGAGTGGGCGAGGTCACCGTCTGGCAAGCGAACCGCCACGGGGCACTCGACCGCGCAGGAGCGCCGGGGTTTCTCTACGCCATCCGGCCGCAGGTCGCGATTGTGAACAACGGACCGCGGAAGGGCCTTGGCGGCCCGTCGCCCGGCTCAAAAGTCGCGCTCACGGGTCACTACGAACGAATCGCCAAGGCGCCTGGCATCGAGGGCATCTGGCAGGGACACCTCTCCTTGTTCGACAAGGATCACAACACGTCAGAAAACATGATCGCCAATCTCGAGGAGTCCGCCGAGTGCCAAGGCCATTGGATCAAGGCCTCGGTCGGCCGGGACGGCGCGTTCACGGTCACGAACAGTCGGACCGGATTCAGCAAGAGCTACAGGGCACGCTGACGCGGCTGCCGAATCCCGTTCAAGACTGGCGGCCGACGAGCTTGACGCCCGCGGGGGCACTCCACTGGTCCCAAAGTGTGGAAGAACCGCGGGGGTGGCCGAGGTCGATGGGCGGCGCTATCGACCTCGGCTCGAGTCGAGAAAGAGGCAGTAGTCCCGTCCGCGAGGCCCACCCGGGACAATCCACGACGGGCTCAAGGGCTCGGGTTCAGCGTCTGCTGACGGCCATCGGAATCGCGGTCCCGTCGGGGCGTCGCCACGTGGTGCGGAACTCGCGGTCGTACGTCCACACTTTCAGGCTGGCGTCGCGTCCGGACAGCACCGCGAGACAGCCATCGGCCCAATCGGGTTGGTGGTCCGCATACGTCAACAGCCAGTCGAGCACGTCGAGCCAGAACCCGCGGTCGTCGGTGCGCGGCAACGCGGCAATGTACAACTGATCGAGTGCCGCTCGAAGTCTGTGACGTTGCGCGTCGCTCGGCAGATGAAAGCAGGCCTCCATGAGGACCGCCTCGCACACGCCGAGCCTCGCCGACGCGAGGGCTTCCAAGTCCTTCAGCGCAACTCGATGCCGTGAGTCGCGGGCATCGCAAAGCGCCACCAGAGGCGTGGTGTCGATCAGGATCATCACCGCACGCGTCGAAGCTTCCCGATGATCGCGCGGCGCGCCTCGTCCCTGTCATGCACGTCGTATCCGCGCGGTGGGAGATCGGGCGGATCCGGGTACTGCTCGAAGATCCGCTCCATGACGGTTTTGAGGTCCCGTGCGGTTCCCGATCCCGCCAGCTCATCGAATCGCTCGTCAATGGCTTCACGCACCAGGTCGGACAGTGTCACTCCGCTCTCTCGCAGCGTCTGTGACTTCCGCAGTCGCTCCTCATCGAGCCGGACGTTCACCAGCCTCGAAGTCATGCTGTAAATATACTCAGTCTTTACAACATGGGCAAGCCCGAACTGCTAGTCTGAGCAAGGGTTTTTGTGACGAAGCAGGAGAATGGCACCGCCTCTGGAATGAGTCGCCGCGAAGCGCTTCACCTGATCAAGGCGAAGGCGAAGAAGGTGGGCGAGAGAATGGAGGCTCTGGCCTAGCAGCTAGGGAAGGGAACCCTCCATGCAGACATTACGTTTTCTCGTCACCGGCGGCAGCCAGGGGATCGGATCGGCGATCGTCGAGCTGGCGCGCGCGGGCGGACATCAAGTGGTGTTCACCGGACGGAACGAGTCGCTGATCGAGAAGCTCGCGCAGAAGACCGGCGCGCATGGGCTGTGCGCGGACGTGTCGTCGGGCGACGACAACGCCAGGACTGTCGAGGCGTGCCGGCAGCGGATGGGCGGCGTCGACGTGCTCGTCAACAACGCCGGATACGCCTATCGAGCGGAAATTGGAGACCTGGACGTCGAGGCCATGAAGAAGATGTTCGACACCAACGTGTTCGGTCTGGTGGACATCACGAATCGGGTGGTGCCGCTCCTGAAGTCGCAGCAGCGCGGCGACATCGTGAATATCGCCTCGACCTCCGGCATGAAGGGTGGAGCGACCGGAACGCCCTATGGGGCCAGCAAGTGGGCGGTGAGGGGCATCAGTCAGTGCTGGCAGGCGGAGCTCCGGCCGCACGGCATCCGGGTCACGTGCGTGTGCCCGTCGGAAGTGCAGACGAATTTCGGAGGCAAGGCCGGGCGCAACAATCCGAACAAGCTGCACGCCGGGGACATCGCCGCGACGATCATGGCGGCGCTGGCCATGCCCCGGCGTGTGCTGTGGCCCGAGCTGGCCGTCTTCGCGAACAACCCGTGGAAGGAAGATTGAGCCTGCCAGTCACACTCTCCGTGTCGGTTGCGCCGCGTCACTTTGCGACGAGGGTGTCGAGCGAATCGGCAGGTGATCGTTTCACGACTCGTAGAGCGCGCGCACTTCCGCGTCCGTGTGCCGCAATCGAATGGCCAACGCGCGCGCCAGTCGGCCAAACGTCTTGACGCCGACCTTCGGGTTGCTCCGGGACACCTCGTTGAACCGCACGCGGGAAATGCCAAACAGATCGGTGGCCGTCGTGGCCACCGCATCGGCTGAACGGGCGTCGTGATCGAGAAACGCCATTTCACCAAAAAAATCCCCCCGCCCGAACGACGCCAGGTTATGGTAATTGCCGGCAGTGATCGGCAGCACGATGCGAACGATCCCGCGGCGAATGAGGAAGAGCTCGTCACCCGCGTCGCCCGCCTTGAAAATCGTCTCGCCCGCCGCGAACGATCGTTCGACGGCGCACGCAGCGAGCGCGGCAAGCGTCTGGTCGGCCTCGAATTCCCGGACCAGGTCGAACTCTGCCAGGGCCAGCGGGGCGTCCTCGCCCGCGGGCGCGCGCTGCTCCACCGCGAGAACGCGATCTTCGACCCATTGGAGCGCATCGTCGAGCGTCTCGAATGTGCGCACGTTGTTCGTCGCGTGCATCACGCCGACGTGTGTGAAATACGCCTCGAGGTTCTGCCCGCTCGGCAGGTTGGCTGGCAGCCGGCTGAAGATCAGGAACCCGTCCCGTTCGGACAGCATCGCCTCGAATTGCTCGAGCATGTGCGCGGCGGTGAAATCCACCGACCGCACGCGGCGCAAGTCGAGGATCAGGTAGCGGCACCGCTTCAAGTCGTGTTCGAGCTCGTTGAACAATTGATCCGTGGTGCCGAAAAACAGGCTGCCTTGCAATTCGCAGACGGTCGTTTGCGCACCGTGGCGCTGCAGCAGGTCCTGTTCTGCCGGCAGGCGGTGCTGCTTGGATGATATGTTGTCGCCGGATACCTTGCGGCGGATGACGGAGCCGAGAATCTGCTCGCGGATGAAGAGCACGATGGCCAGCGCCACGCCCGCGCCGGCGGCCGCGATCAGGTTCGAGGCCACCGCCACGATGACGACCGTGGCGATGACGCAAAAATCCAGCATCGTGGATGTCTGCCGCAGCAATTGAAAGCTGCCCCAATCGAACATCCGGGCCGCGACCACGAGCAGGATGCCGGCCAGCGCGGCGACTGGCACCCAGGCGATCCCGCTCCCAAACACCAGAAACGCTCCGAGCACACACACGCCCTCGATCAGGCCGGACAGGCGCGTGCGTCCGCCGCCTTCGAGGTTCACCAGCGTCGCGCCCATCGTGCCGGATCCGGGCATGCCGCCGATGAGCGCCGAGGCAAAGTTCCCGGCGCCCTGGCCGAGCAGCGTGCGGTTGGAGTGGTGGCGGCTCCTCGTGAGCGTGTCGACGACGACGCAGGTCTTCAAGGTATCGACCGACAGCAGCACCGAAAGGGTCAGCGCCGGCACCGCGAGCGCTTTCAAATCGGCCCACTGAATGCCGGCGACCGTGGACCACGGGCCAGTGGCGCTGGCGACGATGGCGCTCACGCCGCCCCCGACGGGACCGATCACCAGTGTGTTGTGCTCGAGCTGGAGCAGCTCCGGCCGCCAGAGCGCCGCGAGAAAGTACACGCCGACGCCGGCGAACAGGCCGATGATGGGGGCTGGAACGGCCTTGGTGAGCTTTGGCGCGAGCAGCACGCTCGCGATGGTCGCGCCGCCCACGATCACGGCGGGCCATTGCCAGAGAGCAGGCGAGGCGACTCCCGCGCCGAGTGACACCCCGTTCGCGAGGCCCAAAAACTTCGGCAGCTGGCTGAGAACAATCATCACGCCGACCGCGCTCAGGTAGCCGGAAACGACCTGGTAAGGGATGTATTTGATCAGCCGCCCGCCACCGAGCAGGCCGTACACGCTCTGCAGGCTTCCAGCGAGCAGTGCCAGCAGCATCAACTCCACGACGAGCCGATCCGGCGCCGCCGCACCGCGCGCCCCACCCACCGATTCGCCGATCAACGAGGCGAGCACCGCCGCCGCCGGTGCGGAGGGCGCGGAGATGAGCCGGGGGGCTCCGCCGACCGCCGCCGTGATCAGCCCTAGCGCAATGGCGCCGAGAATGCCAGCGAGCACGCCGCGTGCGACATAGTCCGCACCGAGGAGCGAATAGACCGCCACGCCGTATGCGATTGAGGACGGCAGCGCGACGAGCATTGCCGCAAACCCACCCCACGCATCACCGGCGAGGCTGTCGGGCCGTGAGGCGGCCGAACGGGCTGGTTCAGCAGGCATGGGAGTGACCGGTCGCGATTGCCCGCGGCGTTATGACGACGCGGTGCTCAGAGCACGGCCTCGAGGCGATCGACCACCGTTTTCAAAATCTGCACGCGGGCGAACCTCTTGTCATTGGCCGCCACCAGCGTCCACCGCGCAAACTCGGTACTGCAACGCGCCACCATCTCATCCACGGCGCCCTGATAGGCGTCCCACTTCTCCCGGTTGCGCCAGTCCTCCTCGGTGATTTTGTATTGTTTGTAGGCAACCCGCTGGCGTTCCGTGAACCGGCGCAATTGCTCGGCCCGGCCGATCTGCAGCCAGAACTTGTTCACCACGATGCCGTGGTCGGTGAGCTGCTCTTCAAATTGGTTGATCTCGTGGTACGCCCGGCTCCATTCCGGCGCCGCGGCAAACCCCTCCACCCGCTCGACGAGCACACGCCCATACCAGGAACGGTCGAAAATTGTCGTATGGCCGGCGCGCGGCAGATGACGCCAGAAACGCCAGAGGTAGTGTTGCGCGCGCTCCTCATCGGTGGGCGCCGCAAAGCCGACGACGCGGTAGAGCCGCGGATCCATCGCCTGCGTCACCCGCCGGATGGCGCTGCCCTTGCCCGCGGCATCCCAGCCTTCGAAGACCATCACCATCGAACGCTTCTTCTTGCGCGCGACCCAGGCGAGTCGGTTGAGTTTTGTCTGCTGCTCCTCGAGCTCCCGCGCATACTCGGCTTCGGTGAGCCGCTGCGCGAGATTCACGTGGTCGAGTATCGAGTCGTCTTTTCTGGCCGGCGCCTTCTTCCCCGAGCGGGCCGCCGCACGCGCGGGCTGGGGTGGGGTAGTGGCCTTCACCGTGGACTTGGCGGAGGCGGCTGCCAGCCGGCCCTCGAGCGCCGCGAGCAGGATGCGACCAATCGTCAGTTCGCGAAAGCGGCGGTCGGCGGCCTCGATCACATGCCAGGGCGCATGGCCGGAATCCGTGTGGCGGAGCGCGCGCTCGGAAATCCTGGTGAACGTCTCGTAGAGTTTGAAATGCTTCCAGTCGTCAGGGCCCAGGCGGCCCGCCTTGTCAAGTTTCCGGAGCGCTTTCTTCTGCGCCTTCTTCGACAGGTGAAGCCACAGCTTCACGATCAACGTGCGGTCGTCGGTGAGCATCTTCTCGAGGGCCACGATGCGATTGAGCTCGGCGTCGAGGGCGGTGCGCTTGATCTCGCCGTAGACGTATCGGATGATCGGCGCCGTATACCACGATCCGAAAAAGATGCCGATGCGTCCGTGACCCGGCATCGCGCGCCAGAAACGCCAGTGGGGTGGCCGCTCGCGCTCCTCGTCGCTCGCCTCCCAAAACGCGTGGGTCTGCACGCCGCGCGGATCGAGCCACTCATTCAGGCGGTGCACCGCCTCCCCTTTGCCTGCGCCGTCGGCACCCGAGACAATGACGATGACCTGGAATTTCTGGGCCCGCAGCTCCAGGTGCGCCTTCAGGAGCTTCGACCGCAGCTTGAGCAACTCGGCCTCGTATTCCGGTCGGGAGAGTTTCTGGCCCAATTCGGCGGCTTCGAACATGGCGGGTTCCAACCTACATCTTAGCAGTGTGCTGAGTGCGCCGGGACGCACTGGGGCGGAGTCGAGATTCGAAGAGTCTCACACCCGTCGCAATCACCTTGGTCGGCCCTTTTGAGAGCAAAAATGTATTCGTCTTTTGAGGCGCCCTCTGATGCTGTATACCGCATCAAATGATGGCAGGCTGATGCGCTATATGGCATCGCTGTACGCAATTCAGGAAGCCTTCATCTTGGCCCAAGAGCCGCAGGTATTCCCTTTGGTGGACGATTAGACTTCGCTCAGGATCGATCTCCGCCTTCGCCACGTCGTGGCCCGCAGATAAGCCGCAAGGCGTGATCGCATCAAAGACGATGACGACGGCAAGTGCGTGCGCGTGCAATACTTGACACTCCATGCCGGGGTGGCGGAACTGGCAGACGCACAGGACTTAAAATCCTGTGGCCCGAAAGGGCCGTGTGGGATCGTCCCCCACCCCCGGCACCAGCCCTGTCAACGACTTACGACGTGTGCGCCTTCGGAGATGCGCTCGCGTTTGATTGGCCCACGTGGGCCAACGACGACGGTCTGAATCATTTTCAAATGCTCGCCGGCCTCCTAGCTATCGCGCCCGGTGAGGTACTGGACGAACCTCCGGCGTGCTTTTTCGAACTGATTGGAAATCGATAACAGAAGTCGGGATCTGCGTCCCCAACGGTAGTGGGCTCTGCCGACTCGTTCCGGCGCATCAAGGCCCATGGCCTGAACGCTTGCGTTGCGGCTATCGATCAATCTTCGCGCGTATTCGTCGCCGGTGTCGGATACGAGAAAAGCGATCTGATCGGTCCAATCGGTGCCGCCATTCATACCCCAGGTTGCTACCGCAACGGCGCGCATGATTGGGCGGAATCGTTCAGCTGAAATGTCGTCGGTCAGGTTCTGTCGGTAGTCTCTGGACCAAAGCTTCGCGGATTCCAGAAGTAAACGCAAACGCAGCGCCTGCGCCGGGTGTGTCATCGTGTAGGCGGTCGCCGCATTCAACGCTTGAGGTCTCCGGACAAACATGAACCCTGCGATGGCGACAACGAAACAAGACAAGAGAATCGAGTCCTGAGCGACTTCGGTTGCCGCTCCGACTTCCAGCAGACCTAGGGCCTTCGGTCGTTCATCGCCAACTACTGGGATGGGGCTATGAAAGTAACGGTGAAATATCACTTCAGGCGGAGGAGCGCGCATTTGTGGACCCGTTC
>MEKT01000230.1 GCA_001767435.1 Acidobacteria bacterium RIFCSPLOWO2_02_FULL_65_29 | reverse complement strand
GGGCGGTCCGCGAGGGCCGCGCTGCCAGCGTGAGCGCGTACGTCGCGTCGGCGCTGGAAGAAAAGGCCAAACTGGACGAGCTCGCGGCGTTGCTCGACCAGATGCTTGCCGAATCGGGTGGCCCCCTCACGTCAGCTGAACGCCGTGCAGCCGACCGGGCGCTCGGCGTCTCGTTGACGAAGAGGCGGAGACGGTAAAGGGATGGCGGGGTTGACCCTCGATGCTGGCGCGCTCATCGCCTTCGAGCGCAACGACCGACGTCTCGTTGCGTTGATCGCCCGCGCGCTCGAGCACGGCTACTCGCTGGCGGTGCCGGCCGGGGTCGTGGGGCAGGTGTGGCGTGATGGGCGCCGACAGGCGCGACTGGCACGGCTGCTGGGCGCGGACGAAGTCGAGATCGAAACGCTCGACGATCACCGAGCGCGCGCAGCCGGGCAACTGTGTGGCATCAGGGGCACGACCGATGTCATCGACGCGTCGGTGGTCCTGTGCGCCCGTGCGCGCGGCCACCGGATTGCGACCGCCGATCCCGACGACATCCGGCGGCTCGATCCGGCGGCGCCGTTGATCCGCGTGTAATGGCCTTGGGCATCGTGCTCTTCAAAAGACGCTCGCCAGCGGTCGACCCTTCAGCGGCGCGAGGCCCCCAACCAATCGGGCTGCCGCACGCACGCTATAATCACGGCCGCCGATGCTAACGATCGGTGATCGTCTCGGCTCCTTCGAAATCGTCGGCACACTGGGCGCCGGCGGGATGGGCGAGGTCTACCGCGCGCGCGACACGAAGCTGCGGCGGGATGTGGCGATCAAGGTACTGCCGTCAGCGGTCGCTGCCGACCCGGAGCGCGTGGCCCGGTTCACGCGGGAAGCGCACGTCCTGGCGACGCTGAACCACCCCAACATCGCGGCGATCCACGGGCTCGAGGAGAGCGCTTCGACAGACTCAGGGCGGCCGGCCATCACCGCGCTCGTCCTCGAGCTCGTCGAAGGCCCGACGCTGGCGGAGCGGCTGAGCGCGGGGCCGTTGCCGATCGACGAAGCGTTGACGATCGCCCGGCAGATTGGCGATGGGCTCGAAGCCGCGCACGAGAAAAGGATCGCCCATCGCGACTTGAAGCCGGCGAACATCAAGATCACGCTGGAAGGCCGCGTGAAAGTGCTCGACTTCGGCCTGGCGAAGGCGTTGGCCGACGAGGCCAGCGATCCGTCGGTGTCGCCGACGATGACCGCGATGGCGAGCCGGCTCGGCGTCATCGTCGGCACGGCGGCGTACATGGCGCCTGAGCAGGCACAGGGAAAACCGGTCGACAAGCGCGCCGACATCTGGGCGTTTGGGTGCGTCCTGTTCGAGATGCTGACGGGGCGGCAGGCGTTTGCGGACGAGACGATCACGGACACTTTGGTGGCGGTGATGACCAAGGAGCCGGAGTGGACCGCGCTGCCCTCGTCCACGCCACCGCGGATCATCGAGCTGCTGCATCGGTGTCTGCAGAAAGATCCTCGCCAGCGCCTGCGTGACATCGGCGATGCCGGTCTCGAGCCCAGTCAGCTGTCAACCGCCGGGCACGAGCCGTCGCGGACGCCTTCACCAGTTCGGTCGTGGCCGAGCCTCGCCGTTGCGGCGGCGGGCGGCGCGATCGCTGTGGCCGCTGTATTGAGCTGGGTTCTCGCAGGACCCAAGTCAACCGATCCCCGTGGACCCGTAAGATTTGTCATCGATCTGCCCGCCGGTGTCATCAAGGCTCCCGGAGGCGGGATGGTGGCGCCGGACGGCGACGCCATCGCCTTCGTTGCCGCGCGAACCACGGAACTGACGCGCATCTGGGTTCGGAGGCTGCGCGAACCGCAGGCCAGGGCTATTCCGGGCACGGAATCGGCCATTGCTCCATTTTGGTCTCCGGATGGCGCGTCCCTGGCGTTCTTCGCCCGGGGCCAGCTGAAGAGAGTCCGCGTGGAGGGGGGGCCCGTGGAAACGATCTGCGATGCTCCCGGGCTGCAGTCAATTGGCGGAACGTGGAACGGAAACGACGTGATCCTGTTTTCGACGATCTTCGGCGGCGGCATCCAGCGTGTCGCGGCATCTGGTGGCACGCCAGCCGCGGTGACCACGCCGGACAGCGCGCGTGGCGAGCAAGGCCACATCTGGCCGAGATTCTTGCCCGATGGGCGACGCTTCATGTACAGCGTCGTGGGCGAGAACGAGACGCGTTCGGTCGCGGTGGGTTCAATTGAAGAAGGCGCCACACAGACATTGTTTGCCGCCGATTCAACGCCCGTTGTAACGGCAGACGGTCGTCTGCTGTTCCTTCGCAACGGCGCGATCCTGGCGCAGCGGGTCGAATCGCGCAGCCTGCAGCCCGTGGGACCGCAGACGGTCCTGGCCGAAGGTGTCTCGCCCTATGGCGCCTGGTCGTTCGACGGCAACTCGAGCGTAGTGGTGTTCGGGTCAGAGGTGCGTCGCACGACGCTCGAGTGGCTGGATCGGCGCGGCGGCCGCCTCAACACTGTTGCGTCGGACGCGCCATTCAAACACCCGGCGCTTGCGCCTGACGGCGAGACGATCGTCGTCGAGCGGACGGACATCAGTGGTCGCGACGACCTCTGGATCTTCGATCGGCGCGGGGCGGGCTCGCTGCTGACCACCGGAGCCAGCCGGTCTTCGGATGCGGTGTGGTCTCCCGACGGGAGCCGCGTGGTCTTCGGCCGGGGCGATGGCCAGTCCTTGTACGAAGTGAGCCCCGGCGGGGCCGCGCGTCAGCTGCTGAGCTCAGGCGTGGAGCGCGCCAGCATGTATCCGACCGACTGGTCGCGCGATGGCCGGCGGATCCTTTACGCCGGTTTCGGCGGCGGCACGTTTGGAGACATCTGGATGCTCGACATCGCGCAGCCTGACCGGCCGGCGCCGTTCTTGCGGACACCGGCGCACGAACATCAGGCCCGGTTTTCACCGAACGGCCGCTGGATCGCATACGCGTCGGACGAGACCGAACGAACGGAAGTGTATGTGAGACCGATACCGCCCGCGGCGGGGCGGTGGACCATTTCCACCCAAGGAGGCGCGCAGCCGATGTGGCGCGCGGATGGCCGCGAGCTGTTCTATCTGGATCTCAATGGAACGCTGATGTCGGTGGCCGTGGAGGCCGAGCCTGCCTTCCGCGCGGGCGTCCCCACGCCGCTCTTCAGAATCCCGCTCGTCGAGTCACCGTTTTTCGCCGTGCGAAATCAATATACGGTGTCGCCGGACGGCCAGCGGTTCCTGATGGCCAGCGTCGATCCGGCCGATGCGCGGAAGCTCAACGTCATCGTGGACTGGAGCAGCGCCCTCGACTTTTGACTTCAGACCGGGGTTCTGCAGCGTGGTGTCGAACCGCCATGGCACACGGCCGGCCCCGGTCCCCAGTGCTTCGAGACGCGTGCCGTCCTCAGATCATCTCAACGCGGATGGATTCGCCCGGGGAACGTGGGAAACAGAGCTGAACCCGGTGCCTCAGCGCCGCTGCCCGCGAGGTAGAAGCGCATGGAGCCCGAGTCTGCACAGAACCAGACTTCGCGGGCTCCTGCATCGAAATACAGAGCTTTCTTCTCCAGCATTTCAGCGGCGGTGTTGCGCGGCGAAAGGACCTCGACGCAGATTTCGGGGGCGCGTGGAAAGCAGACGCCGTCGGCCAGCTCGGCGACGCACGCAGGCGAGGCCCATGCGACGTCGGCAGCCTTGACGCCATCGGAGGTCGAAACGGGGCACTCCGTGATGACGCGTCCCTCGCTCGAAAGGGACCGCAGGTGATACGCGATTTCGGACTGCAACGCCCCGTGGTTCGGGGCTGGCGGCGGGCTCATGAGCACATGTCCGTGACGGTCGGTTTCGATCCGGCCTTCGAATCTCGTCAGCTCCGGGTCGGCCATGAGCTCGGCCCACCGCCGTAGGTTGCAGTCAACCTGCTGCGCGTGCGGCGGCAGTTCAATACTCAGCGTGGCCATGGCATGAATGTACGAAACAGAACACCCCGCGTCAACGATCTCCACAGGCGACGAGCACGCCGACGATTTCGGACAAACAGAGTCATCAGGTGAGCCTCACGCGCCCGGAATCTCGATGCGTCGGACAAGATCCGTGAGCCGGGGTCGGCGTGAAGAGGGTCGAATGCGGCAAACCGTGGTCACTGCGCCGGGGCGTACAGGCCCCTCAGCCGCCGCACGTCACCCTCCGACAGACCTGACGCCCTGGCGATGTCGTCCCTGGATCGAAGCTGCCGCCGGTACCGGCTGAAGTACTCGACGATGTCGCCGCCGTAGCCGAAGAAGTACATGATGTCGCGGAAATCGCTCGTGTGCTGCAGTCCCAGCGCGTGGCCGAGCTCGTGCAGACACGTCAGGTAGACGATGGTCTCGCGCAGAAGCGGATCCACGGCGGCCCGTTCGGCGATCTCTTCACCAAGGGATGCCATGTCGGGGCGTATGAAAACGGCGGCTCCAAGACGCCCCGCCACCACGAGCGGCCGCGTCTCGCCGTACTCGCCGCCGTTGGGACTCGCCCAGTAGAGACGGACGAGCGCGTCCGATTCGATGGCCGGCTCGAAGCGAAGCCCGTTCGCCGCGCTGCCCCGCCAGGCGTCGAGCGCCCAGCGCGCGAGCTCGCGGTCGGAAGGGCGAA
Source organism: Acidobacteria bacterium RIFCSPLOWO2_02_FULL_65_29 (assembly GCA_001767435.1). Classification (GTDB taxonomy): domain Bacteria; phylum Acidobacteriota; class Vicinamibacteria; order Vicinamibacterales; family CAVVIG01; genus 2-02-FULL-65-29. The sequence goes on along the minus strand of MEKT01000230.1, from coordinate 10,417 downwards.
ATCCCGTGGGCTTCGCGCCTTCCGCGATGAAATAGGTGATCGCGGATCCCGCCGGAACGCGCAGAGGCGCCTGATACGAGGCGGTTGCTCGATCCGCGACGAGCGGAAGGCCCGCGGTCAGAACGCGAGGGTGGCAAGCCAGCGCGCCAGACCGCTCACACGCGCACGGACGCGGTCCTCGGACGCAGGCCCAGCTTCACCGCGGACCGACACGAACGTACTTCCTCAGCTTGTGCGGGCCCACGTCGGCCGCGTACACCGTACCCATGTCGTCGGCTGCGATGCCCGAGGCGCCGGAAATCGTCAGCTGCTCCTGCCGCGCGGCATCAGGGTCGGGAATGAAGGCCGTCACCTTGCCGTCTTTGGCGCTGCCGACGTAGATGCCTCGCCTCCTGCCCGGGTTGAGCGTCGCGTTCGAATACGAGTCGCTCACGTAAATGGTGTCGTCCTTGGCGATGAACACCGCGCTCGGCCGGCCGAACTGCTTCCACTCGTCGAGAAAGGTGCCGTCCTGATCGAAGATCGAGAGCCGGTTGTTGGAACGGTCGGCCACGAAGACACGGCCTCGCGAATCGAGCGCGATGTCGTGCGGCTGGTTCAGCTCGCCAGGACCCGCTCCCGTGTGACCCCAGGCCTTGACGAACCGGCCGTCCTTCGAAAACTTCACCACGCGGTTGTTTCTGCCGTGCCCATCGGCCACGAAGACGTCGCCGTTTCGAGCGACGACGACGCCGGTTGGTTGATCGAAGGTGTCGGGGCCGTTTCCGGCCACTCCGGCCTTGCCGAGGGTCATCAACAGCTGGCCGGTCGGACTGAACTTGAACACCTGCTGGCCCCGTCCCTGCGTGGACATGCCGAGCACCGTCTCCCGGCCGTTCGCGTCGCTGGCCCAGATGTTCCCCTCGTCATCGACGGTGAACCCGTGAGGAAACGCGAACATGGCCTTCCCGAAGCTCGCGAGCAGCTTGCCCGACGGATCGAACTTCAGAATCGGCGGGTCGTTGTCGCGGCCGATGCAGGTGGCCGAGCCGGCGGGTTCGGTGCCGAAGCACCGATGGAACACCCAGATGTCGCCCCGCGGATCGAGCGCCACGCGGATGAGCTCGCCCCATTTGCCGCCGTTCATGCTCTGCGGGAGCGTCGGCCAGTCTTCCGCGAGACGATACGGCTCGGGAAGCGGCGGGCTCGATTGGGCGCGCGAGACGACGCCGTGCGCGCCCGCGAACGCGAGAGTCGCGGCCACCGTGATCGCCGCTGATCGTGTGAATTTCATACGGTGATGGTAATTGTAATTGTTTACCGCCTTCGAGTCGATGAGCGGTAAACAATTACTGGTGGGGTCAGACCCGAATTACCCCAGGCGCTTCGACGAGCGCAGCGTCGCCAGCACAAGCACGGCGAGGCCCCAGCCGAGGAGCGCCAGGGCCTGCGGCCAGAGCGTCTCGAGCCCGACGCCCTTGAGAAAAATCCCGCGGATGATCACGAGGAAGTACCTGAGCGGAATGAGATACGTGACAGGCTGGATCCAGGCCGGCATGTTCTCAATCGGAAACACGAATCCCGAGAGATAGATCATCGGCGTCAGGAAGAAGAACGTCGCAGCCATCATCGCCTGCTGCTGAGTGTTGGCAATCGTCGAGATGAACAACCCCAGCCCCAGCGTGCCCAGCAGGTAGACGAGGCTCATGCCGAAGACGAGCGGGATGCTGCCGCGCATCGGCACCTCGAACCAGGCAATCGCGACAATCAGCACCAGCACGACGTCCACGATGCCGATCAGCCCGTAAGGCAGCAGCTTGCCGGCGACGAGCTCCCAGCGCGCGAGCGGCGTCACGTTCAACTGCTCGAGCGTTCCGAGCTCTTTCTCGCGGACGATCGCCATCGCCGACAGGTTGGTGGTCACGACGAGCAGAAGGAGTGCCATGATGCCGGGAATCATGAAGTCTCGACTCACCAGACGCGGGTTGAACCAGACGCGAATCTCCGCGTTCACCTCGCGGCGCGGCGCGCCCGACGCGGGCGCCAGGGCCGCCAGGAGGTCCTGCGCGTACCCGCTCACGAGCGCGCTGGCGTAACCGAGCGCCACCGTCGTCGAATTGGAATCGGTGCCGTCTACCGCCACCTGAAGCGTCACGGGTTCCCCCGACGCCACGCGCGACCCATAGTCCGGGGGAATCGTGAGCGCCATCCACGCGTCCCCCCTGTCGAGCCACGGATCGATCTCGGTCGTGGCATCGAGCAGCGCCGCGATCGTGAAGTTGTCCGAGGCCTCGAAGCGGGCGACGAGCCGGCCGCTCTCGGCCGATCGATCGGCGTCGACGATAGCAATCGGAATGTCCTTGACGTCGGTCGTGGCGGCGTAGCCGAGCACCGTGAGCTGAACGATCGGCGCCAAGATCACGACGCCAAAGAGCCGCGGATCCTGGCGGAGCTCGAGAAGCTCCTTCCGAACCAGGTGGAGCACTCGCCGCATCAGGACCACTCCCGGCTGAGGCGCACGGCTGCCAGCCCGAGAGTGATCGTCGCAAACAGGGCGAGGGCCACCAGGTCGTGCCAGAACGCATCGATGCCGGCGCCTTTCAGCACGATTGCACGTAGCGCCACGAGAAAATACCTCGCCGGCACGACGTAGGTCACAGCCTGAACCACGGGCGGCATGCTGGTGATCGGAAAGATGAAGCCGGACAGAATGAACGTCGGCAAGAACGACGATAGAAGCGCGACCTGAAACGCCACCTGCTGCGATTCGGCCATCGTGGAAATCAGCAGTCCCTGCGCCTGCGCGCCGACCAGGAACAGACCAATGGCCAGGCACAGCAGCCACCACGATCCGCGCATGGGCAGGTCGAAGAGCACCATCGACGCCAGGATGACGAGCAGCGCGGCCGCGAACGAGATGCCGAGATACGGCAGCGTCTTCCCGAGCACGTACGACAGCGGATGCACCGGCGACATCCGAATCTGCTCCATCGTGCCCCGCTCTTTCTCGCCGACGACGGAAAGCGCCGTGGAGACGACCGCTGTGATCATCGAGATATAGGCGATCAGGCCGGGTACGAGGAAGAGCGTGCTGCGGAGCTGAGGGTTGTACCAGATGCGTGGTTCGAGCGTCACGGGAAGCATCGACACGCCTCCGAACTCCGCCACGATCGATCGCGCGTAGCCAGAGACCGTGGAGGCCGTGTTGGCGTTGTCGCCGTCGACAATCAGCTGCACCGTCGCGGGAAGGCCGGACCGGAGGCGGCGTTCGAACGAGGACGGAACGACGAGCGTGGCGCGCGCCTCGTTTCGATCGACCAGCGCCGACACGTCGGCGTCCGAGTCCACATACCCGACCAGACGGAAGTACCCGGAGTTGACGAACGCGGAGACCAGCTCCCGGCTCTCAGTGCTCCGATCGCCGTCCTGTACCGCGAGGCTCACGTTGCGGATGTCGAAGTTGAGCGCGTAGCCGTACAGCAGCAGGAAGAACGCCGGAATGAAGAGCAGAATGAGCAGCGTCGGCGTGTCGCGCGCGATCTGCTGAAGCTCTTTGCGACCCACGGCCAGAGTCTTGGCAATCACGCGGCGTCTCCGGCTCGCTCCACGACGTCCAGAAACACGTCCTCGAGCGACGGCGTCACACGTGCGATGGCGCGAACGCCGATGCCTTCGCGGGTGAGCGCATCGGACAGAGCCGGCACCGACACGTCCGGAGATCGAAGCACGGCGTGGACGGCGGTCCCGAAGATGCTGGTTTTCTCCACCTGCGGCAGCCGATCGAGCGCCGCCATCGCCGCCACCGGCTCGGCGGCGTGCACTTCGACGATCGGCCGATCCGCAAACGTCTGCTTCAGCTCGGCAGCCGTGCCAAGAGCGGCGAGCTTCCCTGCCTGGATGATGGCGATGCGGTGGCAATGCTCGGCTTCATCCATGTAATGGGTGGTGACCATCACCGTGACGCCGCCGCGGGCGAGCTCGCCGATGAGATCCCAGAATCGGCGCCGCGACAGCGGGTCCACGCCGCCCGTCGGCTCGTCCAGAAAAATGATGTTCGGCTCGTGCAGGATCGCGCACCCGAGGGCGAGGCGCTGGCGCCAGCCGCCAGGCAGCTGTTTGGTCAGCATCTTCTCCCGGCCCTCGAGACCGGCCATCGCCAGCACAAAACGACGACGCGCCTCGAACCGTTCGCCACCGAGACCGTAGATGCCGCCCCAGAACCGGATGTTCTGGTCCACGGTCAGCAGCTCGTAGAGCGAAAACTTCTGCGACATGTAGCCGATGCGGCGCTTCACGCCCTCGGGATCCTTGCCGACGTCCAGTCCGCCGACGTGGGCGGTGCCGCTCGTGGGTCGCAGCAGGCCGCACAGCATGCGAATCGTCGTCGACTTGCCGGCGCCGTTGGCACCGAGGAAGCCGAAGACTTCGCCAGGTTGGACGGAGAAGGACAGGTCGTTGACAGCGACAAAGGAGCCGAAGCGCCGCGTGAGGCCGCGCACGTCGATGGCGGACACGTCAGTTTCTCCCCAGGCTGCGCTCCAGGCGCGCTTCGGCCAGGCGAACGTTGGCCAGCGCGCGGGCGCGCGCAAGCTGCGCGTCGAGCAACGCCTCCTGCGCGATCAGCACGTCGGTGGGAGCGGCCGCGCCAACCGCGAATCGCTCTCCCACGACGCGCCGGGCCTCGGCCGCGGCGCTCACGCCGTCTTCGGCCGCGGAAACGGCGGCTTCGCTCGACCGCAGGTCCAGGGTGCGCTGGCGAACGTCGGTGGCGACCATCGTGTCGAGGTCCAACAGCCGTTCGCGTGCCGCGGCGACGGCGGCGTGCGCCTCCGCCACCTCGGCCTTCGTTCGTCCCGCGTCGAAGATCGGCCAGCTGACGTTCACCGAAAGATCCCACGACGTGCGCCATTCGCCCGTCCGGGGAAAAATCCGCACGTTGGGATTGGCGTAGTCCAGGCCGCCGGTGAAGCCGAGCGTCGGCTTCTTCCCGGCCGCCGCGGCGCGCTCGCGTGCTTCAGCGCCGCTGATTCGGAAGGTGAGCGCCTGGCGCTCGGGGCGCTGTTTCAGCGCTTCATCGACGAGCGCCGTGGACATCCCCGGGGAAGCCGGCGTGAACGTGCCGGGCGCCGCGAGGTCGTCGGCCAGCTCGATCGGCGCCTCGGGGTCGGCGCCGATCAGGCGGCGGAGATCGATGAGCGAGGATTCGTACCGATTGCGAGCTTCGATGAGCTGCAGCTGTTCGTTCGAGCGCTGCGCTTCGAAGCTCCGCACCTCGTTGGGCGGGACCAGCCCCACCTCCAGACGGCGGCGCGCGTCGTTCACCTGTGCTGCTGCCCGCGCCAAGGATTGCTGCAGCACACGAACGGCTTCCGTCGCCGTGGCCACGGCCCAGTACGCACGCACGGTTTCCAGACGCAAATCCGCGCGAGCCGCATCGAGGTCGGACCCAATCGCGCTCGCCTCGGCCGCCGCGGCGCGCTCGAGCGCGTCCGCCCGGCCCGACGTGTAGATGGGCCACTGAAACGCGAGGCGTGTGACGACGTTGTCGGGGATGTCCGGATAGATCGTCCGGAAGCCGCCGTTCGGTTGCGGGACGCCGAACTCGTCGACGTGGTTCGTCCGCGAGTATCCCGCGCTGGCGGACGCCGTTGGCCGCTCGGCGATCTGGCGCAGCCGAACGGTCGCCTCGGCACCGGTCCGGCGAGCGCGGACCTCGGCCAAGCGATGACTCGCCTCGAAAGCGCGAGCCACTGCGTCGGCGAGCGTCAGGCGGACGCGCGACGCTTGCGCCAATACGCCCGGCGCATCGAGCGCCAGCACGGCGGCGGAGAGAAGAATGAAACGGCGGACGAGATGGCCGATAGAGTCGCGCGTCATGCATGCATTCCTGTTAGGACCCGTCCATGAATAAGTGGCACGGTTATTCATGGATGGGTCCCTAGTTTGGCAATGAAGACGTCTTCGAGCGAGGGAGTGATGGGTCGAAGATCGGTGACGGACACGCCGTGCGCGGCGGCCGCGTCGCGGACCTGGCGTATCGCCGCCGCCTCGTCGGTTTCGTCGAGCCAGAGATGCAGGCGGTCGCCAAACACCTGCGCGCGAAACGGCAGCTTCCCCGTGGCCTCCCGAGCCGAGGGCGTGATGAGCTCCAGCCACGTGCCCGGCAGGCTGCCGCGCAGGCGGCCCGGCTCGTCGAGGGCGAGCAACCGCCCTTCGTGCAGGAGCGCGACACGGGTACACCGCTCCGCTTCATCCAGGTACGGCGTGGACATCAGCACCGTGATCCCAGCCGCGAGAAACTGAGACAGCAGTTTCCAAAATTCCCGGCGCGACACGGGATCGACGCCTGTCGTCGGCTCGTCGAGGACCACCACCCGCGGCTCGTGCACAAGGGTGCAGGCGAGCGCCAGCTTCTGCTTCATGCCGCCCGACAATCGACCGGCCAGCCGCGATCGGAACGGGGTGAGCTGCGTCATATCGAGCAGTCGATCCCGGCGCGCACGGTACTCGCCAACGCCATGAATCTCGGCGAAGAACGCGATGTTCTCATCGACGCTGAGATCGCCGTACAGGCTGAATCGCTGCGACAGGTACCCAACCAGCGACGTGATCGCCCGGTGCTCTCGCACCGGGTCCCGCCCGAGCACGCGAATCGTGCCGGCGTCGGAACGGAGCAGGCCGCACAACAACCGGATCGACGTGGTCTTTCCCGCGCCGTCCGGACCGATCAGCCCGAACATCTCTCCGGGCCGCACCGAAAACGACAGGTCGTGCACGGCTTCCACGGCGCCGTAGCGCTTGCCGACGTGGTCGAACCGGACGGCGTCGCCGCTGGTCATGTCGCTCATCCCGTTACTGCTGATACGGCACGACGGCTTCGACCGGCATGCCCTGCTTCAGCACGCCGTCTGTGTTGTCCACCGAGACGCGGATTCGATACACGAGCTTCGATCGGTCCTCGACCGTCTGCACGTTGCGCGGCGTGAACTCGGCTTTCGGCGAGATGTAGGTCACCGTTCCGTCAAGTCCCGGTCCGCCGGCATCGGTATGCACGGTGGCCGATTGCCCGATCCGGATCCGAGGAACCGCGGGCTCCGGCACGAACACGTCGGCCCACGCCCGCACCAGATCGACGACGACGAGCGTCGGCGTGCGCGGGGCGATCACTTCGCCGACTTCGACCAGCTTTTGCGTGACGATGCCAGAGACGGGAGACGCGAAGGTCGTGTCGGCGAGATTCTTGTCCAGCGCGGCCGCTTGCGCGGAAGCGGCCGCCACCCTGGCGTGGGCGACCTCGATCTCTTCACGGCGTGCGCCCGTGCGAAGACGCCGGAGTGCCTCTTCGGCGGAGCGGACGCGGCTCTCCGCAGCCGCCGTGCGATCTTTTGCGATGTTCCGCCGCGTCTCGGCATCGTCGCGCTGCTTCCGCGAGCCGGCGTTCGACTCGAGGAGCGCCTCGAAACGCCGGAGGTCCTGCTCTGCCGAGGCGAGCTCCGACCGGGCGACCGACACATCCGCGCGAGCAATGGCTATCTGGGATTCGGCCTGCCGGACATCCTCGTCGCGGGCCGCGGCCTGCACGAGCCGCAGCTGCGCGTCAGCCTGCGCCACGTCGGCGTGCACGCGTGTGAGGGCCAGCTCGAGATCCCGGCGGTCGAGCGTCAGGATGATCTGGCCGGTCTCGACACGATCGCCTTCCTTCACCGTCATGGTGAGAATGCGCCCGCCCGCATCGGGCGCGAGGCGTGTTTCCGTGGCCTCGACGTGGCCGGACGCGCGGATGTGGTCCGTCGGGGGCGGCGGCGCGCACGTCGCGACGAGCACGATCGGCAGAAGTGCAACGAAGCGCCGCCTCAAACCGACGAGAAAAACGAGGTCCCTGGGTCGGTGAAGCTTCGTTACTAGTTGCGCGGCCGCCGAAGCGGCCGCGCCTAAGACAGCTTCTAAGGCTCGCCGACAGAAACTTGCTTCATTTGCCGCGATCATGGCCTTAGAAGATGTCTTCATGGATTGACCAGCAGCATCCGTCTGGCGACCTGCTGCATGTGCGAGGCGAGATCGGCGTGCGACACCTCGACGAACATGGGGAGCTGGCCGCGTCCGGGTTGACGCGCCGCGCGCTCGCGCGCGGCGTTGAGCAGGAGCGGGCCCACGGTGGACATATAGGCCAGCACGAGGTTGACGGATCGAAAGAGACCTGCAGCCTGCCCTTCGCCGAGAAAGCGTCGGCCGCTCAGCGGCCCGGCTGCATCCCGCACGCCTTGTACACGGCGGCGTCCGATGAGGAGAGGTAGCGCAAGACCGATCGGGCGGCCGCGCGGGATCTTTCGCGTGAGCGGAGATGAAGCCCACGAGCCCAGTCGGCGTCGAAATTGTGCGGCCACCGTCGACCAAGAAAAGTCTTTCATGGCTCCCTCCCCAAGCTTCATCACGTCAATCCTCCCGGCAACGCCGCTTCCGCGAACCTGGACGATTCTACGCGAACCCTCGCCGGTTGCCTCAGCAGCGTCGTGACCGGTGGGCTGTTGGTGATTGCGGCTACCTGCTCTTGGATTAGAATCGGCCCGTTATGTTGACCACCCCTTCCGCGAGTGCCACTGCGGCCAGTCTGATCGAGGCGCTTTTTGGCGCCGCGGCCGGTTCTCAGGCCTCTATCGCGACGCCGGCGCTGATCGCACGCATGCTCGACGCCGGCACCGGCATCAGCGACCTCATCTTCTCTCCGGGGCGGCCCCCGCAGGTCGAGCGGCATGGAGACCTCGTGACCGTCGTGATTCCCGAGCTTTCCATGCTGCGGCCCGAAGACACCGCCCGCATCGCCAGCGATCTGATCGGCGGCAACGTGCCGTGGCTTCGGACCCTCCAGGAGCATGGCGCCTGCGACCTGTCGTACGCACTCGGCGAACGGGCCCGGTTCCGCGTCAACATCTTCCGCCAGCGGGGCACCTACGCGATCGTGATGAGGGTCATAGCGTCGAAGATTCCGTCGCTCGCCGATCTGGGCCTTCCCGCGTCCCTCGCCGACTGCGCGGCGCTCAAGAACGGCATCGTGCTCGTGACTGGTCCCACCGGATCGGGGAAGTCGTCGACGCTGGCGGCGCTCATCGACCTCATCAACGAGTCGCGGGCCGAGCACATCCTCACCATCGAGGATCCGATCGAGTTTCTCCACAAGCACAAGAGAGGGACAGTACACCAGCGCGAGGTGCACACCGATACGCCGACGTTTGCGCTGGCGCTGAGGTCGGCACTGCGGCAGGCGCCGAAGGTCATTCTGGTTGGCGAGATGCGCGACCGCGAGACCATCGAGATTGCGTTGACCGCGGCGGAAACGGGGCACCTGGTCTTCTCCACGCTCCATACGATCGACGCCGCCCAGACAGTCGAGCGCATCGTCGGCACGTTCGAAGCGGGCGACCAGCACGCCGTCCGTACGCGCCTGGCCTCGTCGTTCCGATATTTCATCTCGCAACGCCTGATTCCCAAGAAAGGCGGCGGCCGCCTCGCCGTGCTCGAGGTGTTGAAGGCGACCATGCGGACGCGCGACTACCTCGAGCAGGGCGATTCAGAAGGCAAGTCGCTGCTCGATGCCATGAAGGACGGGGAGCTGGACGGCATGCTGCACTTCGACGGCGAGCTCGAGAAGCTCGTGCGGTCGGGGATCATCACGATGGCCACCGCGTACCTCTACGCGACGAACCCGGGGAACCTGCGCGTGCAGCTCGCCGATGTGGACGACGACGAGAGCTCGCTGATCGTCCGATGACGGTCGGGCCGTTGAATGTCGCGACGTCCACCCACGGATCGAGGATCCGGCCGACAGTTATAGGTCTTTCAACGTGGCTTCGGTAATCAGCTTCCACAAGCGAGGCGAACGTTCGGATTCGAGCTCGATCAAATACAGCTCGTCGTTCGCCTGATCGAACGACTGCAACTGGTCAGTCGTCAGGCCCAAGACGACGCTGAGGATCATTCGATTCGTGTAACTGTGCCCGACGATCAGCACGGATCCCGAGGCATGCTCCTTCCTGATCGTCTCAATGGCCGCGCGGACCCGTGCCCGCAAGGCGTTCAGCGACTCTCCTCCGTCGAGCGAGTCGTCGGGAATCCACATTCTCCTTTGAAGCTCAGGTCCAGTTTCAGGATCGCTTGTGAGGCGGCCTTCGAATTTTCCGAAGCGCCGCTCACCCAAGCCGGGCACACTTGTCACGGGAACAGTGCCATGGACGACTTCGGCGGTTTCGCGGCTCCTGCTGAGAGAACTGGCGATGACCGTGTCGAACTGAACACCCGCCAGACGCTCTTTGAGCTGCAACGCCTGCTGCCGGCCGGTGTCGTTCAGACGAATGTCCGTTCCGCCTTGTGTTCTGCCCTCGACGTTCCAATCGGTTTGGCCGTGGCGCGCCAGATAGATTCGCAAGGTCGGGAGTGCCACGTC
>MEKT01000229.1 GCA_001767435.1 Acidobacteria bacterium RIFCSPLOWO2_02_FULL_65_29 | reverse complement strand
AGCGCGCGTCATCGAGGACAGGCTTGTAGGTGTGAATGAAGGCATAGCGCATCCGGAGCGCCAGCGGCCGTCGTGCCGCCGCCTCGAAGTCTGCGATCCAATCCGTTGGGATCTGTGGGTCGGTTTCCACGTTCCGAATTATAGGGCCGCTTTCACGGAAATCTTCCGGACGTCACCTCGAGAAGCGCCCCGGTGCGAGCCGCGCAGGTGATCCGCTCGCTTGACCAAGACTCCACACGATCCCACGCTCTGTCGTTTCCAGGGCCGAGTGTCCGCCAGGCGGCGTCCGTTTGGCGGTATTGTGACGCGATCGTGACACAGCCATGGGCGATGGCCCGTAGAATGGAGCCGCCGTGACCTGGGCGGACACGCGCCGCATCCCCGTGCTGCTGGCCGCAGCGACGCTCATCCCGATTGGCGCGCTCGCCTGGCTCGGCCTGCGCACGATCCAGGGAAGTCTGGGTGCTCGAAAACTTCCTGCCGACCCCGAGCGCGGCCAAATGATGGAGGGCGGGTCGGGCCCAAGATCCGTGGCATCATACGTGTTCGTGAGCACCAATAGTCCTGAGAGGGAAAACTTCACGGAAGAGCAGCGCGCCTGGCTTCGCCATAGCGAGGCGCTGTGGCGCGAGGCGCACCGTATTGCCGCCGCAAACCCCGATGTCGATCCGGGCGACGTGTACCATGCTCTCAGGTGTCTCGACCTGTCCCCCTCCGAACGGCTCCGCCGTGGGCTGACCCGTGTTCGAGATCGTTCTCACCTCCGCTGAGCGCGCGCTGCTCGAGGCGCTCAACGAGCTGGGCGTACGGTACCTCATCGTCGGGATGTGTGCCGCGCTACTCGAAGGCGCGCCTGGAACGACCCAAGACCTCGACCTGTGGCTCGAGCGGATCGATGAATCGGAGCTGCGCGAAGCGGCACGAAGGGCAGGCGGGCTGTACACCGCCGGGCTCGGGTTGCAGCCTCCCGCCGTTGGAGGTCAGGGGCTCGATCGGGTCGACCTCGTGCTCACGGCGTCCGGACTCGAACCCTTCGGCCACGAGTTCACGAGAGCGCGCGAATACGACCTGGACGGCGTGCGCGTGAAGGTCCTCCCGCTTGAACGGGTCATCGTGAGTAAGCGCGCTGCACATCGCACGAAAGACTCCGCACAGCTTCCGATGCTCGAGGCCACGCTGGCAGCGCGGCGAGCGAGAGCAGCAGACGAGGAGCGGGGGTGATCCCCCAGCGTTGGCGTCCCACGAAAAGGCCTTCAAGACCATGAATATATAATATGTAGTATTATTATTTCATGGTAGACAGGACCCGATCGCGCGCCGAGTCCGCCGTCCGGCTCGCGCTCCGCCGCGGCCGCGTCGTCCTTCTCGCAGGGCCGCGCCAGTCCGGCAAGACCACTCTCGCGCGCACGTTCGTCCGCCCCGGCCAACCGACGTACTTCGACCTCGAGCATCCCGCAGACCTCGTGCGGCTGGCCGAGCCGATGACGGCCCTCGCCGGCCTCCGCGGCCTCATCGTCATCGATGAAGTCCAGCGCCGGCCGGACCTGTTTCCGGTGCTTCGCGTGCTGGCCGATCGACGGCCGTCCCGCGCGCGGTTTCTCGTGCTGGGAAGCGCGTCGGGCGATCTGCTGAGGCAATCCTCGGAGAGCCTGGCGGGCCGGCTCGAGGTCGTCGAATTGGGGGGCTTCACACTGGACGAAGTCGGTCCGGCGGTCGCCGAGCGATTGTGGCGGCGTGGTGGATTTCCGCGGGCGTTCCTGGCGCGATCCGAGGCGGACTGCTGCTCCTGGCGTGAACAGTTCATCCGCACGTTTCTCGAACGGGATGTGCCCCAGCTCGGCGGTCCCTCCGATCCCACGACCCTGCTGCGGTTTTGGTCGATGGTCGCGCACTATCACGGCCAGGTGTGGAACCACGCGGAACCGGCCCGGAGCCTCGGTGTCAGTCAACCCACGATTCGGCGTTACCTCGATTTGCTGACGAGCGTCTTCATGGTGCGGCAGCTTCAACCCTGGCATCAGAATCTCGCCAAACGACAGGTGAAATCGCCGAAGGTCTACCTCCGCGACACCGGGCTGCTTCATCAATTGCTTGGCATCCGTACGCAGGCAGACCTTCTGCGGCACCCCAAGCTTGGCGCCTCTTGGGAAGGATTCGTCGTCGATCTGCTGATTCACCAACTCCGACCCGACGAGATGTACTTCTGGGGAACGCATCAAGGGGCCGAGCTGGACCTGCTCTGTTTCCATCGCGGCAGGCGGTACGGCTTCGAGATCAAGCGCGCCGACGCGCCGACGCTGGCTCCCTCGATGCGGATCGCGATGAAGGACCTGCGGCTCCATCGCCTCAACGTCGTCTATCCTGGAGTTGCGCGGTATCGCCTGGCGGAGCGAATCGTCGCCGTTCCCTTCGACGATCTCGCGTCGACGTCTTGGTCCGCCCTCGACGCTTGATGGTGAATTGACAGATTGTCAGCCGACCCTTCAGGGAGGTCCGTGCAAACGAGGCCATGTTCTTGCGACCCCTGACACATTCCTGACCGAACGCCGACCGAGATCAGAACCGGCCAGACGGGGCCTTCGCCTATGATGGTGCGGAATGCCCCATGCTGGCCGAGTGGCGGCGCAGCCGTAGCCACGACGAGTCGCTCTATCGTCGCGCGGGTTCCTCGCTCGCCGGCTTGAGGCGAAGCTTTGCGACCGTGATGCTGCTGCTGGCCGCGACGTTTGGGTGGCTCGCGTGGCGGCTGCTCGTCCAGGACCAGGCGCTCTCGGCCCAACGTCTGGTCGAGCAGCGCGAGACGGCCGCCGACCTGGTTGTCCTCGCGCTGGAACGTCGGCTGACGAACGTCGAACAGGATCTCGACCGAATCCTTGCCGGCGAGCCACCGTCGACCTCGCCTCGTGCTTCTGACGGCGCTCTCTTTTTTGAGATGAGCGGAACGTCGATTCGCACGTGGCCCGAGAAGGGCCTGGTCTTCTACCCGACGCTGCCTGATGTGTCGGAACCGCCGGCAGCGACGTTCGAGGCGGCGGAAGCGCTCGAGTTCAAGAGAGGCGACTACCCTGGCGCTATCGCCGCTCTACGGCAGGCGTCCAGATCGGACGACCCCCGAATTCGTGCGGGCGCGCTTGTACGTGTCGCAAGAAATCATCTGAAGGGTGGCCAGCCCCGCGAGTCGCTGAGCGCGTACGCACAGCTTGCGGATTTCAAGGCGCTGCCGGTGGCCGGGATGCCCGCGACGCTGGCCGCCTCGCTGGGCACAATGGCCGTGTTCGAACGACAGCACGACGGGGCGGCGCTCATCTCCGCGGCACGGGCGCTTGACCAGGATCTGCACGCGGGCCACTGGCCGCTGTCGCAGGCCGCCTATCGATATCTCTCCGAGGAAGTGGCGCGCTGGCTGCCGGAAGACGAACGTCGGCCGCCGCCGCGCCTCGCGCTGGCCGAGGCGGCGTTGTGGCTATGGGAGAAATCCACCCGCGATGGCGCAGGGATGACATCCGCTCGCGCCGGTCTGACGACGTCCGCCGGGCCCGTGCTGCTGACGTGGCGTGCATCGGCCACGGGAGTTGCCGCATTTGCCGCCGACGTGAGCGACCTCCAGCACACCTGGGTCGCCGATCTGCGACCGTCTCTGGACGATCGTCACATGCGGCTCGCTGCCTCGAATCCTGACGGAAGCTTTGTGATCGGTAGCGAGGCGCAATCGGGCGGCCGCCCTGCCATACGATTGGCATCGGCCACCGCGTTGCCGTGGACGATTCAAGTCGTCGAGGATGGAGGCGAAGACGGCCTGTTGCGATCTCGCCGCCGGCTGCTGCTGGCCGGCTTCAGCGCGCTGGGCCTGCTGATCGTCACCGGCGCGTGGTTCATCGGGCGCGCGGTCACGCGGGAGCTTGCCGTCGCCGACCTTCAATCCGATTTCGTGTCAGCCGTCTCGCACGAGTTTCGCACGCCGTTGACGACTCTCTGCCAGCTTTCAGAATTGCTGGTGCGCGACCGCGTGGCGAGCGAAGGCGATCGACGGCAGTACTACGAGCTGCTGCACCACGAGAGCCAGCGTCTGCGCCGGCTGGTTGAGGCCCTACTCACGTTCGGCCGCATCGAGTCGGGAACGATGCGGCTTCGTGTCGAGCGGCTGGACGTCGGCGCGCTCGTGCGCGAGTCGGCGGCCGAGGTCACCGCGGGCCCGCACGCGCGGGGTTGTCGCTTCGAGCTCGACATCGACACGACACCCGCGATCGTCGGTGGCGATCGCGAGACCCTGCGCTGTGTGTTCAACAACCTCTTCGAGAACGCCGTCAAATATTCGCCCGCGTGCGACACCGTCTGGGTGGCTCTGACGACAAGCGATTCACGCGTGGAGATCGCGGTGCGCGATCGCGGCGTGGGAATTCCTCGTGGCGAACAGAAACGGATCTTCGACAAGTTCGTGCGGGGGTCCGCCGCCCGTTCGAGCGAGATCCGCGGCACAGGCATCGGGCTGGCATTGGCTCGTGCGATCGTGCGGGCACACGGCGGCGACATCACGGTTGAAAGCGCGCTTGGCGAAGGCAGCACATTCTCGATCGTGCTGCCGACAGCCATCGACGCGCCGCATCAGGTGCCGTCACATCCGCAGTCCGAGGTCGGCCTGAAGGCCGAAAGCCGATAGCTGATAGCTGATAACTGATAGCTGATAGCTGATGGCTGATGGCTGATGGCTGATAGCTGATAGCTGATAGCTCACTATGCTCCGAATCCTAGTCGTCGAAGACGAGCCCGCCATCGCGCTCGGCCTGCGCAACGACCTGACGCTCGAGGGCTATGCGGTGGAGGTCGCTGGTGACGGGGAAACCGCCTCTCGGCGCGCCGCCGAAACGCCGTTCGATCTGATCGTCCTCGATGTGATGCTGCCGCGAAAGGACGGGTTCGCGGTGTGCCGCGATCTCCGACGCGGCGGCGTGAAGACCCCAATCATCATGCTCACGGCCCGGGCGCAGGAGACCGAGAAAGTTCTCGGTCTGGGGCTCGGCGCCGACGATTACGTGACCAAGCCGTTCAGTCCGCTCGAGCTGTGCGCTCGCATCAAGGCGGTCCTGCGGCGCGCCGCGCCCGATCTTCCCGTGCGCTACCGCTTCGGCGACGTCGACGTCGATTTCTCCCGCGGATCGGTGCGCCGTGCGGGAGCGCCGGTCGACCTGACCCCGATCGAGCTCAAGGTGCTGGTGGCGCTGCTCGAGGCGCGCGGCCGGTTGCTCAGCCGCGATCAGTTGATCGATCAGGTGTGGGGCGCCGGAACGTCAATCACGGACCGGGTCGTCGACAACCACATCATGAACCTTCGCCGGAAGATCGAGGAGACGCCGGCCGAACCTCGGTACCTGCTCAGCGTGCGCGGCCTCGGGTATCGGTTCGAAAACCCGGACGACAACCAGACCGAAACCTGACGATCTCCCAGAGAGTGTCAGACCGACGATCGCTAGTCTTGGCGCCAGGAGGGAAACATGAAGCGAGCTGTTGTCTTGATAGTCCTCGTCATGCTGGCGTTGGGCTCGTTCATCGCGGCCGACGAGAAGCGGGCGGAAGTGCTCTTCCAAGCGGCGATGGCCAAGGAAACCGTGGAGGGCAATCTCCAAGGCGCGATCGCGCTCTACGAGAGCGTCGTCAGCGAGGCGGGCGCGAGCCGCGCGCTCGCTGCGCGCGCGCTCCTCCGCATGGCCGAGTGCCATCAGAAACTCGGTGACGCTCGGGCGCGGCAGATCTTCGAGCAGGTCGTGCGCGACTATGGCGATCAGACTGCCGCAGTGGCCGAAGCGCAAGCGCACCTCGTAAGCCTGTCACCGGCCGCCGACGCATCAGGTATGGTGTTCCGCAAGCTATGGCCCGATCAGAAATCGAGCTACGAGGTTGCAGAGGGCAGCGTTTCTCCCGACGGGCGCTACATCTCGTACCCCGACTATGCAACCGGCAATCTGATGGTGCACGACCTCGTCACGGGCCGCGACCGTCCGCTCACCAACACTGGATACACCGCAGCCCCGGGTGACACCGCCCAGCTTTCTGCGATCTCTCGAGATGGGAAGAACGTGGCGTATGGCTGGGACAATGGCGCAGCGAACCGCTATGAGCTTCGTGTGGTCAGCCTGCAGTCGGACGGGTTCCCTCCACCGAGAACGCTGTTCCACCACGACGACGTCGGGTTCCTCGTGCCGTTCGACTGGTCGCCTGACGGTAAATGGGTGGCGGTCTGGCTTCAGCGGAAAGATCGCACGTCCCAATTGGGCTTGGTATCGACCTTGGACGGCTCTCTGCGTGTTCTGAAATCCGTCGATTGGCGCGGCCCGACCAGAATGTCCTTCTCGCCGGATGGCAGGTATCTCGCATTCGACTTGCGCACGAGCGACAGCGACGCCAACGAGCGCGACGTGTTCGTGCTCACCGTGGATGCAAGCGGCGAGTTCCACGTGGTCGACAGCCCCGGTCACGACCGTCTGATGGGTTGGTCGCCGGACGGCACGCGCCTCCTGTTTGCCAGCGATCGGACGGGCACGCTCGGCCTCTGGGGGCTCCCGATCGCCGCGGGGCGCTCGCAAGGCACGCCAGCGCTCATCAAACCAGATATCCCTGCCGCGTCCATCGGAGTGACGGCGTCCGGCGCTCTCTTCACCGTTTCACTGATCGGCGGCGGCGACATCAAGATGGCATCTTTGGACCTTGAAACAGGCAAGCTGCTCAAGGCTCCGATCAGCGCCATGAGGCTCGTGGGGTCTAGCAGGACTCCGGATTGGTCTCCCGACGGGAAGTTTCTCGCCTATCTCGCGGATCGTGACAGGGCCCTCGTCGTCGTCATTCGCGCCGTGGACACGGGTGAGCTGAGAGAGGTGCCCGTCGACCTGGACTACATTGGCGTACTCCGCTGGGCGTCGGACAGCAGATCGTTCGTGGGCAAAGGAAACTCAAAAGGGCGGGCGGGCGTGTACCGGATTGACGCGTCGACCGGCAAGTCAACTCCTCTGCACATCACGCCAGCCACCGGCCTCTCCATGGCGCAGTTATCGCCGGATGGAGAGAAACTCTACTACTGGGGCGGCCCCGGCGACATTTTGCGTGGTAACGAGGGCGCCGTATTCCTCGAACGGGATTTGGCTTCAGGACACGAGAGGGAGCTGTTTCGCGGGCCCGGCCCGGCCTTTCCGGAGCTTTCGCCCGACGGTCGTTTCCTCGCCGGGACAAGCTATGACGACCGCTCGAAGTCATCCACGCTGATCCTGATTCCCGTAATGGGCGGACAACCGAAGGAGCTGTTGCGCCTGAACGACCCTCAAAGGTTCGATCGGTGGGGTTATGTGACGTGGACACCGGACGGTCGCAGCG
The DNA here is from genome assembly GCA_001767435.1 of Acidobacteria bacterium RIFCSPLOWO2_02_FULL_65_29. Taxonomy (GTDB): domain Bacteria; phylum Acidobacteriota; class Vicinamibacteria; order Vicinamibacterales; family CAVVIG01; genus 2-02-FULL-65-29. The sequence continues at coordinate 4,209 of MEKT01000229.1, read as the reverse complement.
TCATCGTGCCGCTCCACGGAGACGAGTCGCGCGCGGCCTCTGTGAGCCACGATCTCATGCTCATTCCAATCGACGGGCGCGCGCCCCGTAAGTTGGAACTGGATACGCGGAATCTGAATCGTGGTGGAGTCAGGGTTCATCCCGATGGCCGGCAGATCGCTTTTTCGACCGGCGGAGGCCGTAGATCGGAAGTCTGGGTGCTCGAAAACTTTCTGCCGACCCCGGGCGCGGCCAAATGACGCAGGGCGGGTCCTCCTGCCTTCGCTGACGCTCCGGCGGACCGCCGCAGCCTTGGCGGAGGCTGGTCGGACCCGCCCCTGTTGCCGGGTCCGCGGAACCGGCCTACAACAGTTGCGCCCCTCGCTCGCAACGCCTGACAGACGCATGACACAAGAGTGATGAATGCCTGACACGGGTTCGTAGATATAGTGGGCACGTCCGGTCACGATCCTGCGATGTCCATTCCCACACGTCGTGGAGCGCCGCTCCGGCTTCCCGTCTGGTTCGCCGTGCTCGCAGGCATTCCGCTGGCCGCACTGGGATGGCTCGGCTGGCGGCTCCTCGTGCAGGAACGCGCGCTCGAACAGCAGCGGCAACGCGAACGTCTGGAGGATGCGGCGACCACGCTCGCGCAGGATCTCGACCGCGCGCTGGCGCGGTGGGAAGAGTTGCTGCCGGCCGTCGCGTCGGGAGGTTCGATCTCGTTGCCTCCCGATGTCGTGGCGCTCGCGCTCGACGATCGGGGCATCCAGCGGCACCTGGGCCTTCCCCTGCCGTACTACCCGGTTGTCGCCGTGTCCGTCGCTGTGCCGAGCGGTCTTTTCACGGAGGCGGAGACACTCGAGTTCGCCCGCGGCGACGTCAAGGGCGCGGAAGCCGCCTATCGACGCCTTGCGGCGACCGCGGACAAGAAAGTCCGCGCGGAGGCCCTGATGCGCCTCGCGCGATGTCTCCGCAAAGAGCAGCGACCGAGGGAAGCGCTCGCGTCGTACGACGCTCTCGCGGAAATGGGAGAGACGGCGGTCGCCGGAGCGCCCGCCGAGCTCGTGGCCCGGCGGGAGCGCATCGCGCTCCGCGCACAGATGGGCGAGACCGCCGCCGCCGCTCAGGAGTCGGCGGCCCTCGCTGCCGTGCTGTCAAGCGGACGCTATCACATCGATCGCGCGACGTTCGACTTCTATCGGGAATCCGCCGGCGCGTCGGCGGCGCCCACGGGCGCGTCCGCCCTGGCCCGTGGCGTCGACGAAGTGTGGTCCTTGTGGCGGCAACAACCCACCGGTCGGGTCTCGGTCGTCACGGATAGAGCGCCGGTTGTTGCTGTCTGGCGACGATCCCCCTCCAACACCGCCGCCATCGTTGGTCGCGTGGACACGCTGGTGGCGGCTTCCGGCGTCTCGAAGCGGGAGGACTTTCTCGTCTCGCTCGAGGATCCGTCGGGTGGCGCGGTCTGGGGCGCCACGTCCGTCGACCGATCGAGCACCGTCAAGACGTCTCGCGAGACCGGGCTGCCGTGGACGCTGCGCGTGGCCGCCGTCGATGCCGGCCCGGGAGAGGCGCTTGCTGCGAGGCGCAGAAGTCTGCTGGCGGCGGGCTTCGCGCTGATGGCGCTGGTCGTCGCCGCCGCCAGCTACGCCGTGTTTCGCGCGGTCAACCGGGAACTGAGCATCGCCCGTCTCCAGAACGACTTCGTGGCGACCGTGTCGCACGAGTTCCGCACGCCGCTCACGGCCATGCGCCACCTGACCGAGATGCTCGAAGACGGTTATGCAGCCGCGGACCGGGTCCCGCACTACTACCAGGCGCTTGGCAAGGAGACGCGCCGGCTTCAGGCGCTCGTTGAGAGCCTGCTCGATTTCGGACGGATGGAAGCGGGGCGCCGAACCTACCGGATGGAAGAGACCAGCGCGACCGAGATCGCGCAGCGCGTCATCGACGAGTTCGCGGGATCCCCTGCCGTCCGACGGATCGAGTGGGAGCGTCCCTCCACGGGAGACACTGCGCCCGTGTGCGCGATCCGGGCCGACCGGGACGCCATGGCGCTCGCGTTACGCAATCTGGTGGACAACGCGCTCAAGTACTCGCCGGAGTCATCGGCCGTAAGGCTCTCTATTCACTCGCATGACACCCTGATCGGCATCTCCGTCGAGGACCACGGCTTTGGTATTCCTCGAGCGGAACGGCGCGATATCTTCAGAAAGTTTGTCCGAGGCCATGCGGCGAAAGCCCTGAACGTAAAAGGCACCGGCCTTGGCCTTGCCTTGGTTCAGAGCATCGTCTCGGCGCATGGGGGCGAGGTGTTGGTTGAAAGCGAGCCCGGCCGCGGAAGCGTCTTCACGATTGTCTTACCGGCAGCCCCGGCCGTCAGGCTCGATACGCAATCCCGTCGGCCGTTCAATGTGAAATCTGAAGTCAATCTGAAGTCTGAAATCGAATCTGAAGTCTGAAGTCTGAAATCTCAGCATGTCCAGAATCCTGATCGTGGAAGACGAGCCGAGCATTGCCATGGCGCTCGAGGACGATCTCCGGTGCGAAGGCTACGAGACCGTGCTCGCCTCGGACGGAGACGAGGCCTTGCGTCTGGCCATCGCGGAGTCCTTCGACCTGATGCTGCTGGATGTCATGCTGCCCGGCAAAGACGGATTCGACGTCTGCCGGGACGTGAGGCGCGCCGGCCGGTCGATGCCCATCGTCCTGCTGACGGCGAAGGCGCAGGAGGCCGAGAAGGTCCTCGGCCTGGAGCTTGGCGCCGACGATTACGTGACCAAGCCGTACAGTCCGCGCGAGCTGCGGGCGCGCATCAAGGCCCATCTGCGCCGGCAGGACGCGCCAGCACCGGATGTCTATCAATTTGGCGACGCCGAGTTGGACCTCACGCGCTGCGAGCTTCGACGCGCCGGCCGTGTCGTCGAGCTCTCGGCGCTCGAGTTCAAGCTGCTGGTGACCTTCGTCACACGGGCCGGCCGGGTGCTGTCACGGACGCAGTTGCTGGACGAGGTGTGGGGGTCGGGGACACACGTGACCGATCGGGTCGTGGACAACCAGGTGACGAACCTCCGTAAGAAGATCGAGCCGACGCCGGATCGGCCGCGCTTTCTCGTGTCGCTGCGCGGCCTCGGATACCGCTTCGACGTATGAACGCAGCGGGCAGAGCCAGAATTATCATGATCGACCCGGCCCATTCGCTTCGGAAACCTTCTCCGCCGGCCGGAAAACTGCGGCTCCGGCTCACCGTCTCTAAACGAGGCGCGGACCCCCATCCCCACGCCGTTTACTGGCCTACGCCGCAGTTTTCGTGCAGTCGAGACGGCCGGCTCCGAAGGTTTCCTGCGCGAACGGGCCGAGCCTTGGGTCGTCGCTCATGAGCAATCATGGTCAGAAACCGCCGAGGGGTGACAGAGCCGTGACTGTCGAGCCATGAGCGGCAGACACGTCATGCGTACGCTGGCGTCGTGGAGGATTTGGTGATGAAGCACATCTTGACTATCGCGCTCGCAACAATCGCGCTCGCGCTCGTGGCTACGGGGGTCCTGGTGGTCGCGCAGAACGCACGCGGCCCGGAGGTGCTCTTCAAGGCGGCCCAGCACGCCGAGGAGGTCCAGGGCGATTTGAAGGCGGCGATCGAGCAGTACAAGAAGGTTGCGGAGAGCGGCGACCGCGCGCTGGCGGCGCAGGCGTTGGTGCGCATGGCCGGATGCTACGAGAAGCTCGGGGATGCCGAGTCTCGAAACATCTTTGGACAAGTATTGCGAGATTACGCAGATCAGAAAGAAGCGGCCGCGACTGCTCGCACACGACTCGGGATAACACAGCGGGCCCGAATGGCGAGCCGGCAGGTCGCGGTGGTGGGTATCGGCGGTGTCGGATACGGCTCGGTTTCTCCGGACGGGCGGTACTTTCCACACACCAATTGGCAAAACGGCGATCTTTATTTACGCGATCTGATAACTGATGCGGATCGTCGGGTGACGAACGTATCTGCATTGCAGTCAGACGGCCAGTTTGCTGTGCAATCCACTTTTTCCAGGGACGGCAAACAATTAGCATACGGTTGGTATAACGGGAACCGTTTTGAACTGCGAATCGTCAGTTTGCAAGACACCGGTATTGCGCAGCCCCGTCGACTGTTCGTGAACGAGGACGTTAGCAGCATCTTCCCCGATGATTGGTCCTCGGACGGGAAATGGCTGGCTGTGCAGCTCAAGCGAGACG
>MEKT01000228.1:23072-23575 GCA_001767435.1 Acidobacteria bacterium RIFCSPLOWO2_02_FULL_65_29 | reverse complement strand
TGGCAAACTGGTGGCCCTCGATTCCAGGGACGATCAGAACGATATCTGGATATGGGATCTCGCTCGGGAGACGTTGCAGCGCCTGACGAACGATCCGGGCTTCAACCGATTGCCCGTATGGACGCCCGACGGAAAGAGGGTGGCGTTCACCGCGGAACGTGACGGTGTGGAGAGCATTTATTGGCAGGCCTTCGATGGATCCGGAATGCCGGAACGGCTCAGCCGCGGTTCTCAGCTCCAGGGCCCGGATTCCTTCTCGCCTGACGGCAAGCGCCTGGTCTTTAATACACCGTTGAGCGCGCCCTTCGACTTGGGTGTCATCTCGCTGGAGGGTGCCCGGGAGAGCGAGATGCTGTTGTGGTCGGCAGCAAGCGAAGTGAATGCCGAGGTCTCCCCGGACGGCCGATGGCTCGCATACGACTCCAACGAGTCCGGCCGGCAAGAGATCTACGTACGTCCGTTCCCAAAGGTGGATGCCTCCCGACGCCAAGTCTCGACCACTG
>MEKT01000228.1:969-23058 GCA_001767435.1 Acidobacteria bacterium RIFCSPLOWO2_02_FULL_65_29 | reverse complement strand
GTTGCCCCAGAGACCATCATGGCCGTGCCCGTGCGTCTAGGCGACGACCTGACGCTTGGCAACCCGCAAGCCGTCGTGAAGGGACCGTATGCCGTCGCGGCGAACGCCGGGCGCCACTACGACGTGTCGCCCGATGGCCAGCGATTCCTGCTCTTGAAAGACGTCGCGCAGGCCGATACGGCCAAGCCCGCGGCGCCGGAGATCCACGTCGTCCTCAACTGGACCGAAGAGCTGAAGCGACTGGTGCCGGTCAGGTAGCAGCCCTAGAGGCCCCCTGACAGGAATTTCTCTGCGATCTCTGCGGTTTCCGCCGTGATCGTGATACTCTCGCCCGCGACGCAGCCGCGCCGGCTGAACATCAAGAAGGAGCCAGGTTATGGAACGAAAGAAGGCGTCCGACTACCCGCAGGAACTGCTCGACCTCTTTCATCTCTACGTTCATGGCGACATCGACCGTCGCGGGTTCCTGGAAGGCGCGGGCAAGTTTGCCGTCGGCGGCCTGACCGCCACCGCCCTCTACGAGACCCTCAAGCCCAACTACGCGTGGGCGCAGCAGATTCCCAAAGACGACAAGCGCATCAGAACCGAATATGCCACCGTGCCATCACCCAATGGCAACGGCTCCATCAAAGGCTACCTCGTGCGGCCGGCGGCCGGCGGCAAGTACCCGTCCATCCTCGTCGTGCACGAGAACCGCGGCCTCAACCCGTACATCGAAGACGTCGCGCGGCGCCTCGGCACCGCCAACTTCATGGCGTTCGCGCCCGACGGCCTGACGTCGGTTGGCGGCTCAGGGGGCGACGATGAGAAGGGCGCGGCGCTCTTCGGCAAGGTGGATCGGCCGAAGATGACGGAAGACTTCGTGGCCGCCGCGACGTGGCTCAAGTCCCGTCCCGACAGCACGGGCCGTCTCGGCGTCGTCGGATTCTGCTTCGGCGGCGGCATCTCGAACACGCTCGCCGTGCGCATGCCGGATCTCGCGGCGGCCGTGCCGTTCTACGGCGGCGCGCCCGCAGCGGCCGACGTCCCGAAGATCAAGGCCGCGGTGCTCGCGCATCACGGCGAGCTCGACACGCGGCTGGCCGAAGCGTGGCCGGCGTACGACGCCGCGCTCAAGGCCGCCGGCGTTCCGCACGACGGCTACATCTATCCGAAGGCCAACCACGGCTTCCACAACGACACGACGCCGCGGTACGACGAGGCGGCCGCCAAGCTCGCGTGGCAGCGGACGATCGACTGGTTCAACAAGTACGTCCGGGCAACATCCTGAGATCTGAGGATCTGAGGATCTGAGGATTTGAGGATCTGAGGATTTGAGGATTTGAGGATTTGAGGATTTGAGGATTTGAGGATTTGAGGATCTGAGGATTTGAGGATTTGAGACAACACGACCAAGACTTGTCCACGACGATCAACGCATCCCTCGACAGGCTCGGGATGCCCTGAGCTTGTCGAAGGGCAGAGACCGCAGAGCCTATTGAAGAGCCGTTATGCTGGTCGAAACGAGAATTTTGTACTCGGTCCGCAGAACGGGTTAGGCGCGCACGGCGCGCCTGCGACCCTTCGACGCTGCTCAGGGTCGACTGAGGCGAGTCGAAGGTCGGGGAGCGGCGCGGGGCGTAGGGGTCCCCGCCGGTGTGGGGCGGAGCCCCACGTGAGTTGGCCTGCGTGCTCTGCGTTCGTTCGTCGTGCGTCAGGTTCACAACGCCCGTTCTCGATTCCGCCTGCCCGCGACGAGCGATTGCTTCTGGCGGCGGCTCAAGCGTTTGATCTGGTGCTCGCGCCTGAGCGCCTTTCCGAGCGACCGGAACCTCTCCGAGTAGACAGGCCTGACCGGCCGCCGGCCCGCCGTGTACTTCGCGCCGCGGCCGGCATTGTGCGCCTTCACGCGCGCACCAATCTCCCGCGCGTAGCCCGTATACAGCGTGCCGTCCGCGCAACGCACGATGTAAACGAAATGCGCTCCGCTCAAATCCTCAAATCCTCAAATCCTCAAATCCTCAAATCCTCAAATTCCAGAATCAACATTAGGGTTCGTCCGCGCTCGGGCCGTAGATCTGCGGCACCGTCGACCCCATCGGACGCAGGTAAGTCGACAACTGGCCGCGATGGTGGATGATATCCAACAGGAACCCCCACGCGTTGTCGGAGCCCGTCTCGTTCATGATCTGCTGACCGCCGTACATGAACGGAATCTTCCCTTCCCAGCGCGCGGTCCCAACCGCCTGCAGCCGCTTCAACAGGTTCTCGTGGAGCCGGTCGTACGCGGCGAGAATCTCCTTCATCGTCGCCGGCGGCGGCACCTCTTCCCATTCGAGCACGCCTTTCGCGAGTCCATCGGCGAGCACATGTTCTTCGCGCACGATGAGCCACGCGATTTCACGCGCGGTGCGCGACTTCGGATCGGGCTTGTAGGTCGAGCCTTCCGGAATGCGTGCGATCACCTTGCGGGTCGCAGAACCTTCTTTCTCCCAAAACTTCAGAAACAGCGCCTTGTCGTCCATCGGATCCTCCTCGGTTGGGAAGCCAGCACGATAGGCGAATGTATAGCGAAAGTCAAGAGAAATTGGCGCAGGATTGGCGCCCGTTGGGAAGCCGCGCCGAAAGGAACCGCCAGCCGAGAGCTGATGGCTGACAGCTGAGGGCGTGTGAAGAAATCGCAGGTTTGTAGCGTCTGACAGGCTTCAGCCAGACCACTGAAAAGTCCGCCTAAAGGCGGACACTACGGCGATTCCTTCACAGACTCTGAGACACCTGACTTCAGCGCGTCACGGTGACGGTCACGTTGTCGTAAGTGAATAACGACCCGTCGCTGGCAACGGCGCGGAGCACATACGTGCCCGGCTCCTGGAACGTCGCTTGAACGGTCCACTTGCCGTCGGGAGGCGGTTCGGGAATGGAAAACGGAGGCGACCACGGAGAGTTCGCGTACGCCCGCGTGTCGGTCCACGCCTTCATCTGGTCGGGGCTGAAGGTCACCGTCTCGGCCTTGCCGCGGTAGACGGTCCACGACAGCCGCAGGCCGGGCCCACTCGACGGGGTGATCGATGAAGGAGGTCTGTACAGGAGATTGGCCAGGGCCGCGGCGTTCGGTTCAGGGCTTGGCTGTCCCGCGCTCGCCGCGCCAAGTCCGCTTCCTCCCGCAGCCTGCCCTCTTCCGGCGCCTCGCCTGGCAGGCAGGTTATCGGGATCGTTGGCGAACGCAATCAACGTCAGCGGTTCTCCGACCTTGACCGTTCGACGCGCGTCCCCTGTGACCTCGAGGGCCGGGGGCACGTTCGTGCGAAGCGCGTCGCGCAAGCTGCCGAAGTCACCGCCCACTTCGGTGGAGATCACCTGCTTGTCGATCTGGTAGTCGGTCTTGAGCGACGCGTAGGCGTGTTCCGTCTTCCCGTTGGTCGTGAGCGTCCACGTCAATTCCTTGGTGCCGAGATCCTTCGGCACGCGGATGGTGAACAGGAACGGGTTGCGCCGCGGGTAGAAATGCGTCGGCTGCCCCTGATCGGGGCCTCCCGGCTCGATGTTGTTGTCGGGGCCAATGGGCACGTCGAACTCTTGCAGCCAGTTCGCGTTCATGTACCCGAAGAACATCGTGAACGATCCGTCCTCGTTCGGCCACCATCCCTCGTACGCCGGCGACACGATCTGGCCGCTCGAGTACGTGAATCTGATCTGGGCGCTTGCCGCCTGGAACACCAGGAGAGCGGCTAGAGGGGCGAGCAACAGTCTCGCTCCCCTGGACGACCACACGCCGCGGCGCATCACTGCTGTTGTCCCTGCCCGGCCGTGGTCGACGGCGGCTGCGGCAGCGGAGGCGCCCAGCACAGGGGGCACCCGATATCGAACGCGTTTCTGTTCTTCAGGTTCTTGCGCCGCTTGGCCATCTCGGTCTGAAACTGTTCCTCGGTCAGCGAGACCGCATAGCCAAGGTCGATGAACATGTTCGCGACGGACCGCCGGCCGCCACCGGCCCAGTTTCTCGGGTCCGCGGGGTTCTTGTTGGCGGCCGTGGTATCGAGGAAGCCGATGAGGTGCACGATCGTCCCCTTCGGCAGGAGCGGCGCCGCATCATCGTCGTACACGTACTGCTTCACCCAGTTGTGGTCGTAGCCCACGCAGTTGAGCGTCTGGATGTTGTGGCCCCAGATGGCCTCGAGGCACATGCGCACGCCCGGCGCGTGCAGGTGCGGCTCGAACGTGATGTATTTGGTGTGCTCCGTCAGCGTGGCGTAAGAGTGGAGCTCCTGGTTTGCCGTATTCGGCCTCACGTCAATGTCGATGCCGTTGCCCAGACGCAGGTTCGACCGGCGGTAGATCGGCTTGTAGCCTTTTGGAAAGAACTTGAAGGCGAATTCGAGGTGCGCTTTGGTTTCCCGGCCGTTCGCATGTATATGCGCTGCGGTGAGAGCCAGGGCCGAATTCGCGGCCAGGAGCCTGCCGGCTTCAGGCGGAAAGATATCCGCGTTGCGCCCAACTTCGTGAATGGGCCAGCTGGTGGCGCCTTCGTCGGCGGCGCCGGGCGCTCGCTCGCCCTGCACCACACTGGAGTACGTCATGTGGTGCCACGCGTAACGTCCGCCGACCGTGTTGGTCCCGCCAGTCCTGGGAATATCGTTGACCTCTCTCACCTCGACGGCCGACACGTACCGGTCTTCCGTGAGGCCCGTCGGCACCAGGCCGACATCTCCCCACCAGTCGGGCGCGGTCGCAGGCACCGTCACGTCTTTCGACCGCAGCACGAGATCCGGTTCTCCGATCGTCCACTTGTCGGTCGTCTCGAACTGACGAAGCGGCGGCATATCGGCCACGTTGCCCCGTGGTGCGCCGCTGTCGGCCCATTTCGCGACCTTGGCGATCTCTTCTTCGCTCAGAGACGGGTCGTGCTTGAATTTCTGGATCCCGATGTTCCGCTCGACGAAGAACGGCGGCATCGCGCCCCGCTGGCTCCGAAGGGCGGTCCGCGTCTTCATGGCCCTGGCCCAGGGCCGCACTTCTTCGTATGTGGTGAGCGGCATCGGTGCGACGCCGTCCGGGTGATGGCAGTCCTGGCAGCTTCGCTGCAGGATGGGCGCGATATCTTTCGTAAACGTCACGTCGGGGGTTGTCGTCGCGGGCGCCTGGGCGATCGCGCCCACGGTCGCCGCGACAGTCGCGGCCAGCAGCAGGCCGAAAAGCCCCAAAACTCGTGGCAGACGGTCTCTCGACATTACGGCCTCCTCAAGACGCTCCGCGTTTCTACGCCCCTTGGCACCATAAGTCTAAACCTAGTCGGGCGGTTTGTGGAGGGGGATTCGAGCGGCCACGCTCCGGCAATGTGACGATGGCCGGAACCCGGCAAATTGTTGGAAATGTGGTGAATTGGGCGACAATTGTCCCAGAAAGGGCTCCAGAACGCGGAGTAACATCGCAGCTATGGCACTCGTGGGTACAGGGGCCGGACGCGCAGGCACCTTCGCACTCCTGATTGGCGCCTGGTCGGCCGTCGTGTTCTCTGCCGTCGCGACGTCGACAGAACAGCCGCGCGTGGTCTCTGCTCCCGTCCGCGCGACCGATGCTGGCGCGGTTGTGAACAAGTACTGCGTGACTTGCCATAACAAGACGCTCCGCACCGGCGGCCTTGCGCTCGACACGGTTGACGCCGCGAATCCAGGTGCCAATCCGGAGACATGGGAGAAGGTCGTCGCCAAGCTTCGACAGGCCTCGATGCCGCCGCCGGGAAGGCCGCGGCCCGACGCCGCCACCTACGATGACTTGGCGAGCTCTCTGGAGCAACAGCTTGATCACGCGTGGGAGGCCAGTCCAAACCCCGGCAGGGTGGGCCCCGTCCACCGCCTCAATCGCACGGAATACAGCAACGCAGTTCGCGACCTCTTCGCCCTCGACATCGATGTGACGTCGCTCTTGCCCGCGGATGAGACCGCGGACGGCAGTTTCGACAATTTCGGGGAGGTCCTCTCGATTTCTACGGCCCATCTGGATCGATATATGTCGGTGGCCCGTCAGGTCACGCGCCTTGCGACCGGACTCCCACCCGCGAATCCGACGGTCCAGACATTCGAGATCCCCTTGCACGTCGTGCAGGACGATCTGCGGAGCGACGATCTGCCGTTCGGCTCTCGTGGTGGCATCGCGGTGCCCTATCACTTCCCAGCCGACGGCGAGTATCTGTTCAAGGTTCGGCTCCGCACCAATTGGCAGGACTACATCCTGGGCATGGGCTGGCCGCAGCAGTTCGACATTCGCCTCGATGGAGAGCGCCTGCGCCGCTTCACGGTCGGAGGGAACGCCCCAGGCAGGCCCTCGCCGCAGAGTTTCACGGGCCCTGGTGAACCTGGTTCGATCGACTGGGAAGAGTACATGATGTCGGCGGATCATCAGTTGGAGGTCCGCGTACCGGTCGTCGCGGGACCGCACGTGGTCGGCGTGTCCTTCCTGAGGGACTTGTGGGAGCCGGAAGGCGTTCCCCAGCCCGTGCAGAGAGGAAGGCTTCTGGCGAACGACGATCTGTACATGGACTACCAAGCTATCCAGACGCTCCAGATTGGGGGGCCATACCAGATCTTCGGGACTGCCAAGGACACTCCGAGCCGTCGCGCGATTTTCATCTGCCAGCCCAAGAGCGGTGCGGACGAAATGGCGTGCGCCACAAAGATTCTTTCGAGTGTGGCCCAGCGCGCGTATCGGCGGCCTGTCACGGAACGAGACCTGTCGCTGCTGCGCGACTTCTTCCAGCGCGGCCGCAAGGATGGCGGCAATTTCGACGCCGGTATTCAGTTCGCGCTCGAGTTCCTCCTCAGCGACCCGGCGTTCCTGCTGCGCGTCCATCCCGAACCCGCGCGGGCAGCGGCGCGGCGAGCCTATCGCCTCACCAATGTGGAGTTAGCCTCGCGCCTGTCGTTCTTTTTGTGGAGCAGCATCCCCGATCAGACGTTGCTCGACGTGGCCGCACGCGGACGGCTGAGCAACCCGGCGATTCTGGACCAGCAGGTGAAACGAATGTTGGCCGAGCCGCGAGCCGTCGATGCGCTTGCGACCAACTTCGCAGCCCAATGGCTGAATCTGCGGCGTGTGGGCGAAGTGGTCGTCGATCCGGAGATCTATCCCAATTTCGACGCGAACCTCTTGGAGTCGTTCCAGCAGGAAACCGAGCTGTTTGTCGCCAGCAACATCCGTGAGGACCGCCCCCTGTCGGAGCTCTTGAGCGCCGACTACACGTTCGTCAACGAACGGCTCGCGCGCCATTACGGGATTCCGGGAGTGTACGGCAGCCGCTTCCGGCGGGTTGCTCTCCCCGATCACGACCAGCGTGGTGGGTTGCTCGGGCACGGAGGGTTGTTGGCGGCGACGTCCTATCCGGATCGGACATCGCCCGTCTTGCGCGGCAAATGGCTATTGGACAACATCTTCGGCTTGCCCATACCGCCGCCCCCGCCTGGCGTCGACACGAATCTCGATAATAGGCCGGGCCAGGCGAAGTCGATTCGTGAGCGGTTGGCGCAGCACCGCTCGAACGTGGCCTGCGCCAACTGTCATTCCGTGATCGATCCGCTCGGGTTCGCGCTGGAGAACTTCGACGTGCTCGGCGGCTGGCGGACCATCGACGAAGCGGGCCACGAGATCGATGCGGAAGGGACGGCGGCCAGTGGTGCGGAGGTCAACGGGTTCCCCGGCTTACGGAGGCTGTTGCTGGCGCGGCCCGAACAATTCCCTCGCACCGTCACCGAGAAGCTGCTGGCGTACGCGATTGGACGGCGACTCGACTACTACGACCAGCCGGTGGTGCGAAAAATTGTCCGGCAGGCGGCAGCCAGCGACTACCGCTGGTCGGCGATCGTATTCGGGATTGCCAAGAGTGTTCCATTTCTCATGCAGGCACCGCGGCCCGCACCTGACGGCGCGGTCGTGCGTCGTTGACGACTCAGATTCGTTCAGGCAGCTGAGGAGACGTCGGTCATGAGCATCATTACTGGAAGAGCGTTGCCACGGAGGACCGTGCTGCGCGGCTTGGGAACGACGCTGGCGTTGCCGCTGCTGGATTCCATGTTTCCGGCGTTGTCAGTCGTGGGAAGAGCCGCCGCCAATCCCGTCCATCGGTTCCAGACGTTCTACATGCCGAACGGAATGGCCATGCCGTACTGGGACGTGAAGGATGAGGGGAGCAACTTCGAGCTGTCGCCGATTCTCGAGCCCCTCGCCCCATTCAGGAATCAGATGCTGATGCTCTCGGGCCTGTATGCGACCTGGGTCATCGCTCACGCGGGCGCCGCGGGATCGTTTCTGACCGGCATTACGCGTGGAGGACGAAACGAAACGGAAATCCTGGCCGACGTGTCGGTTGACCAGTTGCTCGCGAGGGAGCTAGGCAAGCAGACACAGCTCGCCTCGCTCGAGCTTTCGCTGGATGCCACGCAGAACGCCGGGGCGTGCACCGCCAACTTGAGTTGTGTCTACACACATACGATCTCGTGGCGCGGCCCCAAGCAGCCGCTGCCGATGGAGTACAACCCGCGGGCCGTGTTCGAGCGATTGTTCGGCGATAGCGGCAGCACGGCGCGGGCGGCGCGGGACGCGCGGATGCAGCAGCGCAAGAGCATTCTCGACGCTGTGACGGAGAGGCTCGCGGATGTCAGGCGGGAGGTTGGGCAGCAGGATCAATTGAAGGTCGATGAGTACGCGGAATCGGTTCGTGACGTTGAACGGCGCATCCAGATGGCCGAGGCGCAGAGCGACCTCGAGCTGCCAATCATGGATCAGCCTCAGGGCGCACCTCAGGTCTTTGAGGATCACCTGGCCCTAATGCTCGACCTGCAGATTCTGGCGTTCCGGACAGACCTGACACGCGTGATCACGTTCATGCTGAGCAAGGAACAGAGCGCCCGTCCGTACCCACAAATTGGTGTGCCCGAAGCGCACCATCCGCTGTCGCACCACAACAATGACCCGGAAAAGGTCGAGAAGTTGTCCAAGATCAATCGCTATCACACCGGGCTGTTCGCCAAGTATCTGGAGAAACTCCGCGCGACGCCAGACGGCGATGGATCGCTGCTGGACCATATGACGATCCTGTTTGGCGCCGGCATTTCCAATAGCACCAGCCACTCGGGCGCCAACTTGCCCGTTTTGCTGCTCGGCGGCGGAGCGGGGCGGCTCAAGGGCGGCCGGCATCTCAGGTATTCCGACCGACCCTGGATGGCCAACTTACTGGTGACGTTGATGGACAAGTTCGATCTGCGGGTCGACAAGATCGGCCGCAGCACCGGCAGGCTGCCAATCGATACGCTTTCGGGGGTGTAGCGGAGGGAGATCCGGAGTCATGCGGATAGCCGACGGACGACGATTCCTCGCGATTCTGGGGCTGGCCGCGCTGAGCACCGCGGCGGCTGGTGCAGATCTGCGGCTCATTACGGCCGCCAGGAACGCTGACTTGGGCGCGCTGCGCGCTCTGCTCAAGCAAGGCTTGGACCCCAAGGTACGCCAGAAGGACGGAACCACCGCTCTCCACTGGGCAGCCCACCGGGACGATCTCGAAAGCGCCGACCTGCTGATTCGCGCTGGTGCGGATGTCAATGCGGCGAACGACTTGGGCGCCACGCCGCTTTGGCCGGCGGCCGTGAACGGAAGCGCGGCGATGGTACGAAAGCTGCTGAGTGCTGGGGCAAGCCCGAACGCGGCGCTCTCATTGGGTGAGACGATCGTGATGACGGCCGCTCGCACGGGCAACGCGGACGTCGTCGAGCAACTGCTCTCCAAGGGCGGCGATCCGAACGTGCGCGCCGCGCGCGGCCAGACGGCGCTCATGTGGGCGGTGGCGCAGCGACACCCCGATGTCGTCAAAGCGCTGCTTGCCCACGGCGCGGAGGTCCATGCCCGCACGGATGTCTGGACCGAACTCCTCAAGACCGATCCCGATCAGGCGAGTCATCCCGACTATCAGGTGCGGATCAAGCAAGGGGGACACACGGCCTTGATGTTCGCTGCGCGCGTGGGTGACCTCGCCTCGGCAAAGCTCCTCGTGGCGGCAGGCGCCACGGTCAATGACCAGGCGGCCTACGGCATCAGCGCCACGGTTCTGGCGGCTCATAGCAACCACGAAAACCTTGTGGCATTTCTGCTCGAGCACGGTGCCGATCCGAACACGGCCGGCGCTGGCTATACCGCGCTGCACGCGGCAATCCTGCGGGGGAACGAGAAGGCGGTGGCCGCGCTGCTCGCTCACGGAGCGAATCCAAACGCCCCGCTCCTTGCGGCTTCCCCCACTCGACGCGAATCCAACGACTTCTTTTTCCATAACACGTTCATCGGGGCGACGCCGTTCTGGCTGGCTGCGCGTTTCAGCGAGCCTGGCGTCATGCGCCTCCTGACGCAGCACGGCGCCGATCCGCTGGTCGTGCACAATGTGGAGTACCCCGCCGGGAGTTATGGCACGTACAGCCGAGTGGACGAGGGTGCGACCACCGCCCTGATGGCGGCGGTGGGTATGGGCGGCGATATCAACAGCGGGTGGGCGTTGCCTACGGCACGCGAGCGCGAAGCGTTGACGCTCGAGGCGGCCAAGGTGGCGGTCGGCCTCGGTGTCGACGTCAACGCTGCGAACGGGAACGGCGACACAGCGCTACACGGCGCGGCGGCTCGGGGCTTCGAGTCGGTCGTCAAGTATCTCGTTGAGAAAGGCGCCAAGGTCGACGCCACAAACAAGGCGGGAAGAACGCCGTCTGATACGCCCGCACGAGCCCGACCGCAACGTTGATCGGTCCTACTCCGCCGGCCGCGCGCGCGCGGTCCGGAAGGTATGGGCATCTCGTCAACGACGACGAGATCGCGTACGCGCGGAAGCTGCTCGATGCTGTGTCATCGAGCAGCCGCGCCTGAGTCGGCGTTCTCGTGTGGTGCGATCAGTGCTGCGACGCCTGCAGCGCCGCCACGCTGAATTGCTGATGCCAGGTGGATTCCGCGCCGCCACCGACGCGCCCGACGACGACCTCGAGCAGATACGGATGTCCGGCGTGCGTCTCGTTCGTCGCCCGCTTCAGAGCCGAAGCGATTTCGGCTGGACTCGTCACCCGTTCTCCACGTACGCCCTGGCTCTCGGCCAGCTTGACGAAATCAATGTCGGGGTCCCCAAGATACAGACCGTGATAAGAGCCCGTCTCGGCCATGCGCCGGTTGTACCGATAGGCGGCGCCTCGAACGGTTTGATAGTTGTGGTTGTTCCACACCACGGTCAGCACGGGCACCCGATATCGCGCCATCGTCCAGAACCCGGCGGCGGAGTACATGACCGATCCGTCGCCGATGCTGAGCACGACCTGACGCCCGGGCGCGGCGAGTTTGGCGCCGACGGCCGCGCCGATACCCCACCCGAGGGATCCACCGACCGTGCTGATCCCCAGCTTGTCGTCCGCGCGGGGCCCGAAGCGCAGGAAGTCGTGCTGCCCCACGTTGCCAGCGAGGTTCTCCACGACCACGATCGCGTTCGGATCGATGCCGCGCTCGAGCTCGTACGCGAGGCGATCGACGTGAATCGGGCTCTCGGCGAAGTGCTCGCGGGCCCGCGCGAGACGAAGGGCCCTTGCCTCTTGCGCCGGCGTGGTGATGAGCGCGAGCCGGTCCTGACGGATCTTCGCGAGGCGCCCGCTCGTCGCCGTCGAGGCGACCGCGTCCTTCAGCGCTTTCAGGGTCTCCTTCACATCCCCGACCACCGCGAGGTCCATCGGTTGGGTGCGGCCGAGCATGTTCGTGTCCAGGCCGACGGCGACGAAACGGGCCGACGGATCGATGGCCGGCTTCTCTGGGATCGCGCCGCCGCCTACATCGCGCGTGCCGCACTGGACGACCAGATCGGCACCGCCGAACGGGTAGGGCCGATCGCCCTGATACCGCGCCCCGACGTGCTGCGGATGCCCGGCCGGGAAGTAGTTGTAGGCCCCGAAGCCCGACACCGCGGCCACCCCGAGGAGCTCTGTCAACGCGACCGCTTCGCTCGCGGCATCGGACTTCCAGACCTCGTCGCCGAAGATGACGACGGGACGTTTCGCGTCGAGGAGCAGGCGCGCGAGCGCCTCGACCTGGTCGGTGGCGGGCCTCGGCCTGGCCTGAATGAGAAACGCGTCCTTCGACCAGACGTCTCCCTGCGCCGGATCCGTGAGCGCGCCACGCGTCAGCGCCACATACACGGGCCCGCCAGGCGCGGTCGCGGCAACCTTGTAGGCCCGCCGAATCGCCACGCCAACGGATGACGCGGTCCTGACGTCCCAGGAGATCTTCGTGAACTGCCGATTGATCTCGGTTTGGGAATAGCCGGGCGCCGGTGCCAGGCCGACGTCGTCGCTGTAAATCGTCGTGTCGGACGCGCCAGCCGTCACGATCAGCATCGATCCGTCTTTGTGGGCGTTGTACAGCTGGCCGCCCATCTGTGCGGTGCCAACGGCCGCGTGCACGTTCACGAACGTCGGCAGGCGCGACACCTTGTGATAACCATCCGCCATGCCGATGACGATGCCCTCGTGGAGGGCGACGACCAGCTGGAGATCCGGCCGATCGGTCAGCGCGTCGAAAAACCCGACTTCCGTCGAGCCGGGATTCGAGAAGATGTACTTGGTGCCGGCCGCTCGAACCTGCTCGACCAGCAGCTCGCCCCCGGTCCCTTTGAATGAGGTTGCGGCCTTGTCATCCCCGACGGGCTCGGCCGCTCCAACCTCGGCGGCGCCGAGCACCGAACGGGCGGCTGCGGCCGTGAAACCTGTCGCAACGAGGCGCTCCAGGAACCCACGGCGCGAGACACGGCCTTCGAGATAGTCGCGTAGGAGCAGTTGCATGACATCCCTCCGCGCGAAAAAACACCGTCTCCCGTTCGTCGTCATGACGCAGACGGTCACGGCACACTATCTCGAACACTAGACGGTTGACATGACGGCCGTCATACGCTCGCGATCGGACTACGCGTAGCTCTCGTAGCTGGGGTCGTACATCTGGGCTTCGACGAAGGCGCGCACGTCGTCCGGCCGGGGCTCGGTCGCCAGATCACGCTCGTAGGCCACTCGAGCGACGGCTGTGGCGATGGACGCTGAAATCGCCCGAATCCGCACGAGCGGAGGGAAGAGCCGGCCGCTCGCCAGATCCCCCTCGCTGACTTCCGCGGCGAGGGTCCGAGCGGCAGCGAGAAACATCTCATCGGTCACGCGGCGCGCCCCGCACGCAATCACGCCCAGCGCGAGACCGGGGAAGACGTAGACATTGTTCGCCTGTCCAGGAACGAACGTCTGCCCTCGATAGGCGATCTCCGGAAAGGGGCTTCCGCTTGCAAAGATCGCGCGCCCGCGGCTCCACTGATACGCCTCCTCCGCCGTGCACTCGGACCTTGTGGTGGGGTTGGACAGCGCGAGGACGAGTGGTCGCGCGTTGATGGCGGTCATCGCTTCGATCACCGGTCGGGTGAACGTGTGTGGTCGGCCGCAGACGCCAATCAAGGCCGTGGGTTTGAGTGCGGTCACAGCCGACAGCAGATCTGGGAGCGGCTCGTGATCGTGCGCGTACGGCCGCTTGTGCTCGGCCAGGTCGCCGCGGCCTTTGACGACCAGCCCCGTCGAGTCGACGAACCAACACCGCCGTCGGGCGTCTCCCTCCGAGAGGCCCTCGGTCGTCATGGCGGTCACCACAAGGTCGGCGATGCCGATGCCCGCCTCCCCCGCGCCGAGAAAGAGGATCGTCTGGTCCGTCAGCCGTGTGGACGGGAGCAACCGGACCGCCGAATGGAGGCCGGCAAGACAGACGCTGGCCGTGCCCTGGATGTCGTCATTGAAACAACACGCGCGGTCTCGATACCGCTTCAGAAGACGGAACGCGTTCCGGTTGCCAAAGTCCTCGAACTGGACCAGGGCGCGTGGAAAGAGCGTTGCAGCCGCCTGCATGAACTCGTCGACGAGCGCGTCGTACTCGACTGTCGACAAGCGATGTTGCAGCAAACCGCCATAGAGCGGATCGGCCAGCAATTGCTCGTTCTCCGTCCCCACGTCGAGCGTGACGGGCAGACACCAGGCGGGATCCACTCCGGCGCAGGCGGTATAGAGCGACAGCTTGCCGACCGGGATGCCCATCCCGTTGGCGCCTAAATCGCCGAGACCCAGAATGCGTTCTCCATCGGTGACGACGATGGCCCGCACGGGGCCGTACGGCCAATTCCTCATGACCGCGGCGACGCGTCCCCGATCCCTGGCGCTGATGAACAGGCCGCGCGCGCGTTGCCAGATGTGGCCATACAGTTGGCAGGCCAGTCCAACGGTGGGCGTGTAGAGGATCGGGATCATCTCCTGGAGGTGATCCAGGATCACGCGATAGAAGAGACGCTCGTTTCGGTCCTGCAGCGAGATCAGATACAGGTACTTGTCGATATCCGTCTCGTTGCGATGAAAGTTCTCGAGAACTTTCTGCACCTGCTGCTCTTGAGGGAGCACCCGTGGAGGCAACAAGCCTCTCAACTTCAGTCTCTCCCGCTCTTTTTCGGTGAAGGCGGTCCCCTTGTTGAGCGTGGGATCGCGCAGAAGACGGATTCCTGTCGGGAATCTCGCGCGTCGGCGGCCCGGCGGCTTCTCACGGTCGAGCATGCGTGTTCCTTCCGCAACTATTGTGCCGGGCGGGTGCACCCGGCATCCGAACCATCCGATGCTTGGCGTGCTGGCGAGGTCGTCCACCGGTCTTCTTCTGGCGCCATCGCCGCCAGGCGCGCGTCACCTGCCGACTTTTCGGCAACGGTCCGCGAGCGCTTCCAAAACGTGAGCGATCGCTCTCGGCATTGCACTTGCCTCTGACGTCCGCATGCTGTGTCACGTCGCACGGGAGCGGGCGGCAGCGCCCCCGCAGGTCTTGCGCCTTCGTACGCGCCCGCTTCGCGTGGCGCTCGTGGGCAACCCGAACGTCGGCAAGAGCGTCATCTTCGGTCGGCTCACCGGCCGGTACGCCACCGTGTCGAACTATCCGGGCACGACGGTCGCCGTCACCAGGGGGCGATCGCTCGTCGGAGCCGAGGTGTGCGAGCTCGTCGACACACCGGGCGTGAACGCCCTGGAGGGCGCGCTCAGCGAGGACGAGCGCCTCACGCGTCGGCTGCTGGTCGTTGGGGGTGAGGCCGATCTCGTCGTGCAGGTCGCCGACGCCCGCAATCTGCGGCGCGCGCTGACGCTGACCGCGCAGATCGCCGCGTTTCACAAGCCGGCCGTGCTCGTGCTCAACATGATCGACGAGGCGTGGGCGCGCGGCATTTCGATCGACGCCCCGCGGCTGTCGTCAGATCTCGGCATTCCTGTCGTCGAAATGGTGGCCGTCGAGGGCCGCGGCTTGAGCGCTCTCTGCGAGGCGCTGCCGCGGGCGGCGGTGCCGGCCACGCCCGAGATGCTCGACGCTGCCGAGCGGGCGGCCTGGGCGCATGAGCTGGCCGGGCGTGTCCGCCGCGTGAGCCCGTTGATGCTCGTACGGATGCAGGAGACGATCGGCCGATGGACTCGACAGCCGCTCACTGGGCTGCCCATTCTGGCCGTCGTGCTGTATGTCATGTACGCGTTTGTCGGCGTCTTCGGCGCACAGACGCTGGTTGGGCTGCTCGAAGGCGGCGTGTTCGGACGGGGCATCAATCCGGCGTCGGTCTGGCTGGCCGATCGTTTCGTGCCGTTCGCGTTCGCGCGGGAGTTCTTCGTCGGGCCCTACGGGCTCGTCACCATGGGTCTCAGCTACGCTCTCGCCGTTGTCCTGCCCGTGGTGACCACGTTCTTCCTCATGTTTGGCGTACTGGAGGACAGCGGCTATATCCCGCGGCTGGCCATTTTCAGCGACCGCGTGTTCCGGATGATGGGACTGAACGGCAAGGCCGTGCTGCCGATGGTCCTCGGTTTGGGCTGCGACACCATGGCGACGATGACCACGAGGATTCTCGGCACGCCGAAGGAGCGATTGATCGCCATCCTGCTGCTCGCCCTGGGCATTCCATGCTCGGCGCAATTGGCGACGATCATGGGGATTCTCGGCGGGATTTCCTTCTTGGCCCTGCTGACGCTCTTCGCGGTCGTTCTTGGCCAGATGGTGCTTGTCGGCTGGCTGGCCGCGCGCGCGCTCGAGGGTGATCGGTCGGCCTTCATCATGGAGCTGCCGCCAATTCGATGGCCGCGGCTCGGGAACCTCCTGACCAAGACACGGATGCGGGTGTTCTGGTACCTCGGCGAGGCCGTTCCCGTGTTTCTCGCCGGCACGGCGCTGCTCTTTGCGCTCGACAAGCTGAACGTGCTCGCGTCCATCGCGAATCTGGGAGAACCGATCGTGACCGGCTGGCTCGACTTGCCGGCGTCGACCGCGCAGGTGTTCATCATGGGTTTCCTGCGGCGGGACTACGGCGCGGCTGGCCTGTTCGACCTGGCGCGCAGCGGGCAGCTGAATGGCGTGCAGTCGGTGGTCGCGCTCACCGTCATGACGCTCTTCATCCCGTGCGTGGCCAACTTCCTGATGATCGTCCGGGAGCGCGGCGTTCGCGTCGCGTCGGCCATGCTCGCCTTCATCACGCCCCTGGCGGTCATCACCGGGGCCGGCTTGAACCATGTCCTCCGCGCGTTTGGTGTTCAGTTCTAGTCCGGCCGGCCGCGCGGCCGGCGTGCGCCCCCTGTCGGCGCTCGGACCGGGCACACGTGGCACCGTGCGCGACGTACGGCCGCATGGCAGCGACTGCGTGGCGCGCCTCGTGGCGCTCGGCGTCACGGTGAGCGCGCCGGTGACGGTTCTCCAGTCGTTTCCGGGCGTCGTGTTCCTGTGCGATCAGACGGAGCTCGTCGTCGAGCGGGCGGTGGCCGAGATGATTCTCGTCGAGCTGGTCGATGCATGACCATCGCGCCAACGCGGCCGACAGCCGTTTCGTTTTTCATCTCGACGCGGCGGATCCTCGTGGCCTGCCGCGAATCCGGCACTCCCGAGCCTCGCGCCGGCACATGGCCGGGCGAGCGTCGATTTCCTCGCGGAAACGCCAGGCACGCTCTTTGCGGCGGCGAGTGGGCGGCAGGAGGGACACGATCATGCACGCCATCTCACTGCACGGAGTCTTCACGGGCGTCGGCCGGTTCCTGGAGCACTCGGCCGCCGTGGTTGTGGGCCTGATCATGATGATTGTCGGCCTGGCCCTGGGCGTGACGATGATCATGCTGCCGGCCGGCCTCGTCATCGGCCTCGCCGGGGCGGCCGTGCTCGTGGGCGGGTTGTTCGCGCGACTCGACGAGCGGGACTAGCAGCCCGTGGTGAAGGTCTGGCGTCGCACCGAGACGGGCGAGGCGCCTCGCTGGCAAGGCGCGACGACCGAGAATATCGGGAATATTTGAGGGAGGAGCAACGCAGCCAGCGAGGATGCATCGCCCGTCGAATGCAGCCAGACTTTCACCACGGGCTGCTAGGCAGCTCGGGCTCGAAGGGGGCGTCATGTTGGATCGGCAGAAGATCGAAACGATCCTGACTCGTCGTTTTCAAGGCGCGCCGCGCGATCAGGTTGCCGCCGCGGCCAACGCCATCATGGGCCTCGACGACGAATGGGAAGAGATTGCCGGCGACGAAACGTCCCGCTCCAGGGACCACGTGCCGCGTCCTCGCGATCAGGAGTTGCGGTTCTTCCGTCGACGCGAGTCCTGATCGACGCAACCGGGTCTGTGGCTTGCAGGGCGTACGAATGGCAGGCTCGGCTTGCCTTCCGACACGGTGGCTGAAGTCCGGCGGTGCCGACATGTCGTCAGTCGCACCGGAAATCCGGCGGTCTGGCGCGGATGAAGGAGGACCACCATGGACAGCATGGTTTGCGTCGTCGGCGCAGGCGACAGGGTGTATGTCAAAGACAGCGCTGGGCCAGACGTCGACCGCACGAGCGAGCTCGGACCGAATCCTCCAGACTATCGCGAGTACGAATTCGATCTGACCACCAGGCGGTTGATCGGGAGCCCGCCGCCGGCGGGCGATCACGAGCTCCTCGTCTTTCTCGATCGACGCTTCGGGACTCCCGATAGGCTCATGAGGTTTGCGGAAGAAGGGCACCTGTCGAAAGGCGTCCTGGCCGGCCTCCTCGAGATCGACGACCGGCGGTCCTACCTGGATGCGTGCGCGGCCATCGAGTTGCAGTTCACCAAAGACTGTGCCGCCAAGAACGACCCGTGCCTCGAATCGGGATGTTCGGCGGAAGGCGAAGTGTGCCTCCAGCCTCTGTTGAACAACGAGGTCGAGTACCGAAAGGCGTGCGCAGCTGAATGGATCAATCGGTTCACGAATCCCAGGAGCCGAATCACGGCGTGGAAGAACTGATCGGGTCCGACCGCTCCTTCCGACGCCACCCGCTTCAGGAGGTGAGACGTGCGCGTCACCATTAGCGTCATCAAGGCCGACATCGGCAGCATCGGAGGCCATACGGCCCCGAGCGCCGAGATTGAGGACATCGTCCAACAGCACGTGGCCCGGGGGCGCGGGCGACTGCTGATCGATTCGTACGTCTCCCACACGGGCGACGACATCGCCATCACCATGACCCACGATCGGGGGGCGGACGATCCCGACGTGCACCGTCTCGCGTGGGATGCGTTCCGCAGCGCCACCGAGAAAGCGAAGGCGCAGGGCTTGTACGGCGCGGGCCAGGACTTGCTGAAGGACGCGTTTTCGGGCAACGTGCGCGGGCTGGGACCGGCATCGGCCGAGGTGACGTGCGACGAACGGGCGAGCGAATCGCTGATTGTCTTTGCGGCCGACAAGACCGAGCCGGGTGCGTACAACCTGCCGCTGTATCTCGCGTTCGCCGACCCGATGTATTGCTCCGGGCTGCTGTTGTCTGAAGCCCTCAAGGACGGATTCACGTTTCGAGTGATGGATGTCAATCATACGGCAGGCGACAGGACGATTACGCTCGACGCGCCTGAGCGGCTCTACGACCTCGCCGCGTTGCTGCGGGACACGCACCGCTATGTCATCGAATCGGTCTGGTCCCGACGATTCCCCGAGCAGCAGGCCGCCGCCGTCAGCACGTCGCGCCTGCGAAATATCGCCGGCAAATACGTCGGGAAAGACGACCCGGTCGCCATCGTCAGAGTGCAGAATATCTTTCCGGCGACCGAAGAGTTCGGTCCGCCCTTCGCCATCGGGCCCTTTGTCGCCGGCAACACCCGGGGGAGCCACAATCTTCCGTTGATGCCCGTGCCGATCAACACCGCCGCAAGCAGCTTCTTCTGCTGCCCCATCGTCTCCGGTCTGGCGTTCTCGATTCACGACGGCGTGCTCACGCGGCCCGTCGACATCTTCTCGGATCCCATCTGGGACGCCGTTCGCCACGACGTGGCGCACAAGGCGGGGGAGATGAGGCGGCAGGGATTCTTCGGCCCCGCGATGCTCGACATGTCGGAGCTCGAATACGGCGGGATTACGGAGCGATTGACGCGGCTCGAGGAGGAGTTCGTGGTGACCGACCACGCGGAGCTGACGCACGCCGTCACGCTCCCGCGCGGTGCCCACGCGTAACAGCCCGTGGTGATCGTCGACAGGGACGGGAGCCTCACTCGCCGTCGTTTTCTGTCAGGACTCGCGCTGCTCGGCGCCGCGCCCTTGTGGCATGGCACCGACTCGTGGGCCTGGCTGCAGGCGCCGGCGCCTTCGGCGTTCACGGGCGACGATGTCGAGCTTGCGCATCGCCTGCTCTCGCGGCCTGACGACATCCTGTCGCAAGGGACGCCACAAGCGCAGCCCGATCTCTACGACACGATTGTCGTGGGCGGAGGCATCTCGGGCCTGGTCGCCGCCTACCGCCTCCGCGGCTCCCGAGTGCTGCTGCTCGAGCGTGACGCCGAGATCGGCGGCGTCTCGAAACGCGGGTCCTGGCAGGGCATCGAATACGCCCTCGGGGCCGCGTACATTCTCGATCCGGATCCAGACTCGGAGGACTCGCGCGAGAAGATCGGCTTCGAGCTGTTGGACGAGCTCGACCTGCGCAAACGTGACGAGGACTTGAGCCAGGACCGCCGGCTGCAACGCCGCTTGAGCGGCGACGCCAACCACTGTGTCTTCAGCCGGATCCGCGTGGTGCCGGAAGCGGAGGTCTACACGCGGCGCAATCGACGGTTCTTCGAGGGCGTGCTGGACTCGGATGCCTATCCGTCGGTGCCGGCGACCGACGAGGCGCTCGTCGAGGCGCTGGATCGGGTGTCGTTCAAGGCATTCCTCAAGGACACGGCGCTCCAGCAAGACGTCTACGGCACCGCGGTCGGCGCGATCTCGCGCATCGGCTGGGAGGCCATCGAGTACTACTGCTGGGGCGCGTTCGGCACGAGCGCAACGGAGACGTCTGCCTATCACGGACTGAATTTCTTCGCGGCCGAGTTCGGCGACCTCCTGGTGTATCCCGGGGGCAACGCGTTCATCGCGCGGCGCCTTGGCGAGCGCATTCGGCGCGACAACCCCGGCGCGATCCGCACGGGCGTGTGGACGCTGCGTATCGAGCGGCAGGGCGAGAGCTTCGCGGTCACGACGTGGCAGAGCGGCTCGCTCTACCGCTACCGCGCGCGCTCGGTGATCTTCGCCGCGCCGCTGTTCCTCGCGCCGACGCTTGTGCCGTCGCTGCCGGCGCCGCAGCGCCAGGCCATCGCCACGTTCGACTACCGCAGCTACGTCGTGGCCAACGTGCTGTTGCGCCGATCCGCAAACGCCATCTTCGCGTCGCCGGCCTTTCGCGCCGGGTACGAGCTCACGCGCGTGCACGGCGTCGATGTCGACGTGACGACGCCCCAGGAGATCTCGACGAGCAAGGTCTACTCGGACGCGATTCTGGCCGACTTCGCCATGGGTCGCCATCCGACGCACGCCGTGCTGACTGTGTACCGGCCGTACCCGTATGAGTCGGGCCGCCCCGACCTGCTCGAGAGGAGCTACGCCGACCTCGAGCGCGAGATCCGTCGAGAGGTGGTCGCCGGCCTTGGCCCGCACGGGCTGCGCGCGGGCGACATCGAAGGCGTGCAGCTCTGCCGATGGGGCCACCCGATGCTCGTGACGCGCCCCGGGCAAATGGCGGATGGCACCTTGCGCGCGGCCTCGCGGCCCCAGCCCGGCTTGTACTTCGCACATACTGATGTCATGGGCGCGCCCGCCTATGAGAACGCGCTGGCCGCCGCCCACGATGCGGTTGACGCGGTCAGGGCGTTCTTGAAGGGGCCAGAATGACTGCGCCGACCAGTTCACGACCGGGGCGTAACGAGCCCTGTCATTGCGGATCGGGCCGCAAGTACAAACATTGCTGTCTCGAAAGCGACGGCCTCCAGGCGGCTGCCGCACGGGCCAAGTCCGCGGCAGAAGCGGCTGCTCGGTCGTCCGAGGCGCTCACGTCGACTCCCACGCGAGCACCAAGACCCCAGACGCACCAGCCTTGGAAGGCGACCACTTCTCGTGGCTTCGTCCCGCGCACGCGGACGCCACGCAAGGTCGGGGGCAGCTGAGCCATAGAAGCGTCAGCGCCGCCGACGTCGGCGCGGGCGTCTGGGAAGCCCGGCTCGCATTTGGACCCAAGTGGTAGATCTACATTGGCAATGACGGCGACCGTCATCGTGTTGTTGGCCGAAGGCTCGAAGGCTTCTCCGGCCGCCGACATTCGTCGCGCGCAGGAATTCTGGCGAGACTGCGTGGCGGTCGAGCATCGCGCTCACCGTTGGCGCGGCGGTTCGGGGCAGAAGCCCGGCTCGAAGCCTTGCGCATGCTCACGACGCTGCAGCGGATCGGCGGTGGGAGTGGGCGGCAGGATGCCGAGCCTGACGAGCTGCGGATGGAACTCGTAGCGGATGTTCACCGTCTGCACGGGTGCGTCTTCGAGGTCCAGCCACACCTGCGTGACGGCGTGGCCGGTCCGGCGGCCCATGCCAGTGGCGGCGTACTCGTCGCGGGCCTTCTTGTCCCCGCCCGCGGCAGCCGTGGCAGCCTCGTGCTCCGCCGGCGCCGACAGCCGCGGAGCCGGTGCCCGGCGGCCCGCTTGATCGTTCGACGTGTCGGGCCTGAGAGTGGACACGCGCTCCTTGAAGAAGACAGCGGAGATCACGCCCAGGTTGGCGGTCTTGCCGA
>MEKT01000228.1:0-948 GCA_001767435.1 Acidobacteria bacterium RIFCSPLOWO2_02_FULL_65_29 | reverse complement strand
CCTCGATCCGGCTCGTCTGCCACCCGCTGATGGTGACGGTCTCGTACGGGCCGAGCACCCATTTGCGCGCGGCGGCCGCAGTCGTTTCGCGCGCATCGATGGTGTTGAGCCCATCGACCGACAGCGCCACGGCCACACGGACGGCGTAGGGATTACGCAGGCGAATGGCATATTCTCCCCCTTCCGCGCCTCGACGTACCAACGCCCGTCATGCGCGATACCACGACTCGGGCGAACGGAGCCCCAAAGAGGCTGCGAAGCTCCTGACCAGCCGACGGAGCGACGCGATGGTCGGGAGCGACCATGCGACGTAGGCGTTGGTCGTCGTGCCAGGCGCCAGCGAAATGTCGCCTGCGGCGCCCGGCTTGATCGCGTACGTGGTCGCCGGACACGATCGGCGAGTTCCAGCCGATACCGGGTACTTCCGTCGTCCAGACGACGTTCTTGGTGGAATCCCACGTCGAAGGAAGCTTGGGATTATCGGCCGCCACACCCGCGTCCGGCCCGCGGAACTGCGGCCAGTCACTGGCCGCAGCCATCGCAGGCACACCGACTGAGTAAGCGACCGCCCCGATCAAAAGAAGTCTGACGCCAATCAAGCAAAGTCCGAGATTCATATGACGTCCATGATATTATCACGTGCCCTCAACGATGAGACCACCCACCAAGAAAAGACGCGTGGCATCCACCTCCCGGCGACGGCCCCCGCCACGGGGGACCAAAAAGCACCACACGCACGAGCGCATCCTTGCATCGGCGTCCCAAATCGCACGACGGGAGGGTCTTCGAGCGGCCAGCGTTCCGCGCGTGATGAGCGGGGCCGGGCTGACCACGGGTGGGTTCTACGCCCACTTTTTCTCGAAGACCGCGATGGACGCAGAAATCGTCCGGACGTTGCAGAGCCCACTACGCGGGCTGGAGGGTCTCGAGGATGCTGCCGGGCACGAG
>MEKT01000227.1 GCA_001767435.1 Acidobacteria bacterium RIFCSPLOWO2_02_FULL_65_29 | reverse complement strand
GGAATATTTGAGGGAGGAGCAACGCAGCCAGCCGGGATGCCCCGCCCGGGAATTATGTCGCGAACCACTGGGACGGGACACTAGGGCCTCGGGCCAGGAGAGTGCTTCAACAGGTGAGCTGACGTGGCTCTGACCGCCACGATCTACAACTTCGACATCGACCTGGCCGATGCCGACCGTGGCGTCTACGAATCGCTTGCGTTGCGGGTGGCGCGCCATCCGTCCGAATCCGAGGAGTATTTGTTGACGCGCGTGCTCGCCTACGCGCTCGAGTTCACCGACGGCATCGAGTTCTCACGCGGGCTGTCGAATCCAGAGGAGCCCGCGATTTCGATCCGCGACCCGACGGGCGCGTTGCGCTCGTGGATCGAGATCGGGAACCCCGACGCGGCACGGCTGCACAAGGCGTCGAAGGCGTCGCCGCGCGTGGCGGTGTACATTCACAAGGATCCGGCGCAGTTCCTGATCCGGCTTGCCGGCGAGCGCATCCATCGCGCGGAGGCCGTCGAGGTCTGGGCCGTCGATCGGGCGTTGGTGGCCGCTCTGGCCGCGAAGCTCGAGCGGCGGATGACGTTCAGCCTGTCGGTGACCGATCGCGAACTGTATCTGTCCATCGGATCCGACACCTTGACAGGCGTCTTCGTCCGGCATGCGATCGCGTAAATGACTCGATTCCTCACCCTGGCCGCCCTCGTCATCGCCGGGTACTGGACGCTTCTCTTCATCGTCCAGCGTTCGCTGGCGTTCCCAGCCCCGTCCCTCGCGGATGCGCCCCCGCGGCCGGCGGATGCCCGCCCCGTCTGGATCGAGTCGCCGGAGGGACGGACCGAGGCCTGGCTTCTTCCGCCGCTCTTGCCACCGGCGGGTCCCGCGCCGCTCTTGCTGTTCGCGCACGGCAATGCGGAGTTGATCGACTATTGGCCGTCCGAGTTCACCGAACCGCGGACGTGGGGCCTCGCGGTTCTCCTGGTCGAGTACCCAGGCTATGGCCGATCAGGGGGCGCCCCCTCCAGACGAACGATTCAGGCCACGTTCGAGGCCGCCTACGGCTGGGCGGCGTCCGAGCCCGAGCTCGACGCCCGGCGCATCATCCTTTACGGCCGCTCGCTGGGTGGTGCAGCGGTCGCAGCCCTGAGCACCAGCCGGCCCGCCGCGGCGCTGGTTCTGGAATCAACGTTTACGAACACAACGGCCTTCGCGGCAGGGCTCGCGGCCCCGTGGTTCCTCGTCCGGGACCGGTTCGACAATCTCCGCGCTGTGGCGAACTTCCGGGGCCCTCGATTGGTTCTTCATGGTGATCACGATGACGTGGTGCCCACGGTCCATGGCCGTCGGCTGGCGGCGGCTGCAGGCGTACCATTGCACCTGATGCCGTGCGGCCACAATGACTGTCCCCGGCCGTGGGCCGTGCTTCGGTCGTTCCTGGAGGAGACTGGTCTCCTCTAACTCACGTGGGGCTCCGCCCCACACCCCCGCCTCCGCTCTTCGAGCTCCGGCGCGGCTCGCCGAAGCCTCAGCGCAGGCGGCGGCTCGGGCGCTTGCGCCGTTCGACAGGCTCACGGCGCCCTGAGCTCTTCGAAGGGCGGGGACCCCTACGCCCCGCGCCGCTCCCTCGCCCTTCGACAATGCTCAGGGCGTCCCGAGCATCGTCGAGGGACGCAGGCGCGCCGTGCGCGCCTAACGCGCGTCGGCTGCACGGGCCGTGTCGGGACGCGTCGGGACGCGTCGGTTGACACCTCCTCGAGCCACACATAGGATCGCGCCGGCTCACCGAACCGGGCTCTTGCTGCAGGAGATCCTGATGCGCGCATCCATCGCGCTCGTGTTCGTTCTCGCGCTTTCCGTGGCCGTTCCCACCGGGCAGACCCGACCGGTGAAGACCCTGGACATCTATGTCGTCGACGTCGAAGGCGGAAACGCCACGCTCTTCGTGTCGCCATCGGGCGAATCGTTGCTCATCGATTCGGGCAATGCCGGCGCAGCGGCCGTCAGGGATGCCGATCGCATCGTGGCCGCCGCGAGAGACGCCGGCCTCAGACGGATCGACCATCTGATGACCACGCACTGGCACGGCGATCATTTCGGCGGCATGGCCGAGCTCGCGGCGCGGATCCCGATCCGGCACTTCATCGACCACGGTCCGAACGTCCAGCCTGGCGCCGCCGCGGATAATTTTCTGCAAATGACGTATCCACAGCTCTACGCGAAGGTCAAGCACACCGTCGCCAAACCTGGAGTCAAGATTTCCGTGGCGGGCCTGGACGTGCTCGTGGTGACGTCCGCCGGCGAGACGATCAAGGCGGCAGTGCCCGGAGCCGGCTTGGCGAATCCCTATTGCGCGAGCTTCAAGCCTGGCGAGAACAACGCCGAGGACCCGATGTCGGTCGGGACCTTCGTGACGTTTGGAGCCTTTCGGACGATTCACTTGGGGGACCTGACGAAGAACAAGGAATTCGAGCTGATGTGCCCGAATAACCGGCTCGGAACCGTTGATGTGCTTCTCGGGTTGCACCACGGAGTGGATACGTCGAATTCCGAAGTGCTCGTGCACGCGCTGCGCCCCCGCGTGGCGATCATGAACAATGGCACGCGTAAAGGCGGACAGCCCGAGGTGATGAAGACGCTGCATTCATCGCCTGGCCTCGAGGATCTCTGGCAAGTGCACTTCTCGCAACTGAGCGGGCAGGAGTACACCGTGGCGGGCCTGTTCATCGCCAACGTGCTCGACGAACCGTCGGCAGCCATGCCGGTGGCGCCGATCGCTCCTCCGCCGCCCGGACCGGGTGCGCCCGCGGCGCCTCTCCACAATGGAACGGCCTACTGGATCAAGGTGTCGGCCCAGGCGGACGGCTCGTTCAGCGTGACGAACGCACGGAACGGCTTCAGCAAGACGTACAAGAGTCTCAGACCGGGAAGCAGCTAGATCGCGCAGTTAGTTTTCCAGGATTTCGTTGTCGGCCCAACGTTTGCGAATGAGCCGCGCGTCGCAGCCACGATCATATGAGACAGCAGGCGCGTTTGAGGCCGTTAGCCAGCGATTGTTTCAACCGATGCTGGAATCCTGCTGACGACGAAGCGGTGGAGTTCGACCTTGGTGCTCGCGTTGTCGATGTCGATGCCGACCAAGTGGCCGGACGCGTCGTAGTCCAAGACCACTCCCTCTGAGATTTCCCTGCTCTCAACGCTCGGCTGCTCCGACAGGTCGATATACAGCGAATCGGTGTCAGGAAAGTAATTGACCTTCATGGATTGAACCTACGGCCGCTTTGCCAGCACCTTCTTCTCGAAGTACTCGGTGAACCGGTAGTCGGCCACTGGCTTCAAGGATAGTCCAGACCGAGGCCTTCGGCTGTCCGTCTACCCGTCTGTCATGGCCTTCCCTTGGTGCGCCATATCAACGTTGCGAATGAGCCGCGCGGCGTCAGGACTCAGCGCCGCGTCGGCTCCATTCGCGTGTCGGCCCGCCAATCGGAGCTCGGTTCGGGCCACGCTTGAGCTCGCGCCGCGAGCTCGGCCTGCACGCGTGGCCACTCATGGAGCGTCGCCGGATCGAAGTCGGCGCCGTTCGGCCACGTCAGGGTACCCACTTCCTGATCGAGGGTCACGGCGTTGAACACGGCCAGGTCCCGCAGTGGACCGAAGAGTGCGCCGCGCAGCACCGGCCGGAAATCGATCTCTTGCGTGGTTCCGTCCGTGAAGGCCACCGACAGCGTGTACGGACCGACGATGTCGAACCGCGCGACGCGATGAATGGGATGGGTCATGAACTACCTGAGTGGTTCGATCTTGACCGGCGGCTGGCCCGATTGCAAGAGGTCCCAATCGCGCTGCAGTTCTTCTCGGTGAATCTCCACCCAGGCCTCCACGAGCCGCCGCTGCGCCTTGGGCACACTGCCGCCGAGACATTCGACCGTGTCCACGGCAAAGACCGCCGCGTCGTCTTGGGTCAGCCACCGGTGCGCCTTCGCTTGCGCCAGGGCACCACCCGCCACTCGCGGGCATTATTGCCGCCCGTCGGTCCGTGGGCAAGTTTTTCTGCCCGCGCGATTCACCTGGATTCGACGGCGTCCGGACCTGGGAATTGGTGCCGGCGCCAATTGTCGGGAAATCCGGAGATAGTCGGAAGGCGCCATTCCCAGGATTTCCTCAACGTGGGTGGCACACGCAAGGAAGGACGAGTCCGTGGGCGGCGCTAGCAACTGCGGACGCGCGTCCGGAGTTTCCCATTGAACGGAGTGCGCCAGTCTCCGCATTGTTGGCCGGCGCGATAGGATCGTTCTCGAGCGGTCGATCGGTTCGGCCGACGCTTGACTGAATCACGTGTGAGAAACATTTGGCGCGGAGGTGAAAGCGTGCCGGCCATCAGCCACGTTCTGGAGACGGCGCTGTACGTCGCCGATGTCGACGCGGCTGTCGCGTTCTATCGCGACGTCCTCGGCCTGCGCGTGCTCGAGCAGGGGCCGCGCCTGGTCGCGATGGACGCGGGCCAGGCGACCGTCTTGCTCCTCTTCCGGCGCGGCGCCACGGGCTCGGGCGCCGACACGCCGGGCGGTCGGATCCCTCCGCACGATGGCCAGGGCCCCGTGCACGTCGCCTTCGCGATCGCCGGCGAAGCGCTGGGCGACTGGGAGCGGCGCCTCGAGGAACACGGCATCTTGATCGAGAGCCGCGTGCGCTGGGATCTCGGCGGCCAGAGCGTGTACTTCCGCGATCCCGACGGCCATTCCGTCGAGCTCGCCACGCCGGGCACGTGGGCGGTCTACTAATCCCGGAAGGCACGTGAGTCGACGGACCGCCGCCCACGTAGCGCAGGACTTCGGTCCTGCCCCGTCGGCGGCTGCAGGTCTAAAGACCTGCACTACAAACGTCAACACGCGTGAGTCGACGGACCGCCGCCCACGTAGCGCAGGACTTCGGTCCTGCCCCGCTGGCGGCTGCAGGTCTAAAGACCTGCACTACAAACGTCAACACGCGTGAGTCGACGTACCGCCGCCCACGTAGCGCAGGACTTCGGTCCAGCCCCCGTCGGCGGCTGCAGGTTAAACCAGCCTCCGCTAAAGCTACAGCGGTCCGCCGGAGCTTCAGCGAAGGCGGAAGCCGAGGCGAAGGCGGAAGACCTGCACTACACACGTCAACACACGTGAGAGCAGGCACCCGGCTTCTGTGGCACAATCCGCGCGCTGGCGTGGCGCCATGAGCGCGAAACTCGTGAGGGGGCAGCTGTGAAGGTTGTGACGCAGTTCAAGAAGGTCTTTCTGATTCTCGCGGCGGCGGCGATCTCATGCGCCCCGCCCGCTACGACTGACAAAGACGCGAGCGTCGCCGCCTGGGAGCGGCAGGCTCAGGACGTCACGATCGTTCGCGACAACTGGGGCATACCGCATGTGTACGGCAAGACCGACGCCGACGCCGTCTTCGGCGTGATGTACGCGCAAGCCGAAGACGACTTCAACCGGGTCGAGACGAACTATCTGAATTCCATCGGCCGTCTTGCCGAGGCCGAGGGCGAGGGCCAGGTGTACCGCGACCTGCGGATGAAGCTCTTCATCGATCCAGCCGACATGGAAGCCAAGTACGAGGCGAGCCCGGCCTGGCTGAAGGCGCTGATGAACGCCTACGCCGACGGCCTGAACTACTACCTCCATAAGCACCCCCAGGTGAAGCCGCGTGTCATCACGCGATTCGAGCCCTGGATGGCGCTCACCTTCA
Organism: Acidobacteria bacterium RIFCSPLOWO2_02_FULL_65_29; assembly: GCA_001767435.1. Lineage (GTDB taxonomy): Bacteria > Acidobacteriota > Vicinamibacteria > Vicinamibacterales > CAVVIG01 > 2-02-FULL-65-29. Next base: position 7,554 of record MEKT01000227.1, on the reverse strand, counting down.
GCGAGGGCAGCATCGGCGGCGACATCGAGCGCGTGAATCTCACTCAGCTCGAGGCGTTCTACGGGAAAGGCCCTGCGAGGCTATCCACGTCAACCGTCGCCAACGAAGAAGCCACGCACTTCGCCGAACCGACTGGATCGAACGGCATCGCCGTCGCGCCTTCGAACACCACCGCGGGTCACGCGCTGCTGCTCATCAATCCCCACACCTCGTTCTTCTTCCGCGCCGAAGCGCAGATGGTCAGCGAGGAGGGCCTGAACGCCTACGGCGCGATCACCTGGGGGCAGTTCTTCATCTACCAGGGGTTCAACGAGCACGCGGGCTGGATGCACACATCGAGCGGCGTGGACAACATCGACGAGTACCTGGAAACCGTGGTGAAGACCGACAACGGCTTCTCGTACAAGTACGGCACGGAACAGCGCCCGATGACGGCGACGAAGATCACCGTGCCCTACAAGAGCGGCGCCGTCTTGGCCCAGAAGGAATTCACCGTCTACCGCACGCATCACGGCCCCATCGTCCGAGAGGCCGACGGGAAATGGGTGAGCGTTCGGTTGATGCAGGAACCCGTGAAAGCGCTGACGCAGTCCTATACGAGGACGAAGGCCAACAACTACAAGGCCTTCCGCGAGTCGATGGAGCTGCACACCAACTCGTCGAACAACACGATCTTCGCCGACGCCGAAGGCAACATCGCGTACTTCCACTCCAACTTCATTCCGAGACGCGACAACGCGCTCGATTGGACCAGGCCGGTGGACGGCGGCGATTCCGCCACGGAGTGGGGTGACGCGCTCTCGATCGACGAGACGCCGGGCCTCCTCAACCCCGCCAGCGGCTGGCTCTACAACACCAACAACTGGCCGTGGTCGGCGGCCGGCCCGAACAGCCCGAGGAAGACCGACTTTCCGACCTACGTGGAGCGTGGCAGCGAGAACGCGCGCGGCGTTCACGCGATCAGGGTCCTGCAGGACAAGAAGGACTTCACGCTGGACTCGCTCCTTGCGGCCGCGTTCGACAGTTACCTGACGGCGTTTCAGGATCAGATCCCGGCGCTCGTCAAAGCCTGGGACCGGACGCCCGCCTCGAATCCGCTGAAGGCGAAGGTGTCTGAACAGATCGCGCTCCTGCGCGGATGGGATCTTCGGTGGTCGGCCACCTCGGTCCCCACGTCGGTGGCCGTGTACTGGGGAGACGAGATCGCGCGGCAGGTCGCCGACGCCGCTCGCAAGGCTGGCGTGCCGTCCGATGCCTACGTGGCCACCAGGGCCACCGCGGAGCAGTTGCTCCAGGCGCTGTCGGCGGCCTCCGACAAGCTCGCAAGCGACTTCGGGAGCTGGAAGACTCCGTGGGGCGACATCAACCGCTACCAGCGTCTCACCGGCGACATCGTCCAGAAGTTCGACGATGCCGGGCCGAGCAGCCCTGTGGCGTTTACCTCCGCGCGATGGGGCTCGCTGGCGTCGTACGGCGCCCGCACGTACCCGGGGACGAAGAAGATGTACGGCACCAGCGGCAACAGCTTCGTCGCCGTTGTCGAGTTCGGCGAGCGCGTGAGGGCCAGGGCGGTCACGGCCGGCGGGCAAAGCGGCGATCCCTCGTCTCCTCATTTCGGCGATCAGGTCGTGCGGTACAGCACGGGCGATCTCCGGGACGTGTACTTCTATCGCGAGCAGCTGACCGGGCACATCGAGCGCGAGTACCATCCAGGAACTTAGAAGTTAGAAGTTAGAACGAAAGAACGGAGGAAACGCACGCAGCGCCGGGCGTCGAGCCGGGCGCGGCCATCGTAAGGAAGCCGTCGCGGCAGGCCCTGCCCGGCGGCTTTCGTATTTGTGCGCCGATTGTTCTGAAGGAGACCGCCATGAGCCAGGACGCGCCGCAGAATCCAATCGCCAGAAAGCAGGTGCTCTGCACGATGCCCGGCACCGATGCGGTGATCGTGCGGCGGGACGAAACCTATCGGATGACCGACACCGGCGCGCTTACGATGGATCTGTACTACCCGCCTGATTCCAGAAACGGGCCGCTCCTGCCAGCCGTTGTGTTCGTCCTGGGATTCTCGGACGTTGGAGCGAAGAAGATCCTCGGCTGCTCGGCCAAGGAGATGGGATCCTACGTGTCGTGGGCGCGCCTCGCCGCGGCTTCGGGCCTGGTGGCGATCACCTACACGAATCGAGAACCAGAGGCGGACCTTCACGCGGTGTTGGATCACGTCCGGTCCAATGCGGCGTCACTCGGCATCGATGCGAATCGGATTGGTGTGTGGGCCTGTTCCGGCCACGTACCGATGGCGCTCTCGCTGCTGATGCAGAAGGACGGGCTGCGCCCGACGTGCGCGGTTCTCTGCTACGGCTACATGCTGGACCTCGACGGATTGACCGGCGTCGCCGAAGCCGCCGCGGCGTGGCGCTTCGTCAACGCGTCGGCCGGGAAGTCGGTCGACGACCTCCGGCGCGACGTCCCGCTCTTCGTCGCGAGAGCCGGCCGGGATCAGTTCGCTGGCCTGAACGAGGGGGTCGATCGGTTTCTGGCCAACGCTGTCGCCCGCAATCTGCCCGTGACGTTCGTCAATCACCCGGAGGGCCCACACGCCTTCGACCTCGATCACGACAGCGAGACCACTCGGGAGATAATCAGGGGCATCCTGGCGTTCATGAGGTGCCGCCTCGGGGCGGCTCCTGTCGAAGGCGGTCGCTAGGAGTCTAAGCAGCAGAATGTAGCGCGGGTCTTCAGACCCGCCTGGAGTCCGTTAGTCGATAGTCGTTAGTCGAAACCGACATCATGATGCAGACCATCAACTTCACCCGCGGTGTGCCCGCCAACGAGTCATTTCCAATCGACGACCTCGCCGAGGCCGCCGGCACGATTCTCAAATCCAAAGGACCCGCGGTGCTCCAGTACGGCCCGGCGCTCGGCTTTCTGCCGCTGCGCGAGTGGCTCGCCGGCTGGCAGGGCGTTGGCGTTGATCGCGTGCTCATCGGCAACGGATCGCTTCAGCTGATCGAGTTTCTTTGCCTCCAGATGCTGAAGCCCGGCGACGTGGTCTTTACAGAGGCGCCGACCTACGACCGGACGATCGGGCTCCTGCGGCGGCATCAGGCCACGGTGGTCGGCATTCCGATCGACGCCGACGGTCCGAACATCGAAGCGCTCGAGCGCGCGCTGGCGGCTCGCGTCCCGAAGTTCTTTTACGTGATCCCCGACTTCCAGAATCCGTCGGGCTCCACGTGCTCTCTTGCCAAACGCCGCCGCCTCGTCGAGCTTGCGGCGCGGCACGAGTTCCTGCTCGTCGAGGACGCGCCCTACCGCCTGCTTCGCTATCGCGGGAAGGAAGAGCCCACGCTTCTCGAGCTCGCGCCCGAGCGGACGCTCCATATGAGCTCGTTCACCAAGCTCATCGCGCCGGGCGTGCGCACCGGATTCATGATCGGCCAGCCGGCGCTCATCGCCCAGCTCGCGAAAGTGGCGGAAGACACCTACATTTCGCCGGGCTACGTCGCGCAGGGCATTACGTACGAATGGTGCCGCCGCGGACTCCTGCCGCCCCAGATCGAGCGGCTGAAGGCGCTCTACGCTCCGCGCCTCGACGCGTGTCTCGCCGCGCTCGAGCGACACATGCCGAACGTACAGGCGACACGTCCGGACGGCGGCTTCTTCATCTCGATCACGCTGCCGGAGGGCACGACCACAACGGCCGTTCGTGCGAAGGCCGCCACGCAGGGCCTGAACCTCACCGAGGGCCTGGCCTTCTTTCCGGAAGGCGGCGGCGAGCGTTTTCTTCGCCTGCCGTTCTGTGCGCTCTCGCCGTCGGAGATAGACGAGGGGATTCGGCGTCTCGCCGACAGCGTGCGGTAACGAGGGCGGGAAGGGCTCTTCGACTCGCTCCGCTCGCTCAGGGCAAGACAGGCGGGGCGGGATCCGGATTTGAGGATTTGAGGATTTGAGGACTTGAGGACTTGAGGATTTGAGGACTTGAGGACTTGAGGACTTGAGGATTTGGCGATCGCCGGGACCGAAGAGGGCCCGGCCTCGTCACCCGTATCGGTTCGCTGTTACGATGAGGACTTTCATGAGGTGCATCACACCGGTCGTGCCGTCCGCGTTCATCCTCGCCCTGCTCCTCGCGACCGCCGGCTGCCAGACGGCGCCCGCGCGCAATATGACGTACCCGGAGACGAAGAAGGGCGACCTCGTCGAAGACTACTTCGGCACGAAGGTCGCCGACCCGTACCGTTGGATGGAGGACCTCGATTCGAAAGAGGTCGCCGACTGGGTCGCCGTGCAGAACACGGTGAGCTTCGACTACCTGGCCAAGCTCCCAACGCGCGACGCCTTCACCAAGCGGATCACCGAGCTCTGGAACTATCCGCGTGTCGGGTTGCCGGAGCGCGAAGGCGGCCGCTATTTCTATCAGAAGAACACCGGCCTGGAGCGCCAGTCGCCGCTGTTTGTCCGCGCCAGCCTCACGTCCGCGCCCGCGCTCGTGCTCGATCCCAATCTCATCTCGCCCGACGGGACGGTGTCGCTCGCGCAGTGGACGGCGTCGCCGGACGGCAAACTCCTGGCGTACGGCCTGTCTGAAGGTGGCGCCGACTGGGAAACGCTCCACGTCCGCGAGGTCGACTCCACGAAAGACCTGACGGACGAGGTGAAGTGGATGCGCTTTTCGAATATCTCGTGGACGAAGGATTCGAAAGGCTTCTTCTATTCGCGCTACCCCGAACCGCCGAAAGGCAAGGTGCTCGAGGCCGCACTGTCGGGCCAGACGCTCTACTACCACCGCGTCGGCACGCCGCAGAGCGACGATCGCCTGATTTACGAGCGTAAGGATCTGCCCACGTGGTTTGTCTCCGGTTTGACAACCGAGGACGGCCGCTACTTGCTCGTCTCCCTGTCGAAAGGTTCGGACAACAACAACCGTCTGTACTACGCGGATCTCGGCGATCCGACGCGCCCCGCCATCGGCGCGGCGGTCAAGCCACTCGTGGAAGACGACGACGCCGAGTTCAGTGCCTTCGGCAGCTCGGGCCCCGTGCTGTACCTGCGGACGGACAAGGGCGCGCCGAATCGCAAAGTGATGACGCTCGACATTCGCCATCCGGAGCCCGCTGCCTGGAAGACCGTTGTGCCAGAGGCGAAGGAAGCGATCGAAAGCGTCACCCTGATCGGCGGCCGGATCGTCGCGCAGTATCTGGCGGACGTCCAGAGCCGGCTGTCGCTCTTTGGCCTCGACGGCGTGCCGCAGGGCGATATCTCGCTACCCGGCGCCGGGACCGTCGCCGCCTTCGGCGGCCGCGAGGATGCGCCAGAGGTGATGTTCTCGTTCAGCTCGCCGCTGTTTCCCACGACGGTGTTCTCGTACGACCCGGCGGCGAAGACGTCCACGCCGTTCGAGGCGCCCACGCCGCCCATCGACGTCAGCCAGTTCGAAACCACACAGCTCTTCGCCGTATCGAAAGACGGCACGCGCGTCCCGTTCTTCCTGACCTCGCGCAAAGGCCTCGCGCTCGACGGCAGCCATCCGACGATGATGTACGGCTACGGCGGCTTTTCGATCAGCACGCTGCCGACCTACCGGGCGGACCTGCCGGCGTGGCTCGAGAAGGGCGGCATCTGGGTCACCGCCAACATGCGCGGCGGCGCGGAGTACGGCGAGGCGTGGCACAAGGCCGGTCATCTGGAAAAAAAGCAGAACGTGTTCGACGACTTCATTGCCGTGGCCGAACATTTGGTGAAGGAGAAGTACACCTCGCCCGCCAAGCTCGGCATGATGGGGGGGTCGAACGGCGGCCTGCTGGTCGGCGCGGTCGAAGAGCAGCGGCCGGATCTGTTCGCGGTGGCGCTGCCGGCGGTCGGCGTGATGGACATGCTGCGCTACGACAAGTTCACGGGCGGGCGGGCGTGGGCCACCGAGTACGGCTCCTCGTCGGACGCCGCGCAGTTCGCGTTTCTGATCAAGTACTCGCCGCTCCAGAACGTGAAGCCGGGCGCGTGTTATCCGGCGACGCTCGTCACGACGGCCGATCACGACGACCGGGTGGTGCCGAGCCACTCGTTCAAGTTTGCGGCGGCGATGCAGGCGGCGCAGGGATGCGCCAAGCCCGTCCTCATTCGCGTGGAAACCGGCGGTTCGCACGGCTATCGGCCCACGGACAAGCAGATTGCGGAGCGCGCGGACCAGTGGGCGTTCGCCGCGGCGCACATGGGTCTCGGGACTCGGGACTAGGGACTCGGGACTCGGGACTCGGGACTCGAGAGGAGACGTTATGTCGTTGGCGACCAGGCTCACGGAGATTTCCACGACGTTCACCGGGCAGCTCCTGCAGCCCCTCGACGCCGGGTACGAGGACGCCCGCCGGGTGCACAACGGGCTGATCGACAAGCGGCCGGCACTCGTGGCTCGCTGCCTCGGCGCGGCCGACGTGGTCGATGCCGTGAATCTCGCCAGGGACGAGAACCTGGACATCGCCGTCCGCGGCGGCGGTCACAACGTGGCGGGCCGCGCGACGATCGACGAAGGGGTGATGATCGATCTGTCGCCGATGAAAGGCATTCACGTCGACCCCCTCGCTCGAACGGTTCGTGCGCAGGGCGGTGTGCTGTGGAAGGAGCTCAACCGGGAAACGCAGCTTCACGGCCTGGCCACGACGGGAGGCGTTGTGGCGACGACCGGCATCGCGGGCCTCACGCTCGGCGGCGGTCTCGGGTGGCTGATGAGCCGGCACGGGCTTGCCCTCGACAACCTGCGATCGGCGGATCTCGTGTCGGCCGATGGCCGCACGATCCGGGCCAGCGCGACGGAGCATCCGGATCTGTTCTGGGCCATTCGCGGCGGTGGCGGCAACTTCGGCGTCGCGACGTCGCTCGAGTACACCCTGCACCCGATCGGCCCCATCATCACGGGGGGACTGGTTGCGCACCCACTGCAGAAGGGCGTCGAGGTGCTGAAGTTCTTCCGCGATCAGTGCGCGTCGCTGCCCGACGACATGGCGCTCTTCGCCGGCATGCTGACGGCGCCCGACGGTTCGGGCGCGAAACTGATCGGGATGCTCGCCGGGCATTTCGGCTCGCTCGCCGCCGGAGAGGCGGCCGTCACACCGATCAAAGCGTTTGGACCGCCCGTGATGGACGCGCTCGGCCCGATTCCGTACAGCACGCTCAACAGCCTGCTGGACGCGTCGTTCCCGAAAGGCGCGCTCAACTACTGGAAGGCTCATTTCCTCTCGAACTTGAGCGACGACGCCATTGGCGTGCTCGTCGATCGGTTTGCTCGGTGTCCGTCGCCGATGAGCCAGATCGTGGTCGAGCACTTCCACGGCGCGTCAACGCGGGTGGGGATCGCCGATACGGCGTGCACGCTCAGAACGCCAGGCTTCAACGTCGTGCTCATCTCGCAGTGGAGCGATCCGCACGATACCGACGCCTGCATCACCTGGTGCCGGGAGACGTATGCCGCGATGAAGCCCTTCTTCGGCAAGACCCGCTACGTGAACTATCTCGATCGGGACGAGCCCGACGACATTGCGGCGACCGTGTACGGCCCCAACT
>MEKT01000226.1 GCA_001767435.1 Acidobacteria bacterium RIFCSPLOWO2_02_FULL_65_29 | reverse complement strand
CGCTGGTCGGAGAGAGCTTCCTGTCAAACTGGAGCGCGCGTTCGCTGGCGGATCTTGTCGACAAGATTCAAAAGACGATGCCCTTCAACCTGCCCACGAACCTTTCCCGGGCGCAATCAACCGACCTTGCGGCCTACATGCTCCAGACCGGCAAGTTTCCGGCTGGACCAGCCGAACTGAGCGATGCCACTCTGGCGCAGATTGCGTTCCCCACGTCGCGAACGTCCCCCGCGCCCGCCGCCGCCACCTCCGCCGGGACGATCCTGCCCGCGGCTGAAGGGAACCTCGCCGAGTTGATGAGGGCCATCGCGTTTCCCGCCTCCAATGTCATCTTCAACGTTCAGATCAAGGATCCCGGCACCCAAACGAAGAAGGCGCAGGCCTCCATACCGTTTGACTATGCGGAGTGGGGCAACACGGTCTATCCCGGATGGCTGGCGGTCGATCAGGCCGCCGTCGCCATCACCGAGACGGCACCGCTGCTCTTGACGCCGGGACGAAGGTGCCAGAACGGCAGGCCCGTCCCCGTGGACCGCGCCGACTGGAGGCAGTACGTCGCGGCACTCGTCGAAGTCGGAAAGCTCGCTCATCGGGCATCACAGGCCAGGAATTATGGGGCCTTCATCGACATCAGCGATAAACTGGACGATGCGTGCGCGAACTGCCATAAGGTGTATCGTGACAAGGGCGGCACCGAGGGAAGTGGAGGCGCCCGATGTCAGTGAACAGCGCCCGCGGCTATGCCCGCCCGCAACGCGTTTCCGAGCGTTGCGGACATGGGCATCGGCGAGTGGGGGTGGGGCCCCACGAGAAAGTAAACCTCGAGCGCACACACCACTCACGACCGAAAATTCAGTAGCGCGGACTCTTTTCTGGCAGTATGACGCCGAGGCTGGAGGATACATCATGCGCCTCATGCCACTGATGTCGGCGGCGTTGGTCGTGGCGGCTTCGGGGCCTTCGTTCGCGCAGGAGTGGGTCGAGTTCGCCAATCGGCAAGACCGCTTCACGTGCAATTTCCCCAGTCAACCGAAGATCACCGAGACGATCTTCCGATCCGAGCGCGGGGCCGACCTGCCGATGCGCGTCTACAGCGCCACGCAAGGCCAGAGCCGCTACTCCGTGACGGTCATCGATTACAGCCAGGCTCGGCGAATACTCGCCGAGAAGGCCAAGGCCTGTCCGGCGGGCGCCGAGCCCTGCAGTGGCGCAGTCGGGAATGAGGGGCACTGGATCGATGATGTGCGAGGCGCGATCATCCATCAGTCGTTTCAGTTCATGAAACGGGACGCCAGGCTGACCAGCTTCGAGTGGAATCTCGTGGACCAGGTCGAAGGACATCAGTTACAGCTCACCAATGCCGACAAGTCCCGCACCTTCGCCGGGATCTACATGCATCAAAACAAGCTCTATATCATCGAGGGAACCGTGCCGGCGGGTTACCCGGAGCCCGGGCTCTTTCAGCAATCGCTGGGATGGCTCGACGAGAACGGGATCGGACTTCGCTATCAGTCGGTGTACTCCAACAACTATCCGGCGCCCCCCCGCGTCAAGCGAGCGCGTGAGGATCAAGGTCAGGGCCGGATTGACGCCCCCGTCATTCCGCCGCGGTAAGGGGGTCAGGAGGGTGAGCATGCGGTTCAAGTTCGGTTTCGGTCTCGCGGCGATTTGTGCGGCTGCCGTCGCGCTGCCGGCGTGGGCGCACCATTCTCACGGCAACTACGTCGACACGTTCATGGACGTGACGGGTGTCGTCAAGGAAGTGCACCTGGTCGTCCCGCATTCCTGGGTCTACCTGGAAGTCAAGGACGAGAAAGGCGAGCTGCAAATGTGGGCCCTCGAAGCCACCGGTCGCACTGGGCTCCAAAAGATTGGCGTCACGGCCGACTACCTCAAGGTCGGTGACACCGTCAAAGCGCGGTGCCATCGTCAAAGGGACGGCTCCAACGGCTGTCTTCTCGGGTTTTTGAAGGCCAGGGACGGCAGCGTCAAGGATTGGGACGGCAATAACGCACCTGCCCCGCCTGACTTTTGAGACCTGGCCCGAGACGAACTCTTCCAGATGTCCGACGAAGGCCCCAAACAAGAGACTCGCGTTGAACGCCCACGCGGCGGCTTGAACTGCAACGGTCACTCGTGCCGCCTCGGACACCGCGTGTGGCACGCACGGCAATAACGGCGGCCGCACGTGGGGCACGGCGAGAAACACCTGTCGCACAGATAGTGCGCCTGGTCGTCGCACAGGTCGGCGGCACGAATCGGCCGCGCGCACCCGTCGCAGCAGCGTGGCTCGAGGGCGCGATTCAGCGCATTCCACGAGAATGTCACCTCCGAGCTGACCTTGCGCCGCAAGAGCTGCACCTTGAAGCGATACGCCGGAGCCGTGCAGGCGATGACGGCCAGCGGCCACAGACGTACCCGCGCCGCATACCGCTCGACCACGTCGGCCACCCGTGCTCGATAGCCGCCGGCGGTTGCCTCGAGTCGATGCACCTCGCTGGCACGCGTCTCCGGTCGCGTCGCGCGTTGAACCTTGCGCCGAATCTCCGAATGGATGCCGTCGAAGTACTCGCGAAGCCGGCGCAAGTCTCCAGTCCGGCGCCGTTCGAGACTACCGAGGAAGTCCTCCAGCCGGTGCCGGACCACACTGTCTGCCGCGCGGCTCGCCAAGGCCGCGGCTGCCTGTAATCGAGGACGGAGATCCGACACGAGGCTCCCGTCCCGCGGCTCGGCGGTTTCCAGCACGAACCCCGGCCAGTCGGCCACCGAGCCTGCATCCGGATTGATCCAGAGCTCGACGAGTCCTCCCCGACGCTCGTCCGCCAGCGCCTCGTATTCCATGACGAAGCAGAAGTAGATCGTCCGCACCGAGACGGACTCGCGAAGTCGGACGACGCCGTTGCGGATGGTGACTCCGCGCTCTAGTTCCTGCACCGGGTCGATCGGCTTGAGGGGAGGAAACGGCGCATCGACGAAGGCGAGCCGCGTCGCGGGATCGAGGAGCGAGCCCAGCGTCTCGACGAGCGGCGAATCGTGATCGACACGAACGGCGTCCTCAGGCGCGGTTGTGGAATCGGTCGAGGGGTCGAACAGGAGCTGTTGGTACTCGCGCAGTCCCACGCGAGAGGCGAGCTCCGGCGGCAAGACCAGCTGAAGGGCGGCCCCATCGGTCTCGGCGAGCGCGCCGCGGGTCTTCAAGACGGTCGCGGTGAATTCCTGGAGCGTCACCGCGCTAGACCTCGTAGTCCTCGCGAAACACCGCTTGATCGAGGGCCCGCGTGTCACGATACCGCTGTCGGGCCGCCGTGAGGCGCTCGCTGAACGCATCGAACGCCCGTTCGGGATCGCCCGCCGCGGCGCTGCCCACCCAGAGGTCCATGACGAGAGTTGCGAAATCCTGCTCCTCGTCGAGCTCGCCCAGGATCATCTCCATCTCGCCAGCCACGAGCTCGAACAGATTGATTTTCTCGTGCAGCACGCGCAGGATCTGCTCCTCAATACTTCCGCGCAGGCACAGGTTGAACACGTACACGTCACGGGTCTGCCCGATGCGATGCACCCGTCCGACGCGCTGCTCGATCGCGGCCGGGTTCCACGGCAGGTCGTAGTTGACCACCGTGCGACAGAACTGCAGGTTGCGTCCCTCGGCGCCCACGTCGGTCGACACGAGCACCCGCGAGTCCGACGCGAAGGCGGCGATCGCTCGATCCTTCTCCGCTCCGCTCAATCCACCGTGAAAGATGGCGGCGGCGACTCCGGCCTTCTCGAGGGCCGTCCGCACTTCCTCGAGTGTGGCGAGAAACCGCGTGAACACGATCGCCTTGTCACTCGATCGCTGGAGCAGATCCACGAGCGCCTTGGGCTTCGCCGCCATCCCGAGGTGGCCGGGTATTCCCTGAGCGCGGCGAATCCATTCATCGTCGGCCCCGGCCCGCTGCAATCCCTGGGCGAGCGCGGCTCCGCTACTGCCAGCCTGCTGCTGCAGCGTCATCAGCGCGAGCCGATCCAGCGCGCCGGCCCCAGTGTACCGTTCCCGAATCCAGGCCGAGACCTCGTCCAGATAGGCAGCCTCCTCGTCACTTGGCTGCACGACCACGGTGGCGGCGAGACGTCGCGGCAACCGCAGATCGATGTGCGCGCGCGTGTTCCGCACCATCACTTCCCGCAGAAGCGCACGTAATTTCTCACGCCGCGCCGGCTCCTGCAGCGCGTCGAGCCGCCCATAGTCACGGCGGAAGCGGGTCTCCGTGCTCAGCACACCGGCGCGCAGGAGCAGGATCAGGTTGTAGAGCTCCGTGAGGTTGTTGCCGACCGGCGTTGCGCTCAAGAGGAAGAGAAACCGTTTCTTGATGTCGTTGACGAGCTGCCACGCCGCGGTGCTGCGCCGCTTCAGACGGTGGGCCTCGTCGACGATGACGAGGTCGTAGTCGATGCGGGTGAGAATCGCGCGATTCGCTGGCTGACGGGCGAGTGGGAGCGAGGCGACGATGATCGGGTGTCTGGTCCAGAATCCGTCGCCGGCGCCTGTGTGCCGGCCCGGTTCGGCTGCCGCAGCCTCGAGACGAAACTTGGCCGATAGCTCCTCGACCCACTGTCCGACGAGCGACGAAGGCGTGAGAATGAGCGCTCGCCGCACCAGGCCGCGGACCCAGTACTCTTTGAGGGCCAGGCAGGCCTCGATCGTCTTTCCGAGACCGACTTCGTCGGCGAGGAGCACGCGGCCTCGAAAATCGCGCAGGATGCGCCGGACGGTCTCGAGCTGATACCAGAAATGTTCGACATCCTGGACATCAGACAGTGAGATCAGCTCGTCGAAGCCTCTCTGCAGCCGCACGATGGCGTACTCACGCCACAACAGCGCCTCACTCGACGGGGGCGGCGAGACGTCGGGCAGCGACGTCAAGAAGGCCGCGTCGAACTCCACCGTCATCGAGATCGGCGGGATCGTGGGCTCCGGCAGATCGGCGATCGCGACCGCGGGCTGTGCCGCCGCTACGTCCGGTCCGTCGCGAGCAGATTCCTTTGTGGCCTGGGCGAGAGCGCCGCGTCCTGTCTCACCGATCGCGACTTCGACGCTGGGGCCTTCCGGCCCGTAGAGGTCAGCCTGTCGGGTCTCGGCCGCGCGTGCGGCGCGGGCCGCGGCCCGTTGTCCCTTACGGCACTGGTCGATCAAGACCTTTCCTGCCGCACGATGGGGCTCCGCGTGCCGCCCTCGCCCGAGCCGCCGAAGGTACTCCCGCGCCAGGGTTTCCCCTTGATCGAACTCGCCGGCGGCCAGGCTCGCATCCGCGGCATGGAAAACCAATGCAGTAGGGACCTCGTCGACCGGCACGTGCTCGACGTGTCGAAGCCCTTTCTCGAAGCGCTGCGTGACGAAACAGATCTCGGCCAGATGGAGACGAGCCTCCGCGTGGCTGGCGTTGATTCGGAGAACTCTCTCCAGGAGGCGCTCGGCGCGATCCATGCGCTTCGCACGCCATTCGAGCTCCGCCTCGAACAACAGCTGGTCGCACTGCACCGCATGGAGCTGCCGGGCTCTCCGGTGCCGCCGCCGCTCAGATCGCTTTTTCTCTTTCGCCTCGCGCCGTCGTTGATTGGTCATCTGAGGTCACGCGGCCAGTATGTTGTCCGCGTGAGATCGCCGTCCGCGCCAGGAACCCTCGATCAGACGGACGCGGTGGAACGTTTGGGGCGATCCTACCGCAGCCGGCCGAGTCCGTGGCACCCTAGAACGCATCTCATGTCGCCATTCCCTTTTCGTGATTTCGTGCTTTCGTGGTGCCCGGTGTCTGTGAGATAGCTTCTAGAGGAGAACCTGTCGTTTCGCGTTGTAGCACAATGTGAGCCGTGGTGTGGGACGGAGCCCCACGTGAGTTGGGAGGATACATGGCGGAAGAAGATCTCAAAGCAGAGCTCGAACGGCTCAAGGCCGAAAACGAGCGCCTGAAGAATCGACAGACACGAGGGGTCAGTCTGAAAGTCAGCGAAAAAGGCGGAGTGTCAGTTTACGGCTTGGGTCAATTCCCGGTGACGCTCTACAAAGAGCAGTGGACGCGGTTACTCGATATGGCCGAGGACATTCGCGTGTTCATCAGAGAGAACGACGCCCGGTTGAAGACGAAGGGCGAGAGGGAATGAAGCAGGGATACCGAAGCCGCGTGCTATCCTTGCGCCACCGGGAGGGCGAGATGGTCAAGAGTGCGTTCGCCGCCGTTGCCATCGCTGTCGTCTGTTCGGCTGTCATCGCCGAAGCGCGCGTCACGCGCATCGACATGGCAAAAGTCGAGCGGGTCGACTCGCCGTCTCCTGGCGCCCAGGGGGCAATCCAGACGCCGCCGTACGAGCGCATCAGCGGCACGTTCCACGGCGAGCTCGATCCCGCCGACCCGAAGAACGCGCTCATCACCGACATCCAGCTGGCGCCGCGCAATGCGCGCGGCAAGGTCGAGTACGTCGGCACGTTCTCGCTGATGAAACCGATCGATCTCTCGAAGGCGAGCGGCGTGTTGATGTATTCAGTCGTGAATCGGGGCAACGGAACGGCAGCGGCGAGCCCCGACGGACACATCTCGCTCGTCAGCGGCTGGCAGGGCGACGTGGTGCCGACGGCCACCAACCAGACGATTCAAGTACCACGCGCAAGAAATCCTGACGGCAGCAGCATGGCGGGACCGCTCGTCATCCGCATCCTTGGCCAGAGCGGCACCACCGCCGCGCTGATCATCCCGCGCGCGACGCCGTCCCCGTATCCGCCGGCGACGCTCGACACGACGAAGGCGATGCTGGTGTCGGCCGTGTCGGAAAGCCCCACGGGCATCAAGAGCGGGCTGGTGAACATCGCGGGCTCCGATTGGGCGTTCGCGACGTGCGAGAGAACGCCGTTTCCCGGAACGCCGGATCCGGCGCGCATCTGCTTGAAGAACGGCTTCAACCCCTCTCTGCTGTACGAGCTGCAGCACAGCGTGAAAGATCCGCTCGTGCTCGGCATCGGGTTCGCCGCCACGCGCGATATCAATTCGTTTTTCCGCCACGAGAAGAGAGATGACGTGGGCACGCCGAATCCGATCGCCGGGGCCGTGCGCTGGGCGATCTCGGAGGGCAGCTCGCAATCAGGCACCTTCCTGCGCGCGTTCATCCGGCTCGGCTTCAATCAGGATGAAAACGGGCGTATCGTGTGGGAGGGCAGCAATCCGAACATCGCATCGCGCGTGCTCGATATGAATCGACGGTTTGCGCTGCCGGGCGGCGCGGTGGCTTTCTACGAGCTCGGCACCGAAGCGCCTGTGTGGTGGGAAGACTGGAACGACGTCCCGCGGGGACGCGGAACATCCGGGTTGCTGGATCGCTGCCGCACCACGAACACCTGCCCCAAGATCATGGAAACCTTCGGCAGCAGCGAGATCTGGAACTTGCGTGCGTCGTTCATGCTCGTCGGCACCGACGCCAGGGCCGACATTCCGCTGCCGGACAGCGTTCGCCGCTACTTTTTCGCCGGCGTCACGCACGGAGGCGGCCGCGGAGGATTCAGCAGCGCCGAAACGGCGGCCGCGGGCTGCGACCTGCCGGTGAATCCCGCGCCGAGCGCCCCGATGCGATCCGCACTGACGAAGGCGTTCGTCGCATGGGTCACGAAAGGCACGCCGATGCCGCCGAGCCGATATCCGACGATTGCCGATGGAACGCTGGTGCAGGACACGGCCGCGGCATTGGGGTTTCCAAGAATTCCCGGCAAACCTTCACCCGAGAATCTTGTCCTCCCGCTGCTCGAATACGATCTTGGACGTCAGTTCAATTATCAGGACGCCTCCGGCTTTCTCACAGCCGTGCCGAAGGTCAAGCGTTCGCTGCCGCAGCTCGTTGTCAAGGTCGACGCTGACGGCAACGAAGTGGCCGGCGTGAAGTCGCCGCTGCAGATGGCGCCGCTCGGCACGTATACCGGTTGGAATGTGACGGCATCGGGGCCGCTCGAGGGACACGTGTGCGGCAACATCGGCGGTTTTATCGCGTTCGCGAAAACGAAGGCCGAACGGCTCGCGAGCGGCGATCCGCGGCCGTCCCTCGAGGAGCGATATCGCTCGCACGACGAATATGTGCAGGTGGTCAGCAACGCCGCGAGCAGGCTCGTGCGAGAAGGGTATCTGCTGCAGCAGGATGCCAGCGCCATGATCAAGCAGGCCGAAGCGAGCGATGTCCTTCGCTAGACGCGACACGAGAAGCGGTTTCGCAACCCGCCCGGGTGGCCGAGGAGGTCCGGAAGTCAGTGTCCGGGTGGCAACGTCACCTTGAGCCAGCGGCGCCAGGAACCGAGGGGTAGAGACATCTGACACCTGCCCGCTGGATTCCGGCGCTTTGCGTGTTCAGCCTCTCGGCCTGTGGCGGGCCGTCGTCGCCGTCGGCGCCGACGACCGCGCCTTCGACCACCACCACGCCTGCCCCGGCGCCCGGCGCAACCCCACCCGCGTGCCCGGCCAGCCTCAGCACGCCCCTGTTCGATACGATTCCTATCGACCCGATGTCGTTTCTGGCCTTCCGTCCGCTGGGATTTCTGTCGCCGCCGATTCACATGTTCCCCGCGAAGCACTCCGCGTTCTCGATGACGCCGCCAGGAGCCGCGCCGGTGCCCGTGTCCGTGCGCGCGCCGGCCCGCGTGTGGGTGAAGGAGATCTGGGAGGCGACCTTCAGCACGGGCGGGCGGAACTACCAGCTGTACGTGCACCCGTGCGACCAGGTGCGCGTGTATTTTGGACACGTGGCGTCGATCTCGGACACGCTGCTGGCTGAACTGCGGAAGTCGCCGCCGTCCTGCAATTCCTTCTTCGATGGGACGGCCACCGTCACGACCTGCCGCCACGAGATCCTGCCGCCGCTCGTGGTCGACTCGGGTGCCCCGTTTGGCACGGGGCCCGATTCGGCCGGAGTGGATTTTGGCCTGGTGGATTTCCGGCGCCCGCCGGCCGCGTTCATCCGGCAGGACCACTACGACTATTTCTATCCCCAGTGGGCCTCGCCTCTCGACTACTTTCGTCCGGACGTGCGAAACACGCTCGCGAGCCAGACCGGCCACGTCTTCGGCACACGGATGAGGACGATGGAACCGATTGGCGGCGCGTTTATGCAAGACCTTGCTGGAACGGCGCAGGGCAACTGGTTCTTCCCGGGGTCGTATCACAGCAACAGCAGCGACTTGAGCCGTTCGCTCGGGCTGGCGAGCGACTATGTCGATCCCGCGCAGCCGATAATGGCCGTGGGCGGCTCGGTCAACGGCGTGGGCATGGGGTTGTACTCGTTTGCGGTCGAAGGGCAGGGGCTGATCAACCGCGTCTTTCGGGACGTCCGCGCCGACGGCAACACGTATTGCTACGATCGATTTCTACAGGGACAGTCGGCCGGCGGGATGCCGCTCGGGAGGATGAGCGGAGTCCTGCTGCTGACCATGCCGAGCGACACGACGTTGAAGGCGCAATTGGTGGCTGGCAGCTCGTGCGCGGCTGCCACTCGGGTGTTCACCGCGGCCGCGACGAATTTCGAGAGGTGAGAGCGTGTGAAGAAATCGAAGGATTCCGATGCGTCATGACTCGAAAATCCGCGAGAACCATCCAGAGAGCGGTGTATCGTATACCCGAGGATTTGCCATGAAGCTCCGTCTCATTGCCGCCGTTGCCGCAGCCCTTGGCGTTGTCGTCGGTGTCGGAACCCGGGCCGCAGAGCGGCCGCTGGTCGCCGGCCGGAATGCCGGGGTCTCGGCGGGTCACCCGCTCACGACCGCATCGGCGTTCGAGGTCCTCACGAAAGGCGGCAACGCGTTCGACGCGGGCGTCGCCGCGCTCCTCACGGGCGGGGTCGTCGAGCAGGATCTCTACAGCCTCGGCGGCGAGGCCCTCGTGCTCGTCTACCCGCGCGCCTCGGGCAAGGTGACTTCGATCGTCGGACAGGGCTGGGCGCCGAAGGGCGCGACGATCGACTACTACGAGGCACATAAGAAGAATCTCGACGGCGCGGGCCTCGATCCCGCCGTTGTGCCGGGCGCGCTTCATGCGGCGCTGACGGTCCTCGAGCGGTGGGGCACGATGAGCTTCGAGCAAGTGTCGGCCCGTGCGATCGAATACGCGGGCAAGGGCTTCCCGATGCGTCCGCTGACGGCGCGGGCGATTGAAGGCAACCTGAAATTCTTCGAGAAATGGCCGGACAACCAGCGGTACTGGCTGAAGCCGGACGGCTCGATGTACAAGCCCGGCGAGACGATCGCGCTGCCGACGCTCGCGCACACCCTCACGCTGATGGTCGAGGCCGAACGCGCGGCGGCCGGTAAGGGCCGGGAGGCGGGCATCGCCGCCGCGCGCGACCGTTTCTACAAGGGCGACATCGCGCGCGAGATGGTGGCGTTCCTGAAGGCGCACCAGGCGCCGTTCGAGCTCGACGACTTCGCGGAGTTCTTCGCCCGGATCGAGGAGCCCGCCACGACGAGCTATCGCGGCTATCAGGTCTACAAGCACGGGTTCGGCAGCCAGGGGCCGGTGCTCCTCGAGGCGCTCAACATCCTCGAGCAGTTCGATCTGAAATCGATGAAGCACAACAGCGCCGACTACGTACACACGATGGTCGAGGCGCTGAAGCTCGCGTACGCCGATCGCGACACGTACTACGGAGATCCGGCGTTCGTGCAGACGCCGGCGGAAGGCCTGCTGTCGAAGGCCTACGCGAAGGAACGGGCGAAGCTCATCGATCCAAAGAAAGCCTCGCGCGCCTTCATCGCCGGCAATCCGCTGCCGTTCGACTCCAAGGTGAAAGAGTGGAAGTACTGGGTGGCGAACATCCAGGATGGCTACACACCGCAAGCGCCGGCGCCGAACGCCGAGCCGCTTCGGGGCACGATCAAGGACACGACGCACATCGCGGTGATCGACAAGGACGGCAACGTCTTCGACAGCACCCCGAGCGGCGGGTGGGTGCCGGGCGGGGTCATCCTCGGAAGCACGGGCATCGGCATGAGCGTCCGCGGCGAGCAGTTCTGGCTGGACCGGACGCGAGCGGCGCAGATCCGCCCGCGCGCGCGGCCGCGCTACACGCTCACGCCGAGCCTCGTTCTGAGAAACGGCGAGCCCTTCATGGCGCTCGGCACGCCCGGCGGCGACAACCAGGACCAGACGATTCTGCAGGCGTTCCTGAATATTGTCGAGTTCTGGCCCGCGTGGTATCCGAACCTGCACGAGGCGTTCGAGTGGCCGCGCGTGCAGACGCTGCACTTCTACGGCTCGTTCTGGCCTCACACCGCGGGGTTCAACCGGCTGAACGTCGAGTCGACGATTCCCGACCAGGTCTTTCAAGACCTCAAGGCTCGCGGCCACGCCGTCAACAAGATCCGCCCGTGGAGCATTGCGAGCTGCGCCACGGCCGTCTTGATCGATCCGGCGAGCGGCAACCGCATCGCGGGCGCCGACCCGCGGCGCGATTGCTACGCCATGGCGTATTAGCAGGGGCTGGGGGCTAGGAGTCTGCGCGGCAGAATGTAGTGCGGGTCTTCAGACCCGCCTAGCAGCCCGTGGTGAAAGTCCGGCGTCGCACCGAGACGGGCGAGGCGCCTCGCCGGCAAGGCGCGACGACCGAGAATATCGGGAAT
>MEKT01000225.1:18086-19361 GCA_001767435.1 Acidobacteria bacterium RIFCSPLOWO2_02_FULL_65_29 | reverse complement strand
TGAAAGACCCGCCCTACGGGAATTTCGCGCCCGCCACATTTCGCGCCCCACTCCCATGGCCGCCGCACCGGCCACGACCCAGCGAACTGGCCCCGCCAGCACCATCAGCAGCGGGACACGCTCGGGGAGCCACGGCAGAAACGGCAGGGCCCAGAGCCAGAGCAAGCACGTCCGCGAGGCGAGCGCAGACAGCCGCGGCAGCGTCTGCTGCGTGCGCCCCCAAGCGATCGCCAACGCGCTCGCGACGAGGGCCGCGCTCAGGAGCCCTGTCAGCCGCGTACGCGACGCGAAAAGCGCCACACGCAACGGCCCCGACGCCGGCCAGCCGACGACGTGTACGGAAGCTGGGAGGAGCCAGATGGCAACGGCCAGCGCCAGACAGCCGGTCGTGATGACGACCGCGTGGCGCACAGACAAGGGGTCAGGCCCCTCCCTTGCGCAGGACCGCCATGTAGTGAGCCGAGTACACGCCGAAGGGCGAGCGCTCGAGCGTCCGCTCGATCGGCATCAGCAGGCCAACGAGGGCCTGCGGCAGGAAGTCTGGAAGGAACGTGAAATAGCGCACCTCGGCCACTGGCACGTCAGTGTACACCCACAGCTCGTTCGGCAGCAGCCACCGCTCCACGCCTTCGTCGATGCAGTTGAGCGACGGGAAGACATAGCCCATGTAGAAACGGAACGCGACGTTCCGCGTGTTGATCTCATGAACGAAGAACAGACCGCCGGGCCGGAGCACGCGGAACAGCTCACGGAACGCGCGTCGCTGTTCGTCGACCGACGACAGGTGGTGCAGCACGTTGATGACGTAGACGAAGTCGTACGTCGCGTCGGAGGCGGGCACGTCGAGGACCGAGCCCGTCGTGACGAGGCCGGCGCCGCCGACGTTCCTCGCGGCGAGCGCCACTTGCCCCGCGGAGGCGTCAATGCCGGTGACGTCGAACCCGAGCGCGCGCATGCGCGCGACGTACGCTCCCTGCCCACAGCCGGCGTCGAGCCCGCGGCGCCCGGCGCCGGTGCGTGTGAGGATGTCTCGCATCATCTCGGTCTTGCGCGCGAGGAGCGCCTGCCGTCGCGCTTCGGGGATCTGCACGTCGTAGGCATCGGCTATGGTGTCGAAATGGGCCGCCTCGGCGCGAGAATCCGTCGTGAAGTGGATCACCACGAAGACCGCACCAAGAATCGTGGCCACGCCGACGGTCGCAAGCCGCACGGCCAGCACGGCCAGCGCCGCATCCGGCGGCTCGAACCCCGCCTGGCCCAGCGACTCGATCAGGC
>MEKT01000225.1:0-18078 GCA_001767435.1 Acidobacteria bacterium RIFCSPLOWO2_02_FULL_65_29 | reverse complement strand
GCCACAATCACGCCGGCCGGGACCAGCGCCAGTCCCCGTCCGGTGGAGAGCGCGTACGCGCCCACGGCGCTCCAGAGACCGAATGCCTGGCCCCAACTGTTGGCGACCAGCCAGAAGCCCACGCCCGGCAACACCCACGCCACCACGCTCGCGGCGAGAGCGGTCAGCCACGTGCTGTGGCGGGCGAGACGGCTGAAGTCGGCGACGGATTGACGATGGACCATCGTCGATCCAGCATCGACGATCGACCATCGACGATCGACGATCGGGCCAACCGCCGATCCAATCGCGGCCGCTACGCCGAGGCAGAGCCGCCGCACGGGTCCAATCAGCGCGGCGAGGGCCAGCGCCGCCAGGACCGCGGTCCAACCGCGCATGCCCCCGCGAAGCAGCCCGAACAGGCCGGCGATGACGCCGAGCGCCGCGACGTCCAGAAACCGCTCCCAGAGATTCACGACGAGCGTGGTCGAGACCGGCACGCGGCCGCGCGCCCGCAGCACGGCCGCGCGCACCGCGATTTCGCCGAGGAGAAACGGCGCGAACAGCAGGCTGAGGCCCGCGAAGTACCCGATGTAGGCGTCGCGGATCGGCAGCCGTGTTTCGGCGCGGCGCAGCAGAAACACCCAGCGCAGGCTGCGAATGGAAAGACTCGCGGAGGTGAGCGCCGACGCCGCCAGAAAACGAATCCAGAATCCGGCGCCGGTCGGCGGCCTCGGTCCCGCAAGCGTGCCGAGAATCACCGACGTCGCCGCCAGGCCCGTCAGCGCGACGGCCGCCGCCGACGCGACGAGCATGACCCACGCCATCGCACGCGCGGGACGAGGCACGGCCGTAGCAGCCCTAGCGCGCTCGGTCGACAAGGGCGAGCGTGTCCGGCGCGCTTTCGCGAATCTCCCGGATGACGTACGTGGGCTTGTCCTGCGATTCGTGATACGTCCGGGCCATCAACTCGGCCAGCAGACCAACCGTGACGAGCTGCACGCCGGTCGTGATCAGGAGGATCGCGAACGTCAGGAGCGGACGATTGCCAATCGCCTCGTGGAGGCCGTACTTGGCGTAGGCGAGGTAGCCCGAGACGCCCACGCCGAGCGCGCCCATCACGAACCCCAGCAAACCAAAGATCTGCAGCGGCCGCGTGGAGTAGCTCAGAAGAAAGTTCACCGTCAGCAGATCGAGCACGACGCGCAGCGTGCGCGAGATGCCGTATTTCGACCGGCCGTGCTTGCGCGCCCGATGGGCGACGGTCATTTCGGCAATCGCCACGCCTTGCTCGCTCGCGATCGCGGGAATGAACCGGTGCATTTCGCCGTAGAGCTTGAGCGGCGTCACCACCTCCGCGCGAAACACCTTGAGCGAACACCCGTAATCGTGCAGCCGCACGCCTGTCGACCACGAGATGAGCCGATTGGCCAGCATCGACGGCAGGAGCCGCGAGAGAAACGCGTCCTTCCGATCCTTCCGCCAGCCACAGACAATGTCGTGGCCCTTCTCGAGCAGGGCCACCATCGCCGGAATGTCTTTGGGATCGTTCTGCAGATCGCCGTCCGACGTCGCGATGAGCCGCCCGCGCGCGTGGGCGAAGCCCGCGGAAAACGCCGCGGTCTGTCCGAAATTGCGCCTGAAACGAATCACCCGCAGGCGGGGATCGACGACCTGGAGCCGGCACAAGATCTCGAAGCTTCCGTCCGTGCTGCCGTCGTCGATCACGAGAATCTCGTACGAGCGTCCCCACCGGCCGAGCGTCTCCGTGAGCTCGCGGTGCAGCTCCTCGAGCGATTCGGCCTCGTTGCGGATGGGGACGACGACGGTCAGGTCGATCATTGGTCTGTAGTCGACAGTTAACAGTCGACAGTTAACAGTTCGGCTCTCGGGCCCGCGTTCTTGCCTTTGACTGTCAACTGTTGACTGTCTGTGTCCCTGTAAGCAGCCCAGTATACGTTTATCGGCCCGTTCGAGCCCTTGCTTTGCCCCAGCGCAGGTACGCGATGAGCCCCGCAACCAATACGCCGACCAGGACCAGGCTGACCGTGCGGAGGTTGTTTTCGAGATAACTGATGGCCTGATCGCCGTAGCGGACGGCCAACAGGCCCTCACCGAAATAGCGGATGCCGCGTCCGATGCCGACGGCCACCACGAAGCGCGAGACGTTGACTTGGGCGACCCCGGCGAGCAGGACAAAAATCTTGAACGGCGCCGGCGGCGGAAGGAGCGACGGAATGAGCACGGCCATCACGCCGTTGCGTTGAACGGCGCCGAGCGCACGATCGACGCGCTCGGCGTTGAACCGGCGGCGCACCAGCGCGTCTCCCCCCTTGCGTCCCAGGTAGTACAGCACGAGGCAGCCTGCGATCGATCCGAGCGTCGAGGCGGCGGCGTAGATCGGCATCCGCGCCTTGTGCTGCGTGACCATCCACACGAGCAGGAGGTCGTTGATCTCGGGCAGCGACAAGAAGGAGGAATCGAGGAAGGCGACGACGAACAGCCCCGGGGCGCCGAGCGAGAGCGCGAAAGCCTGAATCCAGGCGACGAATCGGCTCATGGAATAAACAGGTGATTATAGACGGAGGCTGGAGGCTGGGGCCTGGAGGCTAGGGGTGGAGGCTGGGCCTCAGACGGAGGCCGGTCAGACCTGCACGCGCGCCACCATAGGCAGGACTGAAGTCCTGCACTACACGTCGGCGTAACGCGTTCTAGCCTCTAGCCTTCCTCTAGCCTCTCTTCTAGAATCTGACCTTGAACGTGGCTGAGTACGTGAAGCCCCCGAGATCGATCTTCTCGCCCGAGAAGCCCTGGTCGGTGGGCAGATCGCCCTGCGCCGACTGATAGCGGATTTCCCCGCCGACCCCAAACGATCCGCCCACGAACGCCAGCCCGCCAAAGACGACCGGTCCGGCCGTGGCGCCGCTTCCGACGAACCGATCGCGGAACACGCTGCCGTCGGCGTAGTCGATGAACTCACCAGCCTCGCTGTAGCGCCACGAGAACACGCCGACGCCGGCGCCCAGGTACGGTTGAACCGGGTTGTTGTGCCCGAGCGGCACAAACCGAACGGCTGCGGTAAACGGCACAATGCGGATTTTCAGGTCCTGCTCGATCTCGGTGCGGTCGTCCTCGACGTAGTCTGCGTACACGCTCGGCACGGTCCTCGTCGAAAACCCGAGGCCCAGACTGGCGGCCACCCGGTCGTTCAACGGAAACTCCCATTCGCCGTTGACGCTTCCGGAGGTGAAATCACTCAACCGGAACGCCAGGAAATCGAGGTTGTTCACGAGAACGTCGTTGTCGGTTCTGCCGTCTTCGCCGCGCGGCACGAAGCCACCCAGCTGGATGTTCAGCGATTGCTGTGCGTAGCTCGTTGCCGGGGCGAGCACACCGGCGAGGAGGAACGCGAAACCGAAGGCGAGCATTCGACGCATGGCACAACTCCTTGCCTGTGGACGTAGCAGGAGCAATGCCAGACAATCCGCCAGAAACAGGCCTGAAAACGCACGAAACTGGCAGGAGTGTCCGTCGACGGTATCACCGCGTACGGTTTCAAAGACAGTCAACGGAAGAGAGTCAACAGTTCACAGTTGACAGTCCACAGTGCTGGCCGAACACGGTGACGTGAGAGGACCTGTGAACTGTCGACTGTCGACTGTTGACTGATAACTGTTAACTTCGTCGAAAGTCCGCGATCACCTCGAGCATCTGATCGTGCAGCACCCCGTTGGTCGCCAGCACGGAGCCCGATCGCGACGTGAAGGGCTCGCCGCCCAGAGTGGTGACGCGGCCGCCCGCTTCGGCCACGATCAGCGACCCGCCGGCGATGTCCCACGGCTTGAGGTCGCTCTCCCAGAAGCCGTCGATGCGCCCGGCGGCGACGTAGCACAAATCGATGGCCGCCGACCCGAGCCTGCGCACCGCTCGCGCGCGGCCCACGAACGCCGCAAACAGGCCGACGATTTCGTCGACGCGGTCGTGCACGTCGTAGGGGAACCCCGTCACCAGCATCGCGTCGACGAGCGTCGGCGCCTGCGAGACGCCGAGAGGCCGACCGTTCAGAAACGCGCCGCCCCCGCGCTCGGCCGTGAACAGCTCTCTGCGCGTGGGGTCGTAGACCGCGGCGACTTCCGCGACCCCACTGATTTCGAGCGCGATCGACGAACAGAAGATAGGAAGGCCGTGCGCGAAGTTGGTCGTGCCGTCGATCGGATCGAACACCCAGCACGCGCCGGGCGGAGCCTCCGCAAGGCCGCCCATTTCCTCGCCGAGCACGTCGTGCGTGGGAAACCGCTCGCCCACCATCGCGCGGAACGCGCGCTCGATGGCCACGTCGACCTCGGTGACCAGGTCGATCGTGCCCTTCTTGTCCACACGGAGATCGGTGCCACACCGCGACATCATGACGTCGCCGGCGCGCACGACGGCCTCGATAGCCGTCGTGAGAAACAGCGGATCGCGGGTCACTCGGGCGTCAGGAACTGGCGGGAGCCGGCTGCACGCGCTTGAGCATCCGAACCAACATCCCGCCTCCGGGAGCGCGCTGCAGCTGCAGGTCGTCCATGAAGTTGCGAATCAGGAAGATGCCGCGCCCGCTCGACTTGAGCAGGTTCTCGGGGTCGAGGGGGTCCTCCAATGCTTCAGGGTCGAACCCCTGGCCCTGGTCGCGAATCGAGATGGCGAGCTCGGCGACTTCGTCGCGCACGCCGGTCTCGAAGTCCACGAAGACCCGCTTGCTGGCGTCGTTCTTGTTGCCGTGCTTGATAGCGTTGATGACGCACTCGCGCACGGCCACGCCCACCCAGTGGACGGTGTCATCATCGAGCCCGACTTCCCGCCCGATGTGGTCGTTGACCACCTGCACGAAATCCAGCATCTCGAACGCGCTCGTGAATTCGAGCCTTATGAGCCGCTGCTCCGCCATGAACGCCGAATGAATACCACTCGATCTGTTGAACGATGTCAAGCTCGTGTCCCGAGTAAGATCGTCGGCATGCCGTCGCTGTCGGTCACCACCGTGTCGCCCGCACGCCGGGTTCGCGGCCGCTTGCGAGTCCCCGGCGACAAGTCGATCTCGCACCGGTACGCCCTGATTGCCGCCTGCGCCGAAGGGTCGTCGCGCCTTCTGAATTATGCGCCGGGTGCCGACTGCCAGTCTACGCTGGCGTGCCTGCGCGGCCTCGGAATTGCGATTGAGGCCAACGGCCCGCAGGCCGTGACTCTCGCCGGACACGGCTTCGACGCGTGGCGCGTGCCCGCCGCGGCCCTGGACGCGGGCAATTCGGGGACGACGATGCGGATGCTGGCGGGCCTGGTGGCCGCTCAGCCGTTCACGACCCGGTTGATTGGCGACGAGTCGCTGTCGCGCCGGCCCATGCGCCGCGTCATCGAACCGCTCACGCGGATGGGCGCCACGATCGAGGCCGCCGATGGACACGCACCCCTGACCATCCACGGCGCGCGCCTGCACGCCGTCCACCATACCGCCGAGGTGCCAAGCGCGCAGATCAAGAGCGCGGTGCTCTTTGCCGGCCTTCACGCCGAGGGCACGACGTCGATCGCCGAGCCGGCTGCGACCCGCGACCACACGGAGCGCGCGCTGGCGGCCTTTGGCGTGATCGTGGTCACCAACGGAGCGATGGTGTCGATCGAGGGAGGCCAGCGCGCCACCGCGCAGGCGCTCACCGTCCCTGGCGACTTCTCGTCCGCGGCGTTCTGGATGGTAGCCGCTGCCGCACTGCCAGGCTCACGCGTCGAAATCGAGGACGTCGGATTGAATCCCACACGCACGGGCCTCGTCTCGGTGCTGCGCAGGTTCGGCGCGCGCGTGGACGTCCAACAGACGGACGTCGCCGCGGGCGAGCCGCGCGGCACCATCATCGTCGAGTACGACAGGACGAGCGGCGTCGACATCGCGCCAGACGAAGTGCCGGGACTCATCGACGAATTGCCGGCGATTGCCGCACTCGCCTCCCGCGGCGGACGCGTGAGCGTCCGGGGCGCCGGCGAGCTCCGCGTGAAGGAAAGCGATCGCATCGCGGCGATCGTCGCGGGCTTCCGAGGCCTCGGCATCCCGGCCGACGAACGGCCGGACGGTTTCCTGATTCACGGCGACGGAACGCCTGCGGGCGGCATCGCCGACGCGAGAAGCGATCACCGGATGGCCATGGCGTTCGCGATTGCCGCGCTGGCCGCACGCGCACCCTCCCGCATCGAAGGCTCCGACGCGGTGGCGGTGTCCTACCCGGGATTCTTCGAGACGCTCGACGGGCTCGTCGCGTGAAGGCCGACAAGGTCTACCTGGTGGGATTCATGGGCTCCGGCAAAACGACCGTGGCGCGCGCGCTGGCCAGGCGTCTGGACTGGCAGGCGTCCGACATCGATGAGCTCATCGAGCAGCGCGAGCACGAGCCGGTGGCCAGCGTGTTCGCCAGACACGGCGAGCCGTACTTCCGCGCGGTCGAGCGCGCGGTGCTCCTGGAGCAGCTTGGCGCCCGGCACGTGGTCGTCGCGACGGGCGGCGGCACGTTCGTCGATCCGCAGAACCGCGCGGCCATCAATCGCGACGGGGTGTCGGTGTGGCTGGACGTGCCGCTGGAACGGCTCATCGCCCGGGTGCCTGCCGACGGCAGGCGGCCGCTTGCCGCCGACCGCGCCGAGTTCGAGCAGCTGTACGCGTCCCGACGCGCGGCGTACGAACAGGCCCACCACCGCATCGAGGGCGGACGGGCCGGCGCGGACGCGATCGTGGAAGAATTGGCGGACTGGCTGGAAACGTAGGAGAATATCGCGGCACAAGCAGCACTAGGCAGCGTCGTAGACGCCCGGCACCGATGCGCTATCTCATTCTCACGGATATTCACGCCAATCTCGAAGCGCTCGAAACCTGCCTGAGCGACGCGAAACCGCGCGGCTACGACGCGACGCTGTTTCTCGGCGACCTCGTCGGCTACGGCGCCGACCCCAACGCGGTCGTCGATATCGTGCGAGCGCTGAACCCGGTGGCGATGGTCCGCGGCAATCACGACAAGGTCGTGTTCGGCCTCGATCAGGCCGAAGGGTTCAACGCGGTCGCCAAGAGTGCGGCAGCGTGGATGTTGCAGGCCCTCACGGAGGAGAATCGCGAGTGGGTGGCGGCCCTTCCACAGGGTCCGCACGTCGTCAGCGACCTCATCGAGATCTGCCACGGGTCACCGTACGACGAGGATGCGTACATCTTCGATGAAGCCGACGCCCGGCTGGCGCTCCAGTCGACGTCGCGGCCTCTCTGTCTGTTCGGCCACACGCACTACCCGGTGACTTTCGAGCTGTCGAATGGATCGTTCACGAGCATCGGGCCCGCCGCCGACATGGAGGCGCGGCTGGCGATCGACGAAGGCGTGAAGTACCTGCTGAACCCAGGGTCGGTGGGCCAGCCGAGAGACGGCGATCCCCGCGCGGCCTACGCCATCGTGGACACCGACGCGCGGTACGTCGATTTGTTCCGGCTGATGTATCCTGTGGAAGTCGCACAGAAGAAGATCGTCGATGCCGGTCTGCCTGAAGTGCTGGCGCGGCGCTTGGGTGCTGGGCGCTAGGAAGCCTTGCAGTCCTTCTAACTTCTAACTTCTCACTTCCAACTTCTTCTGCTTCGCTTCCCGTCGCCGGATCTCGGCGTCGTAGGCATCACGCGCCGCGCGCGCGCCGAGGATCCAACCCACTACCATCCCCACGATCAGTACCGCGGGGATGAAGAGGAAGTGCCCCGCTGTCACCGCCCGGCGTCCTTTTGCTTTCGCGCGAGCGCCAGCATGTCGTCTTCGACCTTCCCGATTCGCCGCCAGATGGTCCAGGCGTAGAACATCGCCACGAGCCAGACGACCGAGTACGCGGCGACGACCAGCGGCGCCGACGGCATCTGCTCGCTGGGCGGCAGTTGATCGATCGGCACGTACTGTTCGCGCGCCGGCTCCTGCGGCGGCTGCGCGAAGACCGCGGTCACCGAAGCCGCCGTCACGAAGAGCCACGCGAGCATTCGTCTCACCATAATCAAGACTCGTCATCCGCGAGGTACAGGTCGTCGAGCGTCGTCCTCAGGCGTTCGAGCCTGGCGCGCATGGCGACGAGCAACGTCATCAGCAGCAGGAAACCGAACACGCAGAACCAGAACGGCTCGCGCATCCCTGGCGGGAGCGAGGGCACCACGGTGTTCAACGGATGAATCGTGCGCCACAGCTGTACCGCGTAGTACACGAACGGGACGTTTGCGAGGCCGAACAGCGCGACGCCCGCGGAGAGCTTGTCGGACCCCGGACCGCCGTACTTCCGAAGCAGGAGATACGCAATGAATGTCAGCTCGAGCAGCAACGCGATCGTCAACTTCGCGTCCCATTGCCAGGCCACGCCCCACGCCTTGTACGCCCAGAGGGGGCCCGTCGTCAGGCCCATCGCGCCGAACATGACCGCGACTTCCGCTCCGGCCACGGCGAGCTGGTCGCCGCGCTTGTCGTTCGTGAAGATGTACCAGATGCCGCCGATAGCCGAGATCGCGACCGCCGCGAACATCGCGAACCACGACGGCACGTGGAAGTACATGATCTTCTGCAGGAGGAACATCGTCGACTCGAAGGGCGCCTGCGCGATCATCACGGGCGCGTACGCGAACATCAAGGTGGCAACGATCAGTAGTGGCACGAACGCCTTCTTCATCAACCCTCCTGCCCTTCCTGCCTGGCCCGCCTGCCCTGCCCCTAGCCTGCCCTGCCCGCCCTGCCTGCCTTATTCGGTCATCAACGGTTCGAACGTCCACAGCGCCAGCGTCACGAACACCACGTCGTAGGCCGCCAGGAGCCCGGTCCACATCGTCGCCACCGGCACGCTCGGCTCGTCGCCGAGGAGCGCCGCCGTGCCCCAGACGCCGCCAATCAAGACCGGAATAGTGAAAGGATACAGCAGGATCGGCAGCATCACGTCGCGCGCACGCGACCGGACGAGCATCGCCGCGAAGAGCGTGCCGACGGTGGCAAAGCCGATGGTGCCCGTCACGAGCAGGCCCGACAGCGGCACCGCCCACCGGAAGAGCGGTGCCTGAAAGATCAGCGCGATCATCGGCACGAGCAGCGCCTCGGTCGCAAAGAGCAGCAGCACCACACCGACGAGCTTACCCAGGTAGATGGCCGGCCGGGGCGCCGGCGCCAGCAGCAGCGCACGCATGGTCTCGCTGTAGCGCTCCCGCTCGAACACGCGCCCGATCGCGAGAAGGCCCGCGAACGCCACGGCAATCCAGAGCACGCCGGACGGCACCATGTCCTTGCTGATCGGTTCGGCCTCCCTCACGAAGGCGAACGAGAAGATGAGGACGCACGTCACGGCGAAAAAGAGCGTCGTCGACAGGATCTCGTAGCTCTTCACCTCGATGGCAAAGTCTTTTTTCACGACGAGGAGGACCGTTTTCAGAAACATGTGGATCTGAACATCATCGCCCGACCAGCGTCCGATACCGTCCTCGCAACCCGCCGCCGGCCGGCTCGTCGGACACGAGCTTTCCGTCGCGAACAATGGCCACGCGCGTCACGAGACCATCGGCGAGATCCAGGTCGTGCGTCGCGAGAATCACGATCGCGCCCTCCGACGCGAGCCGGCGAAGCCGTTCCGACACGCCGGTCACGGCGCTATCGTCGAGGCCGGTGAACGGCTCGTCGAGCAGCACGAGCCGAGGCCGATGCAGGAGCGCCCGCTCGAGCGCCAGCTTCTGACGCATGCCGCGCGAGAAGCTCGAGACGGCGTCGTGACTCCGGTCCATCAGTCCCGCCGACTCGAGCGCCGCGCCCACGACGCCGTCCGGGCGCAGCCCGTACAGCTGCGCGAAGAACTCCAGGTTCTGGTGCGCGGACAGCTCGGGATAGAGGTACAGCTCGTGCGCGAGCAGGCCGATGCGCGCCCGGATGTCGGGCCCGGCGTCGCCGGCCGTGCGGCCTCCATAGCGAATCGTGCCGCTCGTGGGTGTCACGAGCGTGGCCAGCATGCCGATGAGCGTGGATTTGCCGGCCCCGTTCGGCCCGAGTAAGCCCAGGACCTCCCCGCGGCCGACGCTGAAGGACACGCGCGTGACCGCCCGGCGCCGGCCGAAATTCCGCGAGACCTCGGCCGCCTCGACCCGGTCGAAATCGGCGGTCACGCGGCGCGGCCGGCGCGGTCCGCCGGCTCGGGGCCCGTGTCGTCGGTGTCGAGCGCGCCGTAGACATGCTCGAGGGCGCCAATGATCTCCTCGCGCCGCCTCGCATGTCGCGAGGAATCCGCCTTGCCCCGGCGCGCGTCCACCTCCAGGCGCACGAGCTCCTGAAACAGCTTCTCGCGGCGCGCGATGAGCGTCCTGCGCTCGTCGCCGCGCGACGCCGCTTCGTGGGGACGCCGTGCGGCCCAGAACCCGGCCAGCCCGATGGCCGCGGCGATCGACAAGGCGATCCATCGCGGTGCGGCGCTGTGGTGCGGCAATCCCGTCAGGCTCAATGTGATCGTTTCCCCAGCCGGAATCTGATGATCGCCCACGCCCACGATGTAGGCGTCGCCCTCGAGGGGCATCTCCTGCTGCCGATCAATCTGTGGCGAGCTGAGCCTGACATCGCCGGCCTTCTTCACCATGACGGGCAGATGATCGAGCGC
This sequence comes from Acidobacteria bacterium RIFCSPLOWO2_02_FULL_65_29, assembly GCA_001767435.1. Classification (GTDB taxonomy): domain Bacteria; phylum Acidobacteriota; class Vicinamibacteria; order Vicinamibacterales; family CAVVIG01; genus 2-02-FULL-65-29. Next base: position 7,455 of record MEKT01000225.1, on the reverse strand, counting down.
AGCCGGAAACGTCTGGACGATCTCGGCCGCGCCGCTCGGGGCCGGCAACGCGTACCCGACTTGCAGGAACGTCGCTCCAGGCGGGAACGGGCCAGGCACGCGAACGGTCGTGCCGTTGGCCGTGGCCTCCGGCGGGCCCTCCATCACGGCAGTGCCCTGCGCCTCCGTCGGCGTGCTGAACATGAACGGCGCCGCCGTATTCACGGGCGTGGCCGCACTGTTGACGAGCTCGAGCAGATAGAACACGCGCACGCTTTCGTCGCCGGGCTCGACGACGATACGCGACCGGCTGCCAATCGCGACCTCGCCGACCACGGCGGGCGCGCTCACGGCGGCGGCGTCGCGCGCGGCGGCGTCCTTGTCGATCGCGACCAGCAGCAGACGAATACCCGGCTGCCCCGCCGCCGGCGCCGGGAACTCCTGCGACTCGAGGCGCTGACCATCAACGACCGTAACGGCTTTCAGCGTGGCACCCGGCGTGAGATCGTCGAACTGCGCTCGGCCGTCCTCGCCGGTCCTCACCGTCCGCGTGGCGCCATTGACCAGCAGATCGACCGGCTGGCCGGCGACGTTGTTCGTCATCGCGCCGCGAATCACGCGGACCGAGACCGAACGCGGCGCCTGCTGCCCGTCCGGGCGCGGAATGCCGGACATCTGGCGGGGGTCGGGCTGCGCCTCGACTGCCGGCGAGGCCAAGAGCGCGAGCGCCAGCGCGGTCAAGAGACGCCACCACAAAGGACGCAGAGGACTCACAGCTTCGCCCCGCACTCCTTACAAAACCTCGCGTCTCCGTCGTTCGCCGTCGAGCAGTTTGCGCACATCCGCGCCGCCGGCGTGCGGCCGGGCGCCTCCGCCGACTCCACGGTCCTCTCACCGATCCGCTTCGCGAGATCTTTCTCGATTCTGTCGCGATACCCGGCACCGGCGTCGAGCTGCCGCATCAGCCGCACCGCCCGCGCGCGCAGGCGACCCGACATCTCGCGGAAGTCGTCTTCCGACACCTTCCCCATCGCCCGGTCGAACTCGAGCTCCTTGATCGCTCGCAGCGCCAGCATTTTCTCGCGTTCGAGCGCGGCACGCGTCCGCTCGCCGATGACCAGCGTCCGGTCGTCCTGATTCGTCACGAGCGGGAGGAGCGTCCTCAGCGCGGCCAGGCCGGCCAGCGCCGCGGTGCCCATCAGCGCCGACAGCAGGACCACGACGATGGCTCCCTGGCCGCGGGCCATGAAGGTGACCGCCGTGGCGCACGCAAGCGCCACCAGAACGAAAAACTGCCAGGGTTGTAGGCGCTGGTCCGCGGGGTCGCTGGGGCCGCGCTCGGCCGGCTTCAGCCCGACCGACGCGTCAGTCGAGGTCGCGGAGCTCATCGTCGAGGCGCTCGTCCAGGGCCGGGTCCGCGGCCGGAGCGTCCTCGGCCTGCTCGCGGCGGCGCGACAGGCGGACGGCGGCGAAGCCCATGCCGACGGCGCTGCCTGCACCGACCAGGTACGGGAAGAGCCACGCCAGACGGTTGAAGCCCTTGTCGATCGGCGCGCCGAGCACGTCCTGCCCGCCGTACTCCTTCACGAAGGTGTCGACGATCTCGTCTCTCGTCTTGCCCTCTTCGACGAGGGCGTGCAGCCGTTCTTTCTGCGGAACCTTGGAATGGCAGAACTGCATCGCGCAGTCGTTGAGCATCGCCCGGCATCCGCACAGGCACATGATCTGTCCCTGGAGCTCGGCCTCGAGGGGTTTGATCGCGATTGGCACGACGTTCTCACCGCCCTGTTCTGCCTTGAGGCGGACCCCGGGCATCATCATCACCAACAGCAACAACGCCGTCGTGGCCGCGCCAGGCACAGGCAGCTTCGCGATCGCGAACGAGAACACCGTCTCGGGCAGGAGCCCGATGCCCGTGCCGAACGCAATCACGCCGAATCCCAGCCACACCCAGTTGACGAGCGGGTTGACGTTCAACTGGAAGATCGCGGCCTGGTTTTCAATCTCGAATCCACCGAGCACGATATAGAAGTCCTCGGCGAGCGTTCGACGAATGCCCACCTCGGTCGTCGGCGCGTCTTCGTGCTTGCGGTATGACCAGCGCGCGGGGTACAGCCGGTCGACTTCCTGGCCGTTCAGGAACACGGCCACGTGCGCGGTGATCATCTGCTTCTGGCCATCGTCGGTGACCTTGAGCGCGTCGTAGCGCACCGTGTAGTCGCCGATGACCGTCTGCTGCCCCGGCGTCAGTCGGACCTGCTCTTCGCGCTCGAAGCCCTTGCCGGCAAATCCGAACATGATGAGCGCGATGCCCAGGTGGGCGATGTAGCCGCCATAGCGGCGTTTGTTGCGGCTGACGAGGCCGATGAGCGCCGTCAGGTGGTCGCTGCCCGTCGCGCCGCGGCGGACGTTGGTGCCGCGCCAGAATTCCTGCACGATCGTGCCGGTCGTGAGCGCGCACAGCGAGAAGCAGACGAGCGAGGGCCAGACGCGGAACCCGACCAGGCTGACGTACCCGATCGCCATAGCCGCCGCCGCCAGCGCTGGAAAGATCAGCTGGTCGCGCAGGCTGCTCAACGTGGTTTTCCGCCACGCGAGCAGCGGCCCGATGGCCGTGAGAAACAGGAGCAGCAGCCCGATCGGCGGCAGCCACTGGTTGAAGAACGGCGGCCCGACCGTGAGGCGCTCGCCCGTCACGGCTTCGCTGAGCGTCGGGAACATGGTGGCGAAGAGCACGAAGAACGCGCAGAACAGCAGAATCCAGTTGTTCACCATGAACGCCGCTTCGCGCGACGCCCACGACTCGAGCTCGTGGCGCGCGCGCAGGAGCGGCAGCCGGTACATCACCATCCCGAAGCTGAAGACGAGGATGAGCATCATGAACGCGCTGAACATCCGCGCGAGCTGCGGGTCCTCACCGAACGCGTGCACCGACTCCACGACGCCCGACCTGGTGAGGAACGTGCCGACGATCGTGAGGAAGAACGTCACGATGACGAGCGTGACGTTCCAGACGCGCAGCATGCTGCGCCGCTCCTGCACCATCACCGAATGGAGAAACGCCGTCGCCGTGAACCACGGGAGAAGCGCCGCGTTCTCGACCGGGTCCCAGGCCCAGTAGCCGCCCCAACCGAGCTCCTCGTACGCCCAGATCATCCCAAGCACGAGGCCAAAGGACAGGAACAGCCAGCTGAACATCGTCCAGCGACGCACGGCGCGCAGCCACGCGTCGTCCAGGTGGCCGGTGATGAGCGCGGCCATGCCGAACGCGTACGGAATCGTCATCCCGACAAAGCCCGTATAGAGCGATGGCGGATGGATGACCATCCAGTAGTTCTGCAGCGCCGGCGTCAGGCCCTCGCCGTCGGCGGGCGCGCCCGTCAGGAACGTGGCGAACGGGTTCTTGTGCACCACCATCAGGAAGAGGAAGAACATCTGCACGCACGAAATCACGGCCACGACGTACGGGATGAGCTCGCGGTGGCGTTCCCGGTTCGTGTACACCGCCAGCGATCCGAAGATCGACAGCAGGAACACCCAGAACATGATCGAGCCGTCGAGACCGCCCCAGTAGGAGGTGATCTTGTAGAAGAGCGGCTGGACACGGTCCGAGTAATGCGCGACGTACCTGATCGAGAAATCGTCGGTGAGAAACGCGTTGATCATGACCGCGGAGGCCACGGTCATGAGCGCCGTGATCAGATAGAAAGCGCCCGTGCCGCTTTCAACGAGGCGGCGCGAGCCGCGGCGCGCGCCCACCACCGACGCCACCGCCGCGTAACTGCATACGACGAACGTGGCGAGGAGGAGCAGCGTGCCGAGCGAGGCCATCTAGCCTACTTTCTGGGTCGGTTCGTACTTCGAGGGGCACTTCGCCATCACGCCGGTGGCGTGAAAGCCGTCGGGCGTCAACCGCCCCTGCAGCACGACCTCCGCATCGTCTTTGAAGGTGTCGGGCACGATGCCGGTGTAGGTGGCGTCGATGACGCTGTCTTTGTTGCGGACCTTGAACTTGTACTCGAGGGTGTCGGGCTTGCGGCGGACGTCGAACGCAAAGCCGTGAAGCTGCAGGCGCTTGCCTTCCCACTGCTTCGGGCTGGCCACCACTTCGTCGACGTGCTTGTAGTATTCGGTGCCTTCCGCCAGCGTGGACCACAGAAGTCCCGTGAAAGCGCCCACGAGCACGAAGGCGGTGACGCCAATCTTGATATTCCGGTGTGTCATAAGGACTTCCGAAGAAAACGCGACATCCTGAGGATAGCCCGACTACTCGCCGGATGCAACCCGACAGCCCAGGTAGTGTCCGGCTTTAGCCGGACCCTACTTTAGCCGGACCCTACCCTCGCGATCATGGCGTTTACCAGTGCCACGGGCAGGCCGACGACATTCGAATACGACCCTTCAATCCTCGGAATAAACCGCGATGCCCGGCCTTGAATCGCGTAGGCGCCGGCCTTGTCCTGGCCTTCACCGGTGCCCACGTACCACTCGACCTCGGCAGGGTCCAGGGCGGCGAACCAGACAGTGGAGGTTTCAAGCCCCCCGATCTCCCGGTTCGCAGACCGGAGGCTGACGCCCGTCATGACCTGATGCGATCGGCCGGAGAGCCGTCTGAGCATGGCCCGGGCAGCCTGGCCGTCGCTCGGCTTGCCGAGGATCTCGCCGTCGACGACCACGGCCGTGTCTGCGCCAAGCACGAGCATGTCGTTACCAACGGAGGCCGGGGCCTGTGGACCCCGCAGGCTGGGTCGCAGTTGCGCGAGCGCTCGCGCGGACTTTTCAGACGCCAGGCGGCATACGTAGTCGGCGGGCGACTCGTTCGCGCCCACGCGCTCGTCGACGTCGACGGCGAGCACGTCGAACTCGAAGCCCGCTGCGGCGAGCAGCTCCGCACGCCGCGGCGACCGCGAGGCGAGCACCAGACGCACCAGCGAATGATAAGATGCCTCGCGGTCCGAACGATCGACGTTCTTCGTTCTACGTGCGGCGTTCTGATGAAACCCATCGCACAGGCTATCCCCGGCGCCGTCGTCGAGCTGCTGCGTGGTGCGCCGCTGTCGCCGGGCAAGGTGGAATTCGCCTGGAAAGCCGCCGTCGGCCCTGCGCTCGAGCGGACCACGTTCGTCCGGCTGGAGGGCACACGGCTGATGGTCGACGCCGCGTCGCGGCAGTGGGCGACAGAGATCACTCGCTCCTCCCGGATGATCTTGTCGCGGCTGCAAAGCCTGCTCGGCAAAGACGTGGTCACGGAGATCGACGTCCGCGAACGTTGAACGCAGAACGCGTATGCGACAATCCGTGATTGTGAGCGCCGCCCGCACGCCAACGGGTAGATTCCTCGGCGCGCTCAAGTCCTTCACCGCACCCGAGCTCGGCGGGCTCATCGTGGCCGAAGCCGTACGCCGGGCCGGCATCGATCCGGCGATCGTCGACGAATGCATCATGGGCAACGTCGTCGCCGCCGGCTCGGGCCAGAACCCGGCGCGGCAGGCGGCGCTCCGCGGCGGCCTCGCCGACCACGTGGCCGCGCTCACGATCAACAAGGTCTGCGGCTCGGGGCTCAAGGCCGTGATGCTCGCCGCGCAAGGCATCGCGACCGGCGACATCGACATCGCCGTGGCCGGCGGCATGGAATCCATGAGCAACTGCCCGTACCTGCTGCCCCGCGTGCGCGAGGGCCTGCGGATGGGCAACGGCGAGATCCTCGATTCGATGATCACCGACGGCCTCTGGTGCGCGTTCGAGCAGTGCCACATGGGCCACTCGGGCGAGGTCGTGGCCGAGCACTATCATGTGAGCCGGGACGCCCAGGACGCGTTCGCCGCGCGCAGCCACGAGAAGGCCGCGCAGGCCACCGAGGCCGGCCTGTTCAAGGACGAGATCGTGCCCGTGACGATTCCGCAGAAGAAGGGGCCGCCTCTCGTCGTCGATCGCGACGAGCCAATCCGCGCCGACGCCACCGTGGCAACGCTCGCCGCGCTCAAGCCCGCGTTCAAGAAGGACGGCACCGTGACGGCCGGCAACGCGCCGGGCGTGAACGACGGCGCGGCGGCCGTCGTCGTGATGGCCACCGACCGTGCCGCGTCGCTCGGCCTGACGCCGCTCGCGCGAATCGCCGGCCAGGCCACGAGCGGGCTGCCGCCGAAATTCGTGCTGATGACGCCGGTCGAAGCCGTTCGCCGTCTCGTGCGGAAGATCGGCTGGAACCTCGCGGACGTCGATCTGTTCGAGCTCAACGAAGCGTTCTCGGTCCAGGCCGTGGCCGTGATCCGCGAGCTCGGCCTCGACGAAGCGAAGGTCAACGTGAAGGGCGGCGCCGTCGCACTCGGGCACGCCATCGGCTCGAGCGGGGCGCGGGTGTTGACGACGCTGCTCTACACGATGACGCAGCGGAATCTGAAGCGCGGCATCGCCACGCTGTGCCTTGGCGGCGGCAACGGCGTCGCCCTCGCGGTCGAGCGTCCGTGAATACGATCAACGCAGAGATCGCGGAGCACGCGGAGAAATATTGACCTCTGCGGTCTCCGCATTTAACGTCTTATGGCTATTCAGACTGTCGGAGTCGTGGGCGCGGGCACGATGGGCAACGGCATTGCCCAGGTGTTCGCCCAGGCGGGCTTCACGGTACGCCTGGTTGACGTCGCGCAGCCCATACTCGACCGTGCGCGTGGGACGATCGAGGCCAGCCTCGCGAAGTTCGTCCACAAAGGCAAGCTGATCGCCTCGGACCGCGACGCGGCCCTCGGCCGGCTGCACGTCGCGACCAGCCTCGACGCCCTCGCCGACGCCGACTACGTCGTCGAAGCCATCGTCGAGCACGCCGACGCCAAGCGCGCGCTGTTCACGAGCCTCGACGCGCTCGTCAAGCCGTCGGCGATTCTCGCGTCGAACACCTCGTCCATCTCCATCACACGACTTGGCGCGGCCACCAGGCGCCCGGACAAAGTGCTCGGCATGCATTTCATGAATCCGGTGCCGCTCATGGTGCTGGTGGAGATGATTCGCGGCCAGGCCACCTCCGACGTCTCGATGAAGATCGCCTCGGACCTGTGCATCACGCTCGGCAAGACGCCCATCGAGGCCGCGGATTTTCCCGGATTCATCGCCAACCGCATTCTCATGCCGATGCTCAACGAGGCGATGTTCGCGGTGATGGAGGGCGTTGGCACGCCCGACGCCATCGACTCGGTGATGACGCTCGGCATGAATCACCCGATCGGACCGCTGGCGCTCGCCGACTTCATCGGTCTCGACGTGTGCCTCGCCATCCTCAACGTGCTGCACGACGGCCTGGGCGATCCGAAGTACCGACCGTGTCCCCTGCTCCGCCGTATGGTCGACGCGGGACATCTGGGAAGGAAGTCCGGGCGGGGCTTCTATGTGTACGCGTAGCACGACGACAGCAGCGGCCGCGAGTAGGCCGGGCAGGAAAGGCTGGCAGGCCAGGCACGGAAATGATCGATCTCCCCCACCCGC
>MEKT01000224.1 GCA_001767435.1 Acidobacteria bacterium RIFCSPLOWO2_02_FULL_65_29 | reverse complement strand
AGCAGCTGCGAGAGCGGCCCGCCCTGCTGCGCCTGCCGCTTCAACCGGCAGAGCCCGGACCGTTCCAGTTCTGGACAGATGACCTGGGTCGTCTGTCCCTCGAGGTCGGTGACACGCGTCACGTGCGAACCGAGGACCGGACAGTGTACAGACGTAATCGCCATGCAAACGCCTCCGAAAGAAAAGTGCCTCCGCCTCCGATTCTGCAATTGTCGTGCTCGGGATTCAGCTCCAACGCATTCCATCTGTCAGTAGCGGACTTCACAGTCGCCGCGGATGCCAGGTATTCATCGATCGGATCGCATTCGGCCATCGCCAAACGAATGACTGAGCTAGACTGAGAACCGCGAAGTCGTGCTGCACCCCATCAACTCAGCCACCAAGTTGCCAAAGGGCGACCTGCTCATCACGAGAGACAGGTCCGAACGACCGGGGTACGCCATCAGCACGATTCCCGGCCCGCCGCAGATCCTGCATCGCACCTACGATCAGGCGCTGGTGATCGCGCGCGCGTGGGCCGCGCTCCACGCCGTCGCCATCTGGTTTACCGACGATGGAAAGTCGTTCAAGCCGGTCGGGCCGGCAGACGGCTCGCCGACTCCGCCGAGCGAGACGTCCGTGAAAGGCACACAGTCGACAGACGCTTGATGATCTCGAGACACGGGAGGCACCATGAGCGATCTCGTGCGCCCCGACTTCTCCGACGAGCACTTGTTGCGCCGCATCCGCGGCGAGTACCTCGAGATGCCGGGCCTACGGCTCACCCGCCAGCAGGCTCAACGTCTGTGGGGGCTCGACGACGAGACGAGCGCACGTGTGCTGCGGGTACTCGTCGACCTGAAGTTCCTGGTCCTGGGGGCCGACGGGACGTACGCCAGGCTGACCGAGGGGACCTTTCCGGGTGTTCCCCTTCGAATGGTGAAAGCCGATATCGACGTCGCGCCGGATGAACGGGGCCGGGAGACACGGAACCGCGCCCGCTCGTAGCAGGCCTCTAGCTTCTCACTTCAGGCGATGCCGCCCCTGGGCCGACCAGAATCGCGTTCGAGACGCCCCTCACTCCCGCCACGTGCCGCATGGCCGCTTCAGCAGCCACCCGCTGATGCATCAGTTCGACGGTCCCGTCGAGTGTGACGAACCCATCGCGCACAGTGAGTGTGACATTCGGCGCCGTCGCCTGGCTCCGGAGGGCGTGGACCGCATCGGTCGCAATCTCGGGATCGCTCCGCTCGTCCTGCGGCGTCACCTGAATGTCGTTGGCGACGCCGCGCGCGCCGCGCACGTGCGCGGCGGCCTGTTCAGCCGCCATCTTGTCCGCGAAACTGTGGACGAACCCACTCAACGAGACGACGCCATCGGACGCTTTCAGCGCGATGCCGCGCCAGTCGACGTGGGGCTCCGCCTCGAGCCGGCGCTCCACGGCATCCACGAGCTGCGCGTCGGTCTGCCACGATAGGCTGGTGCCCACGGCTTGACTCCTTTTCACGATCGGCCACATTACGCGGGGACGGCCACCCGACGATCGACCTTCTCCGCCGCCTCGGCGCGACCAAGGCCGCACCGTTCGATACGATCGCCGAGCGTCGAGCGCTTGACCCGGAGAAGCTCCGCCGCCTTCGACTTGTTGCCGTTGCTGACTTTGAGCGCCCACCCGATGAGGCTCGCCTCGAGCTCCTGGAGCCGAGCGTCGAGCGAAATGGGGGTCGCCTCGTCCAGGCTCGACGGAAGCGTGTGAGCGACGGGCGGCCGCTTCGCGGCCTGCGACAGGATCGACATCGACACGCAGCCGATGCGCATCGTCCCGCACGTGCAGGTCTGGGCGATGCGCTCGCAGGCGTTTTCGAGCTCACGGACGTTGCCCGGCCAGTCGTAGCGCATGAACGCTTCCTTCGTGCCAGCGGAGATCGCCGGCGTGTCGTCACCGCGCCGGCGGAAATAGCGCTCGAGGAAATGGTCCATCAAGAGCGGGATGTCGTCGCGGCGCTCGCGCAGCGGCGGCAGCATGACCGGCAGGACGTTCAGGCGATAGTAGAGATCCTCGCGGAACTTCCCTTCCGCCACCATGTGGCGGAGGTCGCGCTTGGTCCCGGCGATGATGCGAACGTTCACCGGCAGGGTGCGCGTGCTTCCGAGCCGCTCGATCGTCCGGTTCTGCAGTACGCGCAACAGCTTCACCTGCATCGCGATCGGCACATCGTCGACGTCGTCGAGGAAGATCGTGCCCCCTTCAGCCAGCTCGAAACGGCCCGGGCGATCCTTGACGGCGCCGGTGAAGGCGCCGCGCTCGTGCCCGAAGAGCTCCGATTCGATCAGCGTCTCGGAGAAGAGCGCGCAGCTGACCGCGATGAATGGCCGGTGTTTCCGGCGGCTCGACTGATGGATCAGCGTCGCTGTCACCTCTTTGCCAGTCCCGCTTTCGCCCGTAATGAGGACCGTGCTCTCTGAATTGCTGATCACGTTCAGGAATTCGAGCAGCGCGCGCATTTTCGCGCTGCGGCCCACCAGGACGGAATCGGACGGAGATGAAACTGTCGTCATGGATGACCTCAAACGAGCCGCAGGGAACCCAGTTCGGGAATCTCGTCTCGAAGAATCGTCTCAATGCCGTCGTACAGCGTCATGCGAGCGCTCGGACATCCGGCGCACATGCCAGTGAGCCGCACGCCGGCAGAGCAATCGTCGACCTCGACCAGCACGATGTCGCCGCCGTCTGCCTGAAGAAGGGGCCGGATCCGGCTCAACACGGCCTCGACCTTGTCACGTGAAATCATGGGAGCCTCCGTTGTCATTCCCCGGGATTCCTGCCTGGGGATACGGGCGAATATGCCGCTAAACCCAAAGGCAACGCTCATGCCAGAAAACCGGCAGTGGAAACCCGTCAAGTGCTGGAAACACGGCCGGGACTGGGTGTTCACGTGGCGATGGGAGACGCCAGTGCGAAATCTTCCGCAGCGTGGCGGAAAAAACCGTCTACTGGGGACGGTCGGCGTAGGCCTGACGGACGGCCTGCGCGAGGTCGCGCAACTCGAAGGGCTTGGCCAGCACGCGATACACGCCCAGTTCGATCGCGCCCTTCAACAGGTCAGGTGTGCCGAAGGCCGTCATCAGGATGATCTGGCAGCGCGGCGCCAGTCGTCTGAGGGCGGTCAAGAGCGTCAGGTCGCGCGAGTCGGGCAGCTGGTAGTCGAGCAGGATGACGTCGAAGTCTCCCGAGCCAGGCGAGAGGTTCCGAATGGCACCATCGCCGTCCGCGGCTTCCTCGACCGAGCATCCCATCTCGGCGAGCGTCTGCAAGAGCGACCAGCGCATGAGCCCCTCGTCTTCGACGACCAGCACGCGGGGGCTGCGAGTATTTTGTCCCATCGGCTGAAAATCCCGAGGGCACCGACTTTTGCAAGAACCACACCTTTTGATCATGATGGGCTACGCGGCCCGTTCAGGCCGCTCAATAGACCGCACCGAGGCCTCCGAGAATGGCGATCGGCGGTGTCGAATCGGAGCGCATGATGAACGCGATAGTGGCGAAAGTCGAAGCGATCGCGGGAGAAATCGCAGGCACACGGCACGGCCGAAGCTTCGGCCACGCGGTCGATCAGTTCATCGAGGTTCTGGGCTCGGTGCCGGACCGGGGCCCGGGCGACCTGTCGGCGGCCGACATCGCTCGACTGCGCGACCTGGCCGAAGGTGTGATCCAGCTCATCGAGCTGAGGCTGGAATCAGACGACGATCGCCAATCGCGCCAGCGGGATCTGGCCGGCGGCGTGTACAAGATTCGGAAGCAGATCGAGCAGATCGAGCTGTGGCGGCGCCACTATGGACGGTGAGGGTAGCTTTCAGCTCTCAGCCATCGGCTCTCAGCAGGCCATTGGCTGACAGCGGACAACTGAGAGCCAAGCTGACAGCTGACAGCTGAGAGCCGAGAGCTGATTACTTCGTCCCTCGCTCCGTGAGGAGCATCTCGACTTCGTCTGAAATCTCTTTCTTCGTCTGGGCGTGGAAGGCGCCCGCGGCCGGGCTCGCAAACCCGGCGTGCACTCCGCGCACGCGGCCGTCGCGGCCGACCACGAAGGTCGTGGGAAAGGCGTTCAGGTTTTCCGCCTGCGGCACCTTCTCGTTCAATTGGCCCGGTTCACCCGCGAGCAGAACCGTGTACTCGATCCCATAGCGCTTGATGAACGCACGCAGCCGCGTCGGCTTTTGAAGCTGCGCGGCCTCCTCGAACGACAGCAGCACGATCTCGAGGCCCTGCGCCTTGTACTTCCGATGGAGCTCGCCGAGGAAGGGCGCTTCATCGTGGCAGTTCGGGCACCAGCTGCCGCCGATATTGACCAGCACGACTTTACCCTGAAATTTCGGATCGGTGTACGAGACGATGCGGCCGTCGAGGTTCGGAAAGCTGAACTCGAGACGCGCCAGCGGATCTCTCATCCTGGTGTGCTTGGATGGATCGGTCGGCTCCGCGACGTTCTTGGCGTGCGCGTCTTCGGACCGCACGGCCGTCAGCGTCGTGCGGCCGTTCTGCACGATGTTCAGCGAGCCGTCCGGCGCCTGAGTGATCTCCAGGAGCAATGGGCGGGCACCCGAGAAGTGGCTGAGCGTGAACTTGCCGTCCTTGTAGGAGCCGCTCACCGTGCCGGTGTCGCCGTCCACTCGCAGAATCGCGGCGGACACCTCCGCTCCCCTCTGACGCACGATAAACCGCCAGGCCGATTCGCCTTTCGAGCTCTCGGTGGGAATCGTCCAGAGTCCGTCGATCGACGGGGCCTGGACCGCTGCGCTCGGCGCCGCGAGCGCGCGCCTGGCTTTGAACGGATACGGCGCGCCCCGGCCCCCGCGGTCGTACTGGCCCGTCAGACTGTCTCCGCTCCAGGTGACGTCGACCGTCGTGCCGTACTGATCGAAGGCCAGCACGAGCCGGCTGCCTTCCACCCTTCCACTAGTGGAGGACATCTTCAAGTCGCCATCGAAAAATGAGCCGGACATTTCTCCCCCCCGACCCGTGATTTCGAAACGGAAGGGGATCTCGACGCCGCCCGCCACCACCATGGCGTCCCACAGCCCGGCCGGAGACGGGGCCTGCGCCAAAGCCGCATGGGCGGAAATGCCCAGGAACACCAGCAGGCCAACACCCGACATGACGCGCGATTTGGTGATCATCGGACCGATCTCCTTCGACATCAGCAGACCTGACCCGGAGCGACTTGTCAAGGGCTCGGATTACCACGGGCTTAACGCCTGCGAGCGTCGCTGACCTCACGCGAGACCCACAGGCCCCGTTGCCGCGAGAACACGCCAAGGTCGGCGATGGCCTGCTCGAACTGCGCATTGGTAAAAGGCTTGTCGGGATCGGCCAGCGCCGCGTCTCGAATCTGGTCGTATTCGCGCTGGATCTCGTGCTCGAGCCATCCTTTCCCGTCGCTGAATCCAGTGGGGTCCTCGGCCGATCTCACGCATTCGAGCAGCGTGTCGAGATAGAGATCGTACAGATCCTGATAGGCCAGCACGCGCGTCATCAACCTGTTGCGCTGCGCGCTCGGCACATCGGTGATGTTCTTCCAGATGGAATACGTGTAGCCGCCGAGAAAGGCCTGGCTCTTGTCCCAGGGGATGAACGAGAACAGCTTCCGGTTGTCGAACCGGTAGACATAGAAGTTGTTCATGCCCCACTGCCCGAGGAAGCCATCGTAGTCGGCGACGAACGTCTCGACCGCGACGTGCTTGATGAGCTTGCCGAGATCCAGGTACTCGGCGATCGCCGTTCGAAACGTCGCGTCGCTCGCCTGGTTGATCGTCTGGACCAGCTGCACGATGAACTCCGGCCTCGGGTCGCTCTCGTGCGTTTCGGGCTGAAACGGCAGCGGCACGTACTGCGCGGGATCCGATCCTTTGTCCTCGAAGTAGTAAGGCGACGCAGTCGCCGGGTAGTCGTACTTGAACAGGTAGCCCGTATCCTCGCCGAGGTTCTTCTCGACGAACGCCTTGTCGACGGATTCGACGATGCTGTAGACGCCGGCGTACTGATCGTTGACGTACACCTTCGTGTGCGCTTCGCGCGACGCCGGTACGCCCAGCCGTCGGTACAGCAGCATGCTCAGCCGCTCGTTCAGGTTCGAGGGATCCTGCGTGTTGTTGCGCAGGATGAACGACTTCAGGCCCAGAAACTTCTGACTGCTGGAGAAGTGATCGAAGTCCACGCGAAGCCCGGGCTTGATGCCGCTCCGGCTGCCGGTACCGCGGGAACGGATGCCGACGTTGCGAACCTTCTGGCCGCCCCACGTGAAGTCGCAGGGGTAGTACTCGTTGCTCAGGTAGTTGGTCTTGAGGGTCTCCCAGTCCTTCGTGTTGATGTCGAGACGAATCTCGTGGAGGACCCCATCGTCGAAAAACGCGTCGGCGCTCGACGGCGCGGGCACCGTCCCGACGCCCAGCAGCTGCTTGCCGACACGGTCGGCGCTCGCGCCCGGCATCCGATCTTGCGCCGCGGCGCCAGCGACCATCGCGAGGAACGCCGTGATCAGCAAAAGGCGTTTCATTGTTTGTTGAGTGTGAGCTGGCCCGACGAGATCGCTCCGCCGCACGAGCTCGATCCGGTGTACGTGCCGGTAATGGCTGTGGACGAGACCGAGCCAGTGCCCGAGATGTCGGCCGTACAGGACACAAAGGGGCTATCGAACCCACCGGCCAGCACGGAGATCGAAAATTGAATGGTGGCGCCCGACACCGTTCCAGACACGGTGCCGCGGCCTGTCACCGTCGTGTTCGTGGGGGTCCTGCCGATCATCGTCAACGACCCCGAAAACGACGCGTCCGATTGTGTAATCTGCCACGTCATCTCGCCGGGCCCCGACGAGTCGGATGCCTGGCCGTTCCAGGTTCCGCTCACCGTCGATGAGGTCGGCGACGGAGACGTGGAGCTGGGTTGAGTCGGTGAGGAACCCGACGAGCCCCCGCCGCCGCACGCAAGGATCGGGAGAATCAGACCAACCGCGACGGCGATGAGCGCCGGCACGCGATCACGATGCATCGACAACCCCGTGGTGGTGCGGCAAACCGTGCGCGCAGCTGTAACGGTCGCCGCACAATGAAACGCTCGGATCGTACCACACGCAGTCCTTACCACGCCCCTGCCTGACGGAGCACGCTCGTCGGGTCGCTGGAACCGTCCAGCCGCTGCCAGTCGATCAACCCTCGTTCGATCTGCAGCTGGCGCTGCAGCACTTCCGGGGTCGCATCCGACGCGTCCCCTGTGCGGCCGCGCAGCCGCTCGACGAGAATCGCGGGCGGGGCGTCGATCCATAGCCCGCGAAACGGCACGCCAGCTTCACGCGCGAGGGCAGCGATCATTGCGCGTTCTTCGGGACTCGCATAGACGGCATCCGCGATCACGGAGTGTCCAGCCTCGAGCGCTGCCCGGGCTCGCTCGGCGATTGTTCGATACACCGCCTGGCTGACTGCGGGAGCGTAACCCTCCGGACCGAGGCGTGTCGAAGGGGCCACGCCAAACCGAGCCTTCCTGATCGCATCGCTTCGAACGATCAGGGCCCCGGGCGGCGCGCCGATTCCGGGAGCCAGAGCCCGCGCGAGCGTCGACTTGCCCGAGCCGGAGAATCCCCCGACGG
The DNA here is from genome assembly GCA_001767435.1 of Acidobacteria bacterium RIFCSPLOWO2_02_FULL_65_29. Taxonomy (GTDB): domain Bacteria; phylum Acidobacteriota; class Vicinamibacteria; order Vicinamibacterales; family CAVVIG01; genus 2-02-FULL-65-29. The sequence continues at coordinate 4,110 of MEKT01000224.1, read as the reverse complement.
CGATCAGGCTCGGTGCGACGGGGCGCAGCAGTTGCCGCGCCAGATCGAGATACTCGCGCGCCGTGTCCTGCATGTCGCTCGCGCGAGCCGCTTCGGTCTGCACGGCCGCCGCGGTCGCGCCGGTCTTGGCGCGCACGGCGGCGCGACACGACAAGAACAGCGGCAGGAGCCTCAGCCCAGCCAGGTCGACCGTTTGGGACAGGTACTCATTGAAGACGGCGTTCGCGTGATGTCGTAAATCCCGCCGCCACAGGTCCATCAGCAGGAAGGCCAGATCGTAGAGGACGTCGATGCACGAGATGTCGTCGTTGAATTCAACCGCGTCGAACAGCGTGGGCCGCCCGTCGACGAGGCAGATGTTGCGCAAGTGCAGATCGCCGTGGCAGTGGCGTACGCGGCCTCCGGTGCGCCGCGCCTCGAGAAGATCGCCGTGCCGATCGAGCACCGCCCGCGTGTCGCCGATCAGGCGCTCGACGAAGGATGGATCGAACACGCCCGCGCCTTGTTCAGCCAGGCCGAGCGCGTTGCCGCCGACGACCCATCGCATGCCGTCGCGCCCGCCGCGATCGGGGCGCGGCTCGGCGGTCTCGTGGAGGCGGACGATTGCGTCTGCAAGCCCGGCCATCAACGCCAGATCAAGCCGATGGCGGGCGGCCAGCCGATCGAAGAGCGTCTCCTGATCGAATCTCACCATCTCGACGAGCCAGTCGACCGGGTTGCCGCAGCCGCCAATGGCGAGCGATCCGTCGGCCTCGCGCGACACGGGGCGGACGTCGAGGTACACGGACGGCGCCGTCCGTCGATTCAATCGCACCTCGGCCTCGCACGCGGCTTGCCGTCGATCGATTGTGGAGAAGTCGACGTAGTCGAAGTGAACCGCGCGCTTGAGCTTGTACGCCCGGTCTCCGGCCAGCCAGACGATGCTGATGTGGGTGTCGATGCGCTCGACCGAGCTCACCGCGGGGCCGTACGCGGCGGCCATCGAAAGAAACGCGATGACGTCGTGCTGATCGTCAACCACGGCTCGAGGGCGTCAGAGCCCCGTCGGGCAGTCGCACACCGGACATCGCTCCGCGAGTACGAAAAAGATGGCGTATCGCATGGGTTTCTCCGTCAGCGACCCGCGTCCGAGACGACATGGCGTCGGCTGGAGTCTATAAAGATACCTTCATTCGCTGCGAAGCGGTCCGCGCGTTGCATGCGGACTACTCGTCGCAGGATGTCGCGCCTCTCCACTCGTTGAGGATCTGCGCCAGATCGAGGTCCGGCGCAATGAGGCAGATATGGCCGTGTCCCGTCAGAATCCGCATGACGCTCGAGGGCACGCGATCCGCCATGTAGCGTGCCTGCGCGACGGCCGGAACGAGATGATCGTTTTCCGCCGCGAGGAACAACGCGGGTTGGCGAATGTCGCGTAACCGATCGCGAACGTCAAAACGCCTCAGGAGCCTCAGACGATTGATGTATCCGTCGCGGGTCGCATGCGCCGTCAGTTCGATGAACTGCTTCACTTCCGCGCGATGCGTGTGCGACGAGTGCAGCCGGAACGCCGTCAGGCGCCGCACCAGCGACATGGCGCCCCACGGAAGGACCGAGAGGCCGGCAATGGCCAGCCGCAGTCGCACCTGCGGCGCGAAGTAGGGGAACGAGTTCAGGATCACGAGGGCCCCGACGTGCTCCGGGGACCTGAGAGCAAACGTCAGCGCGACGGCACCGCCAAAGGATTCGCCGACGATCATCGCACGACGCGTGATCGGCGCAACGACGTCGACGACGTGTGCGAGATCGGCAGCCAACAGGTCGAGGCTCTCCGCGTCCTCTCGCAACGAATACGTCGCGACGCGGTAGGATCGCTCGAGGCGCGGAACCTGTCGGTAGAACAGCTCCCCGGTCCCATTCATGCCGGGCACCAAGACCACGGCAGGGCCCTCGCCACGAATCGACAACCGAGGGTCGTAGTCGCTACGCACAGGAGACACACGTGATGCCAGTCGGTTTGCGAATCGTGCCGCGGCGCGTCGTCGTGGCCTGGCGCATCGCCTGGACCATCGTGTCGCTCGTCGCAGTCCAGACTCTTGTGTGCGGAGTGTCGGCGGCGCCCGTTGTGCTGGTCTGGCAGTGGCTGGTCTCGGGCACGGAATCGAATCCGGTCGCACGGTGGGCACTGTTCAGTGTCGCGATCGTGCCCTCGTACGTCCTCTTTGCTGTGTGCTTGATGATCGTCTCACCGCTCGCTACGCGGCTGCTCCGATGGCGGACGCCGCCAGACGCCGACATGCGGATCGCCGACATGGACTGGGCGCTCTTGCGGTGGGCCCGGTATGGAGCGTCGATCCATCTGGTGCGGGTCATCGCGGGCACGTTGGTCCGCGGAACACCGCTCTGGACCATCCATCTCCGACTGAGCGGCGCACGACTCGGCAAACGAGTGTACGTCAACAGTCTTTCGGTCAGTGACTACAATCTGATTGAATGCGGCGACGATGTGGTCATCGGGGGTGCTGTCCATCTTGCGGGTCATACCGTGGAGGCTGGCGTTGTGAAGACCGCCCGCGTCAGGCTTGGCAACAACGTCACCATCGGTCTCGGAAGTGTGATTGAGATTGGCGTCGAGATTGGCTCCGATTCGCAGGTCGGCGCGTTGAGCTTCGTGCCGAAATACGCGAAGCTCAAGGGCGGCGTTGTCTACGCGGGCACTCCCGCGATACCACTCGAATAAGAGATTGCGATACGATTCTTTTTCGTGATTTCGTGCTTTCGTGGCGCCCGGCGTTTGTGAGATAGCTTCTCGTACAGACTGGCATGCTCCGTAGTTTCGAAGACAACGTCAATTTCTATTTCGACCGCGCGGCGGCCTTCAGCGGCCATCCCAAAGGCCTGCTCGATCAGATTCGCGCCTGCAATAGCGTGCACTCGTTCCAGTTCCCTGTTCGACACGCTGACGGGCCGATTGAAGTCGTGCGCGGCTGGCGCGCGGAGCACAGCCATCACAAGCTGCCGACGAAAGGCGGCATCCGATTCAGCGCGGCGGTCGATGAATCGGAAGTGAAGGCGTTGGCCGCTCTCATGACCTACAAGTGCGCCGTCGTTGATGTGCCGTTTGGAGGGGCCAAGGGCGCAGTGCAGGTCGACCCCCGTGCGTGCGGCGTCGACGTGCTCGAGCGGATCACGCGACGGTATACACACGAATTGGTGAAGAACAATCTCATCGGACCAGGTCTGGATGTGCCCGCGCCCGACGCCGGGACCGGCGAACGTGAAATGGCCTGGGTGGTCGACACGTACATGGCGCTCAATCCGGGACAGCTCGATGCGATGGCCTGCGTCACGGGCAAGCCCGTGACGCAAGGCGGCATCCAGGGACGAAAGGAGGCGACCGGAAGGGGACTCGTCTACGCGCTCAGAGAGGCCTGTTCGCGTGCTGACGACATGAAGTCGCGGGGGCTCTCGGTCGGTCTCGAAGGCAAGCGCGTGGTCATTCAAGGGCTCGGGAACGTCGGCTACTTCACGGCGAAGTTTTGTCGCCAGCACGGGGCACGCGTGGTCGCGATTGCCGTGCCCGAAGGTGCGATTGTGTCTCAGAAGGGCCTCGACGAAGATGCTGTCGTCGAGCATCGCAAACACACAAAATCGATCCTCGGGTTTCCTGACGCGACGTCCATTCTCCACAGCGCCGATGCCCTCGAGCTCGAATCCGATGTGCTCGTACCCGCGGCTCTCGAGGACCAACTGACCGCCGACAACGCGCCGCGGATCAAGGCCAAAATCATTCTCGAAGGCGCCAATGGCCCCACGACCGCAGAAGCTGACGAGGTCTTCCGAGCCAAGCGAACGCTGGTCATCCCGGATATCTACGCCAACGCGGGTGGCGTCACGGTGTCCTATTTCGAGTGGTTGAAGAACCTCTCACACGTCCGCTTTGGACGGCTGGAGCGACGCCACCAGGCAACCGCCGGGCATCGACTGCTTCAGGCAATCGAGCTCGCTACTGGAAAGACCTTCAGCGAGACCGATCGCGCGACACTTGTGCAGGCTCCAGACGAGTTGAGCATCGTGAATTCCGGACTGGAAGACACGATGGCCGTCGCGTATCAGGAGATTCGCGAGACG
>MEKT01000223.1 GCA_001767435.1 Acidobacteria bacterium RIFCSPLOWO2_02_FULL_65_29 | reverse complement strand
GTCCATTTCATCACGGCGCGCGTCATGGGCTGCCACAGGCCCGCACGCTCTACGATAGCTACCATTGCAGCCGCTATAATACGCAGACTCGAAGGCTAACAAAAGACATGTTTAATCAAGTATTTACAGACATTGTCCAAAATTTGTCCAAAACCCCACCCGTAATCTAGCATCACCACCCCCGATTCGCGGGGTTACTCCGGTGACTTATAAGCCACTTTAGTAACTAGACTTTACACGATAACATCATATATGTTATCGTGCGTTTTTTATGTTAAATAAGCCTATTCCCGTGCCGGACTTGGACACCACCGTGACGCACTATCTGCATGACGCCTTGGGCATCGTCGCCAAGCTCCGGCCATGGGCGGGTACCGGCAAATTGCCGTACTTCCTGCAGGATGCATTCGAACTCCGCGAACTGCAGTTGCGGGATCGCCAGATTCTGCTCGCGATCGACCGGCAGGCAACCCAGCCTGCTTTGGCCAACGTGCGCAGCCAATTGGACAAGCTGAGCGCACTCGTCGGGCACCCGGTCGTCTACGTCACGGGCGCGCTGGCCTCCTACGAGCGAAAGCGCCTGATCGAGCAGAAAGTGTCTTTCATTGTGCCGGGCAACCAGCTCTATCTGCCGGACCTCGGGATCGACCTGCGAGAATATTTCCGCCATCGACCCCAGGTGCCGGACACCGCATTGAGCCCGGCGACGCAGGCCATGCTGATCACCGCGTTGTTGCGAAAACCGTGGCAGGCCGATTGGCAGCCTGCCGAGATCGTTACTGAGTTGGGTTATACGCCGATGACGCTCTCCCGCGCAGTCAAGGAACTGACTGCGGCCGGCGTCGCCACGCTTCACAGCGAGGGCAGGGCACGGCGGCTGCGTGTGGTCCGTTCTCCCGCGGAAACCTGGGAGCATGCAAAGCCTTTGCTGCGTAACCCCGTCAAGCGACGCGTCTGGGCGCATCCGATTCCCGCGTTGAAGCCGCCGCATGTACGTCTGGCGGGCCTGAGCGCCTTGGCGCGTTATTCCATGCTTGCTGAGCCGCAATGGCCCATTTACGCAGTGAGCCCGGCGCAATGGAAAGCGGCTACGCAGGCCGGCGTTGAGACGCTGCCGGAGCCGTTGCCCGGTGCCTACGAGTTGCAGCTGTGGCATTACAACCCGGCGCTTGTTCCGGACAGCGCGACAGTGGATCCGCTGTCCCTGACGCTCAGCCTGCAGGACGAGGCCGATGAGCGCGTTCAACTCGCGCTCGGCGAATTGAAGGAGCACTTTCCATGGTGAGAGGGCTCGATGTGTTTCGGGGATACTTTGCCGGCCACGCCGATCAATTCGTATTGATCGGCGGCACGGCCGCCACCCTGGCCATGGAGGATGCCGGTCTCGAGTTCCGCGCCACGAAGGATCTGGATATCGTTCTACACATCGAAGTCCTAAATGCGGCGTTCGGTGAAGTGTTCTGGAAGTTCGTGGAGGAGGGGCGTTACGAAATCCGACAGGCGAGCAACACTGGCAGGCCCGTGTTTTATCGCTTTCAGAAGCCGGCGGATGAGCGCTTCCCCGTCATGCTGGAGTTGTTCTGTCGAGCGCCGGATGGCATCAAGCTCGCACAAGGCAGCCACCTGACGCCGATCCCGCTCGACGAGGCCGTGGCCAGTTTGTCCGCGATCCTGCTCGACGATGACTACTACGCGTTCATCATGGCCGGCCGCAGGGTATCAGACGGGCTGCCTTGGGTCGGCGAGGATCGGCTGATCCCGCTTAAGGCCAGTGCTTGGCTGGACCTCAACGCACGCCAGGCGAAGGGCGAGGCTGTGGACGCAAAGAACATCCGCAAACATGCGAACGACGTGATGCGGCTGTCGCAGTTGCTTGCGCCGGAACAACGCATACCACTGGCGGCAAAGATCGGCGACGAATTGAATCGATTTCTTGATGGTCTCGCGGCAGATCGCTCGCTCAATCCGAAGTCGCTTAAGCTTAACAATACCGTCGCCGAAATCGTCCAACGCATTGCGCAGGCCTACGAACTGAAGCGAGCGGGCACCCAATAATCGTGGTGAGACGCCTCTAAAATACTCAGCGTGCGAGAATAGCTTCAGGCGTCACGAACTTGTCCGAAACCCCAGCCTTAACCCAGCTTCACCACCATCCATTCCCGTAGTGTCCAACAATTGAAACGAGGTCTGCGGTAGACTCTTGGCATGGGTTCCGTGCCACCGTTACTCACATTCTTACTGATGGTCGTCTCGGGCTGGCTTCATCGACATCAGCTGATCGTCATCGAATTCCTTCAAACTGAAAACCGGCTGCTCAGGGAAAGGCTGCGGGGAAAGCGAATCCGCTTTACCGATGCCGAACGGGCGCTGCTTGCGAGGAAGGCCAAGGCCGTAGGACGCAAAGCGCTCCTGAAGCTCGACACCATCGTTTCACCTGACACGTTGCTACGCTGGCACCGACGATTGGTAGCGCAGAAATGGAATTTCGCCTATCGGCGTGGACCGGGCCGGCCAGGGATCATGCGCGAGATCTCGGCGTTGATCGTGCGCATGGCGCTGGACAACTCAGGCTGGGGCTATACGCGCATTCAAGGTGCGCTGGCCAACTTGGGCCATAAAGTGGGGCGTGGCACGGTTGCCAACGTGCTCATTCGCAATGGCATTGAACCGGCCCCGGAGCGCGGTAAGCGCACCAGGTGGTCAACGTTTCTTAAGGCGCACTGGGGAGTGTTTGCCGCGAGCGATTTCCTCACTGTGGAGGTATGGACGGGTAGGGGGCTGGTCACCTACTACCTACTGTTTGTGATCAGTCTTGCCGACCGCGTCGTTCAGGTTCTCGGCGTGACGGCGAAACCGGACGAGTCGTGGGTCCTGCAGATCGGGCGAAATCTCATCGACTCGGAGTGTGGTGCGCTACGCGGGAAACGCTACTTGATCATTGACCGCGACACGAAGTATACGGACCAATTTCGCAGGCTGGTGTGCGAGGCGGGGACCGAGGTGATCCGGCTGCCGCCGATGTCGCCGAATCTGAACGCATATGCCGAGCGCTTTGTTCGCTCGATCAAAGAAGAGTGCCTGAATCGGATGATCTTCGTAGGGCAGGCGTCGCTGCGTCGAGCGATTGGTGAATACATGGCTCACTACCACGAGGAGCGCAATCACCAGGGGCTGGATAACACGCTGATCCGAGCCGATCCGGTGGATGCCGCAAACGACGCATTCATTCAACGCCGCCAGCGGCTCGGCGGAATGCTCAACTTCTACTATCGGCAAGCGGCGTGAGAGATGTCGTCCGAAATTGTGGACATTACGGCGACGCTAACGGCGCTCAGCAGTACCGGTGATGCCGCTTACAGCAGACGCGCAGCACCTCGTCGGGATCGCGTTTCCACCACTTTGCTGCGGAGAAGATTTCAACTTCGTGGAGTCCGGTGTAGCCGGCGCGTTCGAGCCAGGAGCGAATGCCGGGAAGATCTATCACGCCATCGCCCATCATGCCACGGTCGTAGAGAAGATCGGCAGTCGGCACCAGCCAGTCGCAAATATGATAGGCGAGCAGGCGCTTTTCACCGGCACGGCGGATGCCAGCCTCGAGATCGGGATCCCACCAGACATGATAGACGTCGACTACGACTCCGAGCGCGCCGCTTTTCTCCGCGTCGAGCGCGTCGCACACGTCGAGCGCCTGCGCGAGCGTGTTGATGCAGGCCCGGTCGGCCGCATACATCGGATGTAGCGGTTCGATGGCAAGCGGAATGCGGGCGTCCCGGGCGTGCGGCAGTATCGCTGCAATGCCCGCTGCCACCTGTTCGCGCGCACCGGCAAGATCGCGAGAACCCGGGGGAAGCCCGCCGACCACCAGCACAAGGCAGCGTGCCCCGAGCGCATAGGCCTGGTCGATAGCGCGCAGATTATCCGTGATGCGTCTTTTGCGCTCGCGCACGTTAGACGCCGGAAACATTCCGCCGCGGCACAGTCCTGTCACGACAAGCCCATGAGCGCGGACGGCGCGCGCCGCGCGATTTACGCCCATCGCTTTAAGCTGGTCGCGCCACGGGGCGATGCCGCGAATGCCATGCCGCGCACAGCCTTCTATCGCCTGCGCGAGCGTCCATTTCTCCCGGGTGGTAGCGGTGTTGAGCGCCAACTTTGCTGCATCAGGCGGCGTCTGCTTCGATCCACGCCTCATGCCTGGTGCCTCATGTCATGCCGTGTACGGTGATTAACTGCCGCATGCGGCGGCAGGCGAGCTCCGGATCGGCAAGCAGTCCCGCGGCATCGGCAAGGCGGAAGAGTTCCGCGAAGTGCAGGATGTGTCGCGCGCTCTGCTGTCCGCCGACCATTACGAAATGCGGCTGGTGTCCGTTTAGCCATGCCATGAATACGAGCCCGGTCTTGTAGAACCGCGTTGGCGCACGGAAGATGTGGCGGGAAAGCGGCACGGTGGGCGCAAGAACTTCGTGGTAGGTCGCATGGTCGTTGCCAGCGAGCGCAGAAAGCGCCGTTGAGGCGGCCGGGGCGATCACATCGAAAATGCCGAGTAACGCATCGGAGTGCGCTTCTCCGTCCCCCGCGATAAGTTCGGCGAAATTGAAGTCATCGCCGGTGTACATGCGCACGCCTGCCGGCAAGCGCCGGCGCATCGCAATCTCCTTCTCCTTGTCGAGGAGGGACACCTTGATGCCGTCGACTTTCGCGGCATTGCGCTTGACGACGTCGATGCAGACGTCCATCGCAGCCGTTTGGTCACCGTGTCCCCAGTATCCTGCAAGGGCCGGATCGAACATCTCGCCGAGCCAATGAATGATCACCGGCTCCTTCACCTGCGACAGGATGTGGTCGTAAACACGGCCGTAGTCGTCGGCGGAGCTGGCACAAGCGGCGAGCGCGCGGCTTGCCATCAGGACGATGCGTCCACCGAGCCGCTCGATCGCTGTACATTGCTCTTCATAGGCGCCAATTATGTGACCGAGTTTGACTCGCGAATCAGGTGCCAGCTGATCGGTGCCGGCGCCCGTGGCCACTACAGCACCCGGGACATCCTTCGACGCATCGATCGTGCGGCGCGCGAGTTCGAGGGAAGCCGCCCAATCGAGTCCCATGCCGCGCTGCGCGGTGTCCATCGCTTCGGCCACCCCGAGGCCCCACGACCACAGATGCTTGCGGAAGGCGATGGTTGCGTCCCAATCTACGGCCGCTTCCAGCCACGGTTCACGGAGCGACCATGGGTCGGCCACGACGTGTGCTGCCGCGTATGCCCGACGTGTGAAGGGCCGGGCAGGCCGCTCGAACTTTCCCGGTTCGCGCACCTGATACGGCGCCAGTCTGCCGGGAGCGACAGGCAGCTCTATCGTGAGGATCGTATCGCGGCTCATGCTTCCGTTACGCTTTGAACGCCGGCACATCGACCCAGCGCCGCTGCGTCCAGCTCTTGCGTGCGAGTTCGGCAAGTTGGACGCCCTTCACGCCTTCCAAGAGCCCCCACTGAAAATCACCTTCGCCCGCGACGTATTTCAAGAACAGTTCCCACTGTGCTTTAAAGGCATTGTCCCAAGAAAGGTTGTCCGGCACCTCCTGCCAGCCGCCGAAGAAATCGAGGGTTTGCGGCAGATCCGGATTCCACACCGGTTTCGGCGTATTGACGTGCGCTTGCGTAAAACAGCGACGCAGTCCGGCCACCGCCGACCCATGCGTTCCATCGACCTGGAGCGTGAGCAAATCGTCGCGCCGCACGCGCACGCACCAAGAGCTGTTGATGTGGGCGATGATCCCACCGTCGAGTTGGAATGTAGCGTACGCAGCGTCGTCGGCAGTGGCGCGGTACTTCTTGCCGTTCTCGTCCCAGCGCTCAGCGATATGCTGGGCCCCCAGACAAGACACCGCCTTCACGTCTCCAAAAAGATTGTCGAGCACGTAGCGCCAGTGGCACAGCATGTCCAGGATGATGCCGCCGCCATCCTCTTTACGGTAGTTCCACGACGGGCGTTGCGCCGGCTGCAAATCGCCTTCGAATACCCAGTAGCCAAATTCTCCGCGCACTGAGAGGATGCGGCCGAAAAAACCGGAATCGCCCAGCATTTTGAGCTTGAGCAGCCCTGGCAGCCACAGTTTGTCTTGCACCACGCCGTGTTTGACGCCCGAGCGCCGTACTGCTCGGTACAGATCCAGTGCCGCTGCAAGAGTGGTGGCAACCGGCTTTTCACAATAGACGTGTTTGCCCGCGTCAATAGCCTTTTTGAGGATCTTGGGTCGCAGTTGCGTTGATGCGGCATCGAAGAATATGCTGTCATTCCGGTCGCCAAGCGCAGCGTCGAGATCCGTGGTCCACCGTTCGAGCCCATGGGCGCGGGCGAGATGCTCAAGTTTGCCCGCGTTGCGGCCGACCAAAATGGGATCGGGCATGACGCGCACGCCGTTTTTTAAAGCGACACCGCCCTGTCTGCGGATTTCCAGGATGGAGCGCGCGAGGTGCTGATTGGCACCCATTCTTCCGGTCACGCCATGCATGATCACACCGATCCGCTTCTCTGCCACCGGTCTCTCCTTGACGGATTTCATTTTACCGCGCGGATAAGGAACGAAACGCCAATCAGCACTAATTATCACGCGGAGCAGCCCATCTCGCGAGATGCGGCCGCGGAATCGACTGTCGACTCATAGCCCGCTGGACTGAAAATGGCAGCGGCAGCGCAAAACGATGCAGCTGCATTCCTTCTCCTAGAAACGTCGACAATTGCTGGGCTAGCAGAAGCCTATCGGAGTATCGCTAGGCGCGAAAAGTTGGTATTTGATCTACATCAAGTTCCGTATCGGTGTGGTATTCGCGCCCCCACAATGGTGCCGGGCCGCGTGACGGAGCATCACTAGGGAATATATCTGCCGCTCAAAACTAGCACTGCGTCAGGGTGGTGAAAGATTGACGCGCTGTGTCGGATAATAGCTCTCATGGACGGTTGCGCGCCCGGTCAGTCGCAGCTTTCACAACCGACGAAAGGAGCTGTTCCGCACCCTCGCATATTGTCGTCCTCGCACACCGCTTGCATGGTGCAGGTGGTTCCGCCCGCGTCCGGCGACCGGAATCGGCGAGCTGCTGGCGTGACGCCTACACAAGAGGCGGCTGCGCTGAGCGCCCTCGTGACTGCCTTCTGCGGTGGCAAGCTGAAACGTCGTGGCGTCAACGGAGCTTTCTTTGCGCTACTTGATTCATGACAATTTGATTCTAGCAAAAAAATGGCTCTCTGTGCTAAGCTTAGTTAAGCCTGCTATTCCATGCCAATGCAGCGCTTCGAGACCGCATACAAACTGCGCGGCATGAGGGGAGGATGCCGCAACCCAATCCAGAGATAACACGAGCGCTTCCGTCGCCGCCGACGGAGAGTTGTCGTCGTTTAACTGAAGCTTTCACTAAACGGACATAATCGCCATGCGCAAATCGCTCAAGTGCCTCATAATCGCAATTCAGTTCCTAGCGGTCGCTCCGTATGTAAAAGTTGCTTCGGCAGCGTCGAATGCGGAGCATTACCCGAATCGCCCGATACGACTCATGGGCCTGAGCGTTGGCGGTACTACCGATGTTCTCTCGCGCGTGATTGGTCCGCGCCTTACGGAGAAATGGGGTCAGCCCATTGTGGTCGACAATCGGTTTAGCGCCGGCGGTATCTTGCCAGCCGAAACGACTGCACGCGCAACACCCGATGGGCATACGATGATCATGGGTAATGCGATCGCCTTCGTAAGCGCTCTCTATCTTTTCAAGTACCTGCCCTACGATCCCGAGAAAGACTTCACACCTATCACGATGGTTGCTACAACAACCAACGTCCTTGTCGTTCATCCATCAGTCCCTGTCGGGAACGTGAAAGAGCTGATCGCCTACGCGAAACAGAAGGGGCCATTGACCTACGGCACAGTAGGTCCAGGATCGTTGGGACATCTTACTGGTGAATTGCTAAAGCAAACCGTCGATATCGGTCTCACGCATGTGCCTTACAGAGGAGGCGGCGCGGCTGTGACCGGCATCATCTCCGGTGAAGTACAGGTGTCATTTCTTTCTCCAATCACCGCGCACGCACAGCTCAAATCCGGCAAGGTCAGGGCCTTGGCGGTTACGAGCAAGAGCCGCTCGCCAGCTGTGCCCGATATACCGAGTGCCGTTGAAGCGGGTGTTCCGGAAATGGAGGCGCTCCTATGGTTTGCGCTGTTTGCGCCGGCGCATACTCCGCGGCCGATCGTGACGAAAATCAACAACGCGGTCGCGGAAATTCTTCAGCGGGATGACGTGAAACGGGTAATTTTGCAGCTGGGCGGTGAGGCTAGGTCCTCGACACCTGAACAACTAAGAGCATGGCTGAAAAGTGAGCTCGCGAAATGGGGTCCAATCATTCGGAACGCGGGTATCAAGGCGAATTGAGGCCGATAGTGAATCCATATTCTATGAATGACGTTTCGAGGACGCTTTCTCAGCCGCAGTATTCGATGACGCTCAACAAAGACGTCCCAATCAAGATGCGGGACGGCGCGATCGTGTATGCCGACGTGTATCGGCCTCAAGAGGAAGGCGCCTTTCCCGCCTTGGTTAACATCAGCGTTTATCAGAAAGACAAGGTGTGGATCCCGCCGCCGGACCTGGAAGAAGAAGGCAATCCGTACATGAGCTGGGAAACGGCCAACCCGTTGTGGTGGGTGCCGCGGGGCTATGCGTGCGTGCGAGTGGACTCACGCGGGTCGGGTAAGTCGCCGGGCCACTGCGATCCAGGTGGATGGCAGGAGACGCTTGATTACTACGATGCTATCGAATGGACTGGCCGCCAGCCATGGTGCAGCGGTAAAGTTGCTGGAATGGGCATTTCCTATCACGCATGCGCACAGTGGCGCGTTGCGGGGCTGAAGCCGCCGTCGCTCAAGGCTATTATTCCCTGGGAGGGGTGGGGAGACGGCTACCGGGATGCTGCGTATCACGGCGGTATTTTCGCCATGGGATTCATCGCGCATTGGCATGCGGTGCATATGGCCAATCATCTCCTCGGAAGGCCGCAATCCTATAATCCTGATGCATTCCATACCGATCGGGTCTGGCAGTACATGCGTCATAGTCTGAACACCGGCTGGTGGTCAAATCGCAGCGCTCATTGGGGGAATATCGAGTGTCCACTGTACGCAGTGGGCAATTGGGCGGGCGTTGGTCTCCATCTGCGCGGCGCAACGGAGGGATACACGCGCGCAGCCTCGACGAACAAGAAGCTTCGCATTCATTCCGGCACGCATTATCACCCGTTCTACTCCGAGGACGGTCGCCTGGATCAGCTGCGGTTCCTAGATCATTGGTTGAAGGGACTTGATACCGGAATCGTGAACGAGCCGCCGGTCAAGCTCCAGATACGCACCGGCGGCGAAGGTAACAAGTACGAATGGCGCTTCGAGAACGAGTGGCCGATCGCACGCACTCAGTGGACGCGCTATTACTTGCACGTCGGCAGTCCACAACATCACGCACAACACGACATGACGGGCAGCCTCTCAACCAAACCGGCGGCCGCCGCTCGGACAGAATACGCTGCAACCGCCATGGGCCGGAGTGGTGCTGCTGCAGGATCTGCTTCAGCGCCTTCTCACACAGCCGGCAACCGCCATAGCGCTGGCGTGTCGTTTGTTACGGAACCAATGAAAGAAGACACAGAAGTCACCGGTCCAATTGCGTTGAACGTATGGGTGTCCAGCACCACGGAAGACATGGACATCTTCGCGACGATAAGAAATATAGGTCCGGATGGTCAGGACATCTTCGAGTTGGGGCCGCACGGTCAACCGGTGCCAGTCACCAAAGGATGGCTCAGAGCATCGCATCGCAAACTCGATGAAACACTGTCGCTGCCTTATAGGCCTTACCATACACACGATGAGCGCTGGCCCTTGACGCCCGGTGAGCTGGTCGAATGCCGGGTGGAAATCTGGCCTACGAGCATGGTGTTCAGGAAGGGGCATCGGATACGGCTCGATATCCAACCTTTTGATGGCATAGGTAGTAGTTACACGCATTATCACGCCGAATATAATGGCGGCACGAACGCGATCTACGTCGGTCGCGACACGCCCTCGTACCTGCTGCTTCCGCTCGTTCCGCGAAGATGACAAGCGAATTGCCCGCCCCTACAAATGGAGTTCAACGAATCATTTGATGTTGTGGTGGTCGGTTTTGGCAATGCGGGGGCTGTCTCTGCGATTAATGCAGCGGACGGCGGTGCCAAGACGCTCCTCATCGAGAAATCGGAAGTACCGGGCGGGCTTTCTATTTGTTCGTACGGGGCCGTGCGCAGTGCGCGCGACCCGGACGCCGCGTTTGCCTATCTAAAGACGACGAACGACGGACGCACTCCCGATGACGTGCTGCGAGTCTTGGCTGCTGGCATGTGCGAACTGGAAGCATACGTGCGGGAACTCGCGCAGGTGAATGGGGCCGTCGTTATCACTTCCATAGAAGACCACGCCCGCAGCGCCAACCGCAATGACCCTAATATACGGCGGCTCAGCGGCAACTACCCCTTTCCTGGAACCGAGACCTTCTACAACACGAGCGTCGTTGAGGTGCCGGGCTGCGACATGCGCGCCGCCTACCCGTGGGCGGACGGGGCGCCCAACGGCCCAAAGCTCTTTCGCGTGGTGCACGAGAACGTGCTAAGGCGGGGCGTCGAAATTCGGCTCGCGACATCGGCCATCCGGCTGATCGCGGATCCGGCGACGCGCGAAGTGCGCGGCGTGAATGTGCGCAACAACGGGGCGGATCTCAATATCAAGGCGCGGCGTGCGGTCGTCCTGGCTTGCGGCGGGTTCGAGGGCAACGCCGAGATGAAGGCGCAATATCTCGAAGGCAAGCCGATTTTTAACGCCGCGGCGCGCACCAATACCGGCGACGGCATTCGCATGGCGCAGGACCTTGGCGCCGCGCTATGGCATATGTGGCACATCCACGGTGCCTACGGCTTTCGGCACGTCGATCCGGATTATCCGTATGCGATCCGGCTCAAGCGTTTTCCTGACTGGTTTCCGGGAGAAGGCGAAAAGGCGCGAGTCATGATGGCGTGGATACTGCTCGACCAGAATGGCAAGCGTTTTATGTCGGAATACCAGCCCTACACGCAGGACACTGCCGTGCGTCCGCTGCAGTACTATGACCCGGTGACGCAACGTTTTCCGCGGAATCCCGCATTCATGATTTGCGACGAGAATGGACGCAAGATGTACCCGCTTGGCAAGCCGACATCCAACGATCCGGGCGTGCGGTACTGCTGGAGCGACGATAATCTGAAGGAAGTGGAGATCGGGATACTGAAGCGCGCCGACACACTGGAAGGTTTGGCTATCGCGCTGGGACTCAGCCTCCAAACAGTGATGGCTAGCGTCTCGCGCTGGAATGAGATGTGCGCGGCGGGCAGCGATAGCGAGTTTGGGCGCCCGGCCGGCACCATGGTACAGATCCGAACACCGCCTTACTACGGCGCACCGGTGTGGGCGACGTTATCGAACACACAAGGCGGGCCGGTACACGATGCGCGTTGCCGCATCATCGATGCGTATGGCAACCCGATCCCGCGCCTCTTTACCGCGGGCGAACTCGGCAGCGCCTTCGGCCACCTCTATCTTTCTGGCGGCAACATTGCCGAATGCTTCGTCACCGGCCGCATTGCCGGCAGCAATGGTGCAAAGCTGTCGCCGTGGGACCGTTAAGAGCAACTTATTAATTGGACTGTGTTATTAATATCTAGCTGCTCGCACGTAGAGTTTTCCGCAACACGGGCATTGCGGAAATCCTCGAGCGATGGCCCGAGCCAGGCGAAAACGCGCGGTGGCGATCGACCGCGAGATGTGTCGCTGCATGGGCGCCAGCCCCGCGCGGGCGGAAGCCTTCGGGTACGGGAGGCGCTTTGAGTCGAGCGGAGTTTTTTTTTGACTCCGCAGAGCTGCTCCAGCATGAGAAAACCATACGCAGCAATACACAGGCTCGCATGATGATGAAAGCCGCGCCAATTACGCCCTTCGTAATGACCCAGCTCCACCTCCTGCTTGAGTTCCCGGTAGTCACGCTCGATGCGCCAGCGCATTTTGACGGTGGCCACCAGCTCCTTGAACGAGATGTCTGCAGGCAGGGTGGAC